>PMYA01000001.1 GCA_003170935.1 Methanobacteriota archaeon
CAACCACATTTACAATTTCAATATTGTATAGTTCATTAGTTTCTCGTGCTTCAACCATACGCTTTATTCTTCCCTGTTGGTATATCAAGGCTATGCTGAAGAATGTGGAAAGTAAAAAGGAACCAAAGCGGGGGAAACAGCCTCAAGCCAACCGTTACGATAAGCAAGGATGCCCCCGATGATGAATAGCACGTAGAGCGGCACGTGGGCCGGTTCGATAGCGTACCACAGCAGCCATTGATCCCACGCGTACCACTCCCGCACGGCAAAGTTCACGGCACCAAGCGCTAGAGACGCGAGCAACAGCACCCCATTTCCTAGACAGGGCACTGAAGGGATGGGTATTTTAAACCTGTGCCAAACGCTGTATACGACCGCGAGGATAAGTAAGAACACTAGGACCCAGAGATTGCCGAGAGAGTACGTCGCCGGGTTTGCCCCACAGCGTCTATCAAAATGAGATAGAACGCCAATAACCCAAAGAGCGGGATTCGATGCGCACGAAGCGGTCTCTAAGGAACTTCTGCCGTCCCTTACGGTCTAACGAGCCGACGAGGAGGAACGCCGAGATGAAAAAGAAGAGTGCCATCGCAAACGAGGCAGCTACCGCTTCGAACGTGCCGACGGCGAGCACTTCTACGGGGGGAGCGGTCCAGGGAAGCTCAGGGACCACCCCTCAGCATTGGTAATGTACGCCAGGCCGGCGTGGATGAAGATCACCACAAGAATAAGGACAATCTTAATGTTGTCAAAGTAGTACAGTCGTTGCATTTCGTCCCAAGCAAACTTCAGAATTCACTAGTTCAATCGTTTATCTCTAAAAGTTCTTGTACATGTTTAATTTATAAATAGGGCTTAAACGTTTGGGCTGCTCTCGAGCACTATAAATATCACCCACGTAAATTCGTATTGTGGAACAGGATTCCAATTATATTAACATCCTTAACCGCGCGATCACGGTCTTTTTTAAAGACGCAGCGCGAATTACGCTTAGAGAACCATCGAAAGCCCTCTTCTTCCTGCGCACCTTGTGGTGGCAAAGGAGAGCAGCCCAGAAGAGGCAGAAATGGCAAAACGAAGATCTCCACGTACCCCCCATTCTCATCATGAGTGTGACGAACAAATGTAACTTGCGCTGCAAGGGATGTATCGCCTTCGCTCACCGGGAACGCCGGCCAGCGGCGAGAGAACTAAGCGCGCACAGGCTTCGGAGCCTCGTGAGCGAGGCACAGCAGCTTGGCGTGTCAGCCATCCTCCTCGCCGGCGGTGAGCCGCTTATCCGCAAGGAGCTTCTAGCCATTACCAGGGACTTTCCATCAATTGTTTTCCCACTCATTACGAATGGCACGCTCATCGATGATGCCGTGATGCGGCAATTCAAGGAACAACGAAACGTCATTCCCATCATCAGCATCGAAGGTGACGAATGCGAAACCGATGAACGTCGAGGCGCGGGCATTTACAAGCGTCTCCAAGGCGTCATGGAAAAGATGCGTGCCGAGGGAATCTTTTTTGGCTGCTCTTTGACAATAACTCGGTCAAACGTCGCAACGATCACCGATATGAACTTTGTAAAAAATCTGGTCGAAGTGGGGACTCGCCTTTTCCTCCTCCTTGAATACGTCTCTTTTGAAGAGGGGACAGACGATTGGGTCTTGACCGATGAACAAAGAAGTCACTTGCGACAAAAGACAGAGGCGTTTCGTACTCAATTCCCCGCTCTCTTCATTGCAATTCCTGGGGACGAGGGACAATATGGGGGCTGCCTGGCTGCAGGGCGGGGATTCGTCCATATCAGCGCAGGAGGGGACGTTGAACCGTGTCCCGCCTCTCCCTTCTCTGACGCGAGCGTGCAGAAGACGTCACTCAGGGAGGCCCTGCAATCCAACCTGTTGCAGGCCATTCGTGAACAACATGGCTCACTCAATGAGACCGAAGGTGGCTGCGTCCTCTGGACAGAGCGCGAATGGGTGCGTTCTTTGCTCCCTCCCAAAGAGAGCATAACTATTCCAGTTCGTCCCGTCGGTTCGGAATGCCAATAGGGATCCGCTACGTGCTTGAAATCGAAAAAAGAGTTAAAGTGGGGGGAGATGGCGAGACTTTAAAAGAATCACGCTATGCTCTCTCCCCATTGATTGAAGTGAGATTAAAAAGGACGCCACACGGTTAGTATCAAACCAGTTACAATAATCAAGATTAAAACAACCGCTATAATTTGGCGCCCTCTTTGCGATTTATTTTCCAGTTCCTCACCACATTGAGAGCAATACAGAACACCGTTATTGTTTTGAAATTGACAATTTTCGCACCATCCTTTCGTCATTCATTCGCCTCCGATTTCCGGTTGAGCAGTTATTTTACCTCAAATTATCTTAATCGAAGTAATTCTTTTTCGAGTAGTGTTTTTAGGTGATAACGCAGGGATATCTTGTAACATCACAGCTTATTCATGTCTACGTATAGTGCTCCCACAACGCGGGAACAAATGCTAGATACGTTATCACTGCGATCACAGCAGTAAGCAGCATAAGAGGAAGCGGGATGCCCCAAAATGCAACTACTATCAGAGCTGCAATGAGGAGCGCGATGACAACGTTTTCCCTTACGTGCTTCATCGAACGTAAATTTCACTTTGTAGGTATAAAAAGGCAACTCGCTCAAAATGTGCATATTGCACATAACCACCTTTTATTACCATACTTTGATAGGTTCCCCCGATTGCTCACTGCAGCAAGCCGCG
>PMYA01000108.1 GCA_003170935.1 Methanobacteriota archaeon
CTTCGAGAGCCTCTTATTTTGGCAAATCAAAGAATAGGAATCGTGGCCCACAACGCTCGCGAAAAAAAAGAAAAAAGAAGGGAAAAATAGCCCTTCACGCGGTCACTACTACGGTGTGCGCTGCGCGGTCTCCAATCCGCTGTCTCTTATCCGACGTCCATATAAGAATTGCACCGAGCAAGAACGGAATAATGTACGGTATTGCGTCGATGATCAGGAGTAAGGAACGCACGAGTGCATCGACATAGCCAATCTTTGAACCATCCTCTTTGACCACTTTGATCTTAAGGGCCATCATGCCTACCGTCTGTCCATACGCTCCCAAGAGGAGCGTGAAATAGAAGAGCACGACGAGTGATGATATGATGCTGCCAAGTCCTGCGAGCGAATTCGCTGTGGTGGATACGTGAAAGGTTCCATTAGTAAAATCCGCACTATTGAAGACGGGCGTTTGCAACGGAGTGGCGAAAACTGACGCAATAATGCCAGCAATAATGACATCGATAAGAAG
The DNA here is from genome assembly GCA_003170935.1 of Methanobacteriota archaeon. Lineage (GTDB taxonomy): Archaea > Halobacteriota > Bog-38 > Methanoflorentales > Methanoflorentaceae > Methanoflorens. The sequence continues at coordinate 512 of PMYA01000108.1, forward strand.
AGCTACAAATCTGACACCGACGCTACGGTACTGCAGCGGGGCTGGAGACATTTCATGGGCTGGAGTCATTTCAGGCGCTGGGGCCATTTCATTTGCCATTCGTTCACCTCCTTGTGGCTTTGTTGCCTAATTTGTGTTTGGCAGGTAAAAGCTTATTGATCGTATTCAACATAGACAACACTTTTCTAAAAGACTTTTTAGACCATTTAAACCGTGCTCTGACGATTTTTAACGCTACTAGGCGAACCCATTAGTCGTTTTGATCTTTTCAGATCTTACTCGTTATTGGGTTTCATGAGTGCCGAGAGTGATGAACACGAAAAAGAAAAGCTTCACTCGTATTTTAACCCCTTACGTAAGCGTCTGGTGCTAGGTACGATTATTGATATGAAAGGCGAGGCGGCTAGATGAATTCACTTCAGACGAAGGTTATAGCGGTTGTACTAGTCCTCATTCTCGTATTCGGACTTCTGGCGTTTACCTGTCAATTCGTGGAGGGCTAATATGATAGAAACGTTGCTTCGCGCCTCTTTTTAGCATCCCAAAGCCCCCTCACGTTTCACATCGTACCACAAGAACCGTACTTTCCAGAGCCATGCCCGGAGCGGTCACTGTTATGATAATATTCTGCCCTAAAGGAAAGTTACCACCATATACCCTAGTCATGGAGGATAGAACATAACCCCCTTGCCCATCGGGTTTGTAAACGTGATCTACCTCATTGTAACTCAGACCGTTGACAGACCACGAAAACGGCAGGTCTGAGCCCTTGTACGGTGCCTGAACGTGGCAGCGCACTACTTCTGAGCCTCTATCGGAACATATTGTCGTTCCTATCATATCCCATACGAGGACTGGCTTAGCTGGCACCGGCGTAGGTGTTGGCGTGGGTGCAGGCGACGATGAAGGTTTAGGCGTTGGACTGATAACTGACGCTGAAGCAGATGGCTTTACTGATGCGGACGCCTTCGTCGTGGTATTTGCTGTCTTCGTTGCCACACTCGCTGCTGATTGTGATGCGCTGCTTGCCGCTTGGTTGCTGTTAGTCGATGATGTGCAACCGGCCACCAAGAGCGACGCGACTATAACAAGCACAATAACCGCCACTTTTTTGATCACGTGTTTGACCTAACGCCCCTCGCTTGAGGTACAAAACACATAACAGCTTATATTTCGCTTTCTTGCTCAGAAGGACCCGTTTCCTTCGATTGACAGGGTAGGCTAAACAACTAAATCCTTAAGCGCGTCTAAAACAGTGCTTTCCGTTCAACGGAGCACGGCCAGAACTAGGTGCTCTAAAACAGGTCAGCTTGATGATTTGGTAACGAGTTGCCTGCTTGCTGTCCACTGGCTTACACAGCAGCGGACAACTCCCAGGGTCAGGTGGATTTAGTTCAGGCACGAAATTGCAGAGGAAGCCTTATTGTCCATTATACTGACTGATTTGGTTATGCTAATCCAAAAGAAAGCTATCAAATTTTCCACAGTATTGTACCCCAGGGCAGGAGGCCAAATTATAATCATTTGTGACGATCAATATATTTTGTCTATATTCTTCTTCACAAAGGAACTAGAGCAACGAACACCACATAAACACGTTCATGACGCAGAACGTAACATTGGAACCGCCTATGAGGAGATGTGGCAATTCCCGTATTACCTTGACTTACTACGCAACGCAGATCAAGTCTATGTGAAGTTTGATGATAGCGCTACGAGGCTTGTTTTTGAGATTGAAGTACCCTCGGTGCCTGTAGGTGAGTGGGTGGATTAACCCTTCTAACTCTATCTGGCCTTCACGGTCGTTTACCTTAAAAACGGACCTTCTGCAGCACCCTTTTGGCCATGTTCTACCCACCTTTTTGGCATGAAAAAGGTACTGCAAACAAGGCCTGTAAGCCTAAGATGTTGCTTTAACGTGCAACAGGGTAGACCTCTTCCCACTTGGGAAGGTTTGCAGGTTTAATGTCCCTAATTGAAGATTCAGCTGACTGTTCAGCCTCATTAGCAGTCTGATCTGTTGTGCCTGTGCCGAACCACTCGTCAGCCTGCTCTTCTGTAAGCCAACCTTGATTGAGCATTTTACGTACTGCAGCAAGCCGCGAGACGCGAGACGAAATACTAAAGTTACTTTACAAGCTCCAGGCCGAGTGTGAGAAAAAAGTAACCGGTAAGTAGAGGCGGCGTTTATGACGATTGAGCTTTACATCGCGTCGATAATAATTGCGGCGCTCTTGGTTACTCTGTTGTTACTTATTCGAGACCTTCGGAAGACAAAAAAGAAATTGAAAGACGGAGCTGTTTAACCTGGAGTTAATGCATTAAACATGGGTAAAAAGACGAAACTTCAACTTGCGGTAAAAGCCGCGCAAGAGTGCGCAAACTCTAAGGACCTTTTAAACTGTCGGCCTTGTCGTAAGAACTTCGCAAACGAGCATAGCTGCGTATTAAATGAAAATGTGCGGCTTGAATATATCAAATCATTCGAAAGACGATTACGAGGGGTATCACGGATAGAAGACGAAGCCATACTTTTCTGCTATCCTATCGAGTGGTGGCATGGTGTTGACCAGGACATAAAAAAAGAGACGGGTAACGGGTATGCCAACGAACGTGAATTTATAGCAACGATGCAAAAGGACAGGGATTATTTAAAATCATTCGATTTTAGAGGCGAGATAAAACAAAAAAGGGGCAAGATGGAATGATAAAAATATACAAAAAATGGCCGAGTGTTTCGACATATTTTAAACG
>PMYA01000013.1 GCA_003170935.1 Methanobacteriota archaeon
TGGTCAACTTTTGGTCAACTTTTACCTGAATTTAGAATCCACTCTTTCCCAACTCGTCGAGCACAAGCCGCCCGGATTTTGATGCCTGAACCTCTCCCTCGTTTTTGAACGTAATGTCAGGTAATGTGCGCTGCGCCTCTTGATAGAAGTGCGCGTACATCGCAAACAGTTTTTCGGTTGAGATCGTTGACAAGTCCCGCGTCTCAAGTTCGCTCTGAATCCGATTTAATACGTCGCCAAAAAACTCCACTTTCTTACGTACCGAGAGGTAATACTTGTCGTACATCGCCTCGAGCTCCATCGCCTGCGCATTATCGATCTCCTCTTTGAATTCGTGCTCCCAGTTGATCAACGTGGGTTTACTGACGTTGATTTCAGCTGCTATCCGAGCTAGCGGGAGCCTCTGTCCGCGCAATTCGATGAAGCGCTCTTTTGTTTTAATATCTCTCATAGTCCTCACTTATTTGGCTGAATGATATAAGTTGAGATGAGTTGCCTTTGGGCCGATTTCTTTTCCCACTAACGACATGCACTGAGCGCGCGCTAAAATATTACTTCATACCGAAGAAAGTCGTTCGATCATTGCGCTGAATTACAGCGTTCACGCGACGTGCGCCTCATTGAGTCGGAAGCTGGCCTAGGCATCAGCGGATGGCTCAACTTTAATCGGTTGCCCGGAGCGTCTCCACGTTAACACACACCACACGAGGGCGGCAGCCCCCAAGAGAATCGTCGTCCCGAGCCAATTGTCAGGTCGTATGAGGTCAAGCGTCCACGTCTCCCAGCTCAGCGGATACAGCAGCATGAGCCCCCCTGTGACGCTGATTAACAGCACGTCGAGCGCATAATGCATCATCATCCCGAAAGCGAACAATAGGAAAACGCGTTTTCGCATCCCCGCTTCAAAGAGCAGCGCACACAGCCCGCAGACGAGGAGCGTTCCTGCCGGGATGTGGAAGAACATAAGCGCGTCCCCTGCGTTGGTCCAAATCAGTCGCAGCGGCAGGTACAGCTTGAATATATCCGGCAGCAAAGTGCCGATCATCACGAGCACGAGGTTACGTCCGCCGAACACGGGCCACTTGAGCGCAAGGAGCGCGCAAACGATAAAGACGAACGCAACGTGTGCCATCCAGTCCACCGTCACGCACCGTCCCGCTCTTGTGAGCCCGGTTTCCGTGGCCTTATTACCCATCCGCGCTTGTCAAAACGCCAGCTCGCGAAAAAGAGCACGCTCACAAAGATGAGCGCAATAAATGATCGAATGTAGACGAGAGCGCTGAGCAGCGCTGATGACGCGTACATCGTCGCTGCGCGCAGCTGGTGTCCGGGTTCGAGCGTGCCGACGACACTAACGTCATCCCCCCGCTGTACCGCCGCCGATGAGAGGATCGTGTAGGTGCCGTACATCCCCTTAAGCTCGAATGACTGGGCCCCTGTGGCGACCACTTCGCCAGATATTAAGACGTTGCGCCCGACAGACGCGTCATAGTTCGCACTCACCTCGCTTTCGCGCAGGTAATCGAGGTGGTACGATACGTTGGCATAGTAATACGCTGCCAGAATGATGAACGCGCAGACAAGCACCGCTGCAAGAAGCCAACGCCGCATACTAGTGAGGTTTCTGATGGTGCGACATATACTTTCTGCCACTAAACTAAAGCTAGGGTAACGTCAGGCGTGCACCCGCTGGATTGAAAATAGTATGCAGTAGAGAAGCAGATGAGTCGCTCGTCATCCGCTACTCGATAGAAGCCCAGTGTAATAACTGCGATGTTCCACGTACTGAGCGAGTTCACGCCGCACGTCCTCACGTTCCTTCGCAAAGTCGATTACCGCCTTCATGTACCCCCGTTTGTCTCCGGCGTCGTATCGCTCCTTTCGATCACAGAGGCATGTACCGCTCTTATGTCCAACGTCACTGAGCGTGGGTCGCACGATGCTATTATTCGAAATGAAGTTTCAAGAGGCGCCTCGATAGTAAGGATAATAAATCTCGAGACACGTTTTTGCCCGCCCACTCACCCCAGCAGCTCGCCGCTATCTCTCACGATTAACGCCGGAAACTCGTCGTCACCCAAATCGTCGATCTGCTCGTGCGTCGTTTACGTAACCACGACTTTCGGACGTTTGTGGTTAGCAGAATTGCTGCAGCTGATGAGGCCTATATCCTATTGTAATTGCTTCATCATTCCTTCAAGACGTGATCTTTTCACGCGGCGCTGCTTTAGTCCGCTATGCCCATCGTCGTGCAAGTTGGGGTTTGCCCGCATCTCAAAGAAAACGCCAGATCCGAAAAGGATCGCCTCTACCACCACGAGCGAAACTCCGTCGAGCGCGAGCTGTGCGAATTCGTGCTCAGCAGAGTCTATCATACCTGCACTCACTGCTAAAGGGTCTTTAACGTTGTCAATCATTATTTTAGGAGTTGTTTCTTTCACCCCCCCTTCTGTGAAGGGGGCGTTCGCGATCGCCTTTTTCTCTCTAAACAAATTTAAATGTGCTCCGGGGGCCACGTATCGCTGCGAAAAAATGCAGTAACAACCTTAGATTGACAAAAGAATGCAATATTGACAAATTGACAAATTGACGATACCTAACACGTAGCGTTTATTGTCTAATGGTATCCCATATGTCAGGATAAGCTAAAACGAAGAAACGACAGGCAAGCGTTGAGCATTTTCGTTACGCCCGCGTAGAATTGCCCTAAGCCTATGGTGGGCCTTGCTTAAGCAGCTCTTGTATTCGCTCTGCTGCAGGGACTGGTTGTGTTCACAATAGCTCAAAGGTAGGGCGAGATACTTAGCATAGGTTCGGTCGTCGGTCCAGATCATTGAAATGGGCCCATCGAGCGAAATCCGCGTAGCGTTTCGAATCGAATGAAGACAAATCCTCTTATCCAACACGCCAAAATATACCCCCGCGTAGTGGTCGTAGAGGCGCAGGTCTTCGCTTTAGATTTATTTAAAAAGATGCACCCACCGGAATAAAATAGAAAAAAATATTATTCGGGTTGCCGTTATACAGCTACAGGCGAAGGCGGCGGTATTTCTTCCCTTACCTACCGCTCTTTCATCTCTCCCCCGCTTTCGCCTTCCTTACCTCGTCTCTTGAGCTTCGAAGGGTAAAGTCGGCATGAAAAACTCGAGGGGAAGCGCGTCTTTAGCTACCTAAAAAGGGGAGTAGGGAGCTTTATTGAAAATCGCGCTTCCCCACTATCTTTTTGACCGCCGTTTTGCTAAAACACGTACAAAGGTACTCCCAAGAGATACATGTTGTTGTTAGGGGCGTTTGTTACAGCGATAGGAGTTATTTTCGGCTAAGAACGGCAGGCTGTGACACAATCGTTTGTCACGCGGGGTTACATAGTGCCGTGTCATCGGTGCTAGTGGGAGCAAGGAGGTCCTTGCTGTCAAACACCAAAAAGGGGAGTCAAAC
>PMYA01000180.1 GCA_003170935.1 Methanobacteriota archaeon
AGTCGTTGAACCGCCCGTGCGATATTGTTCGCCGCATAGATGCTCATAAAGCCCCCAGAACAAACAAGGTAGATTTCGCTCGCAAACCCTTCACGGATGGGCATCGCAAACCCGCCGCACACGACGTCGCCAAGCACGTCGTAGATGGCAACGTCAATCTCGTAGGTTTCGAACGCCTTGAGGTCTTTAAGGATCTGGAGAGCAGTGAGCACCCCTCGTCCCGCACAGCCGATTCCCGGCTCGGGACCACCAGCTTCAACGCAGTAGATGCCACTGGATGTTTTAAAGATGATGTCGTCGAGCGAAATAGCGTGCGCATCCTGCCCGTGTCGGAGCTTGTCTCTGTAGATCTCTAAGACCGCGGGGATGAGGTGGCCCCCCGCCAGAATCCTTGTGGAGTCCCGCTTGGGATCGCACCCGACTTGCATGACCTTAACGCCTCGCTCGTTGAGGGCCGCTGATATATTCGAAGCTACGGTGCTCTTCCCGATTCCTCCCTTGCCATAGATTGCGATTTGTTTCATTTGAGGCCGTGAACTAGGGGTACTACGTGGCGAATGCCACTGATGATATAGAACGAGGTAAAGAACTTGCACATAGGAGCGTGCGAGGCCTGCAGCTTCGGAATCATCTCGCCTCGTTCGACCTTCTCGACAAGTTGCTGTAAGGTTCCATGTAAAACGATATCTTGACACTCGTTGTTAAACATGTATCCAAAGTATCCTCGCGATGACGATTAGATCTTAATGATGTTTTGGGAGATGAATACTAGAACCACGCTGAGCGCAGCGAAGCTTACGATCGTTGCGTAATCCCTCTTTTGTATCGCATAGTCGTGCATAAGTTTCACATCGCCATTAAAGCCGCGGGAGATCATTGCTTTGTGCACCCGTTCACTGGTATCCAGCGATTTTACGAGCATATAGCCAATACGGCCGGCCACCCATTTTTGTTCATCCCGCAAGGGCAACGTCGTTACTGTCCTGCTTTTTTTGGCCGTAAAAAAATCTCGGATGGAGTCCAAGAGTAGGAAGATGTACCTATAGCACATGTCGAGCGTCAGGACGTAAACCTTCGGAATGTGAAGTGAGCGTAGCGACTTGAAAAGCACGAACCGCTTGGTTGTGAGGACCAGCAGCACTGTGAGTGAAACACACGTCGCGACTCGCAATATAAACGTGGCGGCGCTTATCGTGCCCTGCTTAGTGATGTAGATTGTGCTTGGGAGAAGGAACGGCCCGACATACGTGCCATTGCCGAGCGTTGCGATAGTAACCAGATTATCGCCAGCCATAAAGACGTTGAAGATTATTGGGAGCACAATAATACCAGCAAAAATAGGAACGAAAACCCATACGCGTTTGATAAAAAAAAGCAAGTCTATCTTGCTTGCAACTGCAAGCGCCAACGTCAGCAAATAAACGACGAATAGCACCCCAATATCTCGAGTCATACTCACAGCGACGATTAAAATAAGCAAAGAGATCAGCTTCACCCTGGGGTCAATGCTTTGTAAGAAACCGTTTCGTTTTGTATAACCCTCGGAGATTAGGCTCTCCTGGAAAAAATTAAGGATGCCAGAAATCGTTTTTTCCACAAAACTCTTTTTCTTATCTACGCTAACGGTGCAACAATTAGACGGCCCGACCTCTTTCATCCACTCAGGTATCATAGGGGTTGTTGATCGCTGGAGCTAGGTGAGATTGTATTAAGCTTCACATATTTGACGCCCTTAAGCGCCATTATCGTCTCGGTTAGTTCTTTAATGCGCTTGCCTTCACCTTGTAGGATAACGCTCTCTAAGCAGTCACCATGGTCTAAGTGGATATGGACGGACGATATGATTAAGTCCGCGCGCTCGTGCTGTATCCTGGCCAAGTTTTCACTCAGCCCTCGCTGATGATGCTCATAAACAAGCGAAATAACCCCTAAGCGTTTTCCATCGACCTGGTTCATCCACTCATAATGAACAATAGTGTTCCTTATAGCGTCCCGCATTCCCTCGGAGCGTGAAGAGTAACCCCTCTTTTGTGTAACCTTATCAAACTGGCTTAAAAGAGCCTCAGGGAGGGATATACACGTGCGCACTAGTCCTTGTTCCATTCACTCACCGCGAACTCGTAATACTTCTGCAATGAGTAGTAATACCCAAGTCGTGAAAAGTGTTTCTATCGAAGCGCTTGGGGAACTTGAGATTACGTTTTTTAGGTTTTTACGTTTTAACAAAAGTTGTCGCGATGCGTATAGCGCGCCTAACAAAGCAACGAAACCAGATGCCCTATTCGCTCGGGGGCGGTCGTCGTAGGATAAAATATGCGATTGCGAGTCCAACCACTGCGAAGACTACTATTATGGAGAGAACTTCGAAACCCGGGAAACTCGGGACTTGTATCCCACTGATGCTTTGATTATTAGAAACCGTTGTTGAATTTTGGCTCTGTGGAGAAGGGGTCGGAGTGACCGCACTGACAAGAGTAATCGTCCCGTAGCTTGTCACTGACTGTATGAGGGGGGACTTATCGCCATAAGCAGATGGCGTGTTGCCAATCCCTGTGCCGTTTGCATCCGTCCCTTTGTAGTCTGAGTAATAGTTGCTCATATAACTCGTTTGCTCAACGCCGTTGAACGTATACACCATTTTTTCCGGAGAATTCAAAATCGCGGCTGATGCGCCTAGTATAGCGGTTGGCTGGTTGATGAAGTTATTAAGATAGATCCGGTTGTCTGTTGCACTGACGATCAGAATTCCGCCAGTCGGGAAGTTTTGTGACGCTTGTTGAGAGATCTGACCGTTATTAGCAATCGTGTTAAAGGTAAGCGTGTTGTTGTTGGATCCAGGACCGAGACGAACGCCAACATTATCATTGTCGCTCATGGTGTTGTTAGAGATGATGTTTTGAGTTGAGGTGTATATGGAGATTCCGAAAACGTGATTCGCACTCAGATTATTGCCCGTGATTTTATTCGAATCGCCGTAATTCAAGAATATGCCGTCCCCAAGCGCAGAACTGGACCCCTTCTCACCTGTCGCGACGTTAGAGGCTATTGTATTACTTGAAGCGCTATCCCCATAAACTCCGTAACTATTGTCAGCTAGATTGTTTTTACTAATCTCATTTTCAGTGCTATGTGACAGGTATACCCCGCGCACGTTATCTCGAGCAACGACATTTGTCACTATACACTTTGACGTACCTTGAATCTGCACGCCAGACGCCCCGCCTGTTATCGTCAAGCCTTCAATACGCACGCCGGGGCTCGTTAACAAGAAGACGTCTTTGCTCGCATCGGCGGCCTGCACAGTGGGTCGTCCACTCGCGGCTGTGATCGTCAGCGATTTGCTCACGACAACGTTCTCGGTGTATGTTCCAGGAGCGACGCGTATGGTGTCGCCTGATTTCGCCGCATCTACTGCTTGTTGAATGGTTGTGTACTGCCCGCCGGCACCTACAGTTAATTCTGCTGCGCTCGCCGGAACCACCAAAGTGGCCAACACAATGAGCGCAACTGCCGCAAATAACAAGGATTTAGAGACTAATTTCGAACGCTGCATTGTAACACTGAAAAGGCCAGTAACAAACGAGACAAGTGACGTTACTATGCTAACTTGGATATATATCTGACGTAACAACCGTTGGAAGATGACAATTGTCCGGGTGACAAGGTTCGTACAGCTCGCAAGGAATTTTCACCGATTTAAGACGAGGGCTGCTAGCGAACCCACGACGCGTGAAATTATTCCTTTCGGCCAATAGCCATGTATATGACGAATAGAATCCATCGTCTTTACGGTGATAGCCTGATCCCGCCTGTTACGCTAAGACACCTCAAGACACTGACCGATTGCACGGGCATATTACAACACGCTAAGTACGGAATCCCCAATAGATTTGAAGGCTACTGTACAGACGACAATGTCAGAGCGTTGCTTGTGACTGCAAAACACTACAACGTGTTCAGAGATGAATCGATTTTTGAATTATTAAGAACGTACATGGCCTTCACCTTTCATGCGCAAAAAGAAGACGGCTTGGTGCACAATTTCGTGAGTTATCAACGTGACTTTCTCGATTCAGAGGGCTCCGATGATATGTTGGGAAGGACACTCTGGGCTTGTGGGTATATTTGCAGCAGCACAAAGCTTCCCAGGGGTGTCCGTGAAGTCGCCCGAACCATATTTGAACGGGCAGCGAAGCACGCGACAAGCGACCTTTCTCTGCGAGGGATTGCTTATTCGCTTTTAGGGTTCTACCATTCAAGGGCCTCGATTCCCGAAACACGAGAAAAGATCAAAGTGCTTTCAGCTGAAATGCTGCACAGCTACGAAGATACGCGGACCTCCGATTGGGAATGGTTTGAAGCTATCATGTCTTACTCAAACGCTCGATTGCCCCAAGCTATGCTCTTAGCTTACGATGCTATTGGCGAGCCGAAACTTCTTTCATGTGGCGAAAGAACCCTTGGTTTTCTATGGGACGCAGTGATTACCCCTAAAGGCGTAATAAACGTAATAGGTAACGACGGCTGGTACATCCGTGATCAACAGAGGGCTATCAGCGATGAGCAGGCTATCGATGTCGGAGCACTTGTCGAAGCGCTTTTAGATGCTTACCGAATCACGGGCAAAGTACGGTACTACCAAAACGCGTGCACGTGCTTTAGCTGGTTTACTGGTAACAACCGACTACAGTCCCCTATCTATGACGAGGCTACAGGAGGTTGTTTTGATGGCTTATCGCTTCAAGAAGGCGTAAATCAAAATCTCGGGGCTGAATCAACAATCGCCTACTTGCTTTGCAGACTCGCATTTGAAGAGGTCAAAAATCCCGCCGTGGTGGAGCGTTCTCGGGTAAACTGAACAGAGACAGAGGCTTGATAGGTGCTGAAACAGACGGCAAGGACAGCGGAAGATATAAGGCATAGGTCGCCGCAACCGCTTTGATTTTATGAAAAGAGCCCGACTACAAAAACCAGAAGAGTACGCCAGATCGGCTATGAAAGCTATTGCTGCGAACGTGCAGACTATCGCCGACGAAATAGACTACTCGGAAGTCCATTCACTGATCAGTGATATCATAAGTGCGCATCAGAATAATAAACGGGTTTTTGTCATGGGTGCCGGAAGATCCGGACTGGCTGCCAAAGCCTTCGCAATGCGATTGATGCATTTGGGGCTTAACGTTTACGTAGTAGGAGAGACTGTAACCCCCGCTGTTGAAGCGGATGATTTGCTTATCGTGATATCAGGCTCCGGAGAGACGAAATCTATGAACGAGATGGGTGCCCTCGCAAAGGCTAAAGGCACGCGACTAGATTCAGTAACGTCAAATAAGGAATCGACTCTTGGTACCATATCCGATACCGCTGTAATCGTCAAAGGACGTACTAAGGTGAGCGCGAGCGGGATGGACTTTATGGAGCGGCAGGTTATCGGTTCACACACCTCCTTCGCTCCACTTGGAACAATGTTCGAAATAAGCACAATGGTCTTTCTCGACGGTGTGATTGCTGCCCTCATGGGGGTCACAAAAAAGAGCGAGGATGACTTGAAGAAGAAACACGCGACCCTCGAATAAACGTATTCTTTTTTCGCTTCAACACAGTGGGTTAGCCGAATAATGTTCAGACACGTGAAGCAAAACGTGCTGAAGTTCAGGCAAGATCAGCGCCTCCATTGCGAGCTTTACGGCGTTTGGAGAACCCGGAAGACAAAAAATTGCAGTGTTGTCTATTATACCACTTGAGGCTCTGGTGAGCATCGCTGAAGAACCGATTTGTTCGTAGCTGATGAGCCTAAATAGCTCGCCAAAACCCGGAAGTTCTTTTTGAAATAATGGTTGAACGGCCTCGATCGTTACGTCGCGTGGCGCCAGTCCCGTACCTCCCGTCGTAATAATCACATTAACGGCATTCACTTGCTCCTTTACAGATCGAGTAATCACTCGCCCTTCGTCCGAGATGAGAGTGTAACTATGCAACTTATGGCCAGCATTTTCAAAAAGATCAATAATGATTCGTCCAGATATATCTTCAGCCTCTTCAGGTTTTTTAACGCTCCCGTATTTCATAAATCTTGAAGTGCTAATCGAGATGATGGCGATCTCATAATTTTTACTTTCACCGGTTTTATGAGGATTTTCCACCTGTTTGCGTTGCATAAGAAAGGATTAATATGATTCTTATATAGCAGTTCTGACTCGAAAACGTGCGCCTTTTAAAAAAGAAGTATGCGCTAGAAAAACGTAATAAGAGAGATCGTTTATTCTCTAGTTCATGCGTATCCTCGCGTTAGATGTCGGTAAAGGGACCCAAGATCTGCTCCTCTATGATACAAACGTTGTAATCGAGAATAGCCCAAAAATGGTTATGCCCTCGCAAACGACAATCGTCGCCAAAAGAGTAAGAGCTGCCACGGCGCTCGGCCGCAGCATCTTCCTTTATGGAGAGACGATGGGAGGCGGGCCCTGCAGCGCCGCTATAAAGGCGCACCTAGGACTTGGGTATTCGGTATTTGCCACCCCGCTTGCTGCAAAGACTTTGAATGATGACCTCAACAAAGTCAGCTCGTGGGGGGTGCAGATCACAGATACCCGCCCACGAGAGAGCTGCGTCGAAATAGAAATGAAAGACGTTGACGTACGCGGGCTGAGGTCTGCACTTAAACAATTCGATGTCAATTTACCCACTGTATGCGCGGTAGCTTGTCAAGATCACGGTGAGAGTTACGTTAGCAACAGGATTTTTCGCTTCCAACATCTTAGTGACTTAATCGAAAAGGGCGGCGAGCTAACTCGTTTCGCATATTTAGATGGTAAAATCCCAGACTATCTAACACGACTAAGAGCTGTATATCGAACGTTAAAAAAAGAGAGGATGGAACAAGTTCTCTTGATGGATACTGGTCCAGCTGCAATATTCGGCGCACTGGATGATGATGTTGTGGCAAAGCGTGCTTGCGAACCTCATATTATAGTGAATGTTGGGAACGGTCATACCCTCGCAGCGATGCTTCACGAAAAAAGGGTTGTTGGTATGTTTGAACATCATACTGGAATGCTAAATACAGACAAACTAGACCACCTTCTTTCGCTCTTTATGGATGGCAACTTGACACAGGAATGGGTTTTTGAAGATGGCGGACATGGCTGTTACATAAATCAAGTTGGGTTCTCCGAGATAAATCAAGCCTTCAAAGAAAGAGGATTTCATATCACTGTCATTGGACCTTTACGTGAAATTATGAAGGATTCCAAATTAAATCCATATTTTGCAGTACCTGGTGGTGACATGATGCTCGCGGGTTGTTTTGGATTAATAACGGGCTTCATGCACTAATTCAGTGATGATTGTATTGCACAGATGATCCGAACAAACCCACACCCCTTGTTTGCGCATCCATTGATCTAAAACGGTAATTATGCACAAAAATTA
>PMYA01000025.1 GCA_003170935.1 Methanobacteriota archaeon
GGGATGGGCGGGTATTTTTAAGGAGATTGAATAAAAAAATATCGAATAGTGGATTCTCAGATTTCGTTTAAATATTCTTTATATAAGTTCATAGTGGAATAGTGGATCTATTCGCCTTCTTTTTTCTTTTCATAAAGGTCACAGCCCCGTTCTCTCATCATCCATCCACGACAGTGGTATAAATACAGCTCACAGGTATCGCATATTGTATCTGTCATTTTTTCCTCACGATTATATCTTTGTTATATAGGTGTGAAACGCAACGGTTTCTAACATACGATTCAGCTTGCGTNNTATCGTCGCTCATTCTTTTACGCCTCCTTTTTACCGAATAGCCGCGCCCAGAAGCCAACCCTGGGAGCGGGGAGTCTCAAAGTCACAAGCTCAAGCTGTTTTTGTAAGTTTTCCTTATCGGCTTTTCGCTCATTTGAGAGGATCTTCTCGGTTTGTAACTCCGCTTCGAGTTTTGCCTTATCTTTTTCCAGGAGTTCAATACGGTGCTGGAATCCATCTTCAACGGTTTTACGTGATGCTTCCGATGCCTTCAGCTCACTGTCTAGTTTCTTGGTGATGCCCTCGAGACGTTCGACATCCCCCTCAAGCTGTTTAGCTTCTTCTGCCCGTTTTTCGCACTCCGCGCGGAGTTGTTGCGCTTCTGCCTCATGCTTCTCGGCGATCTGCCGGACCTTCTTCTCGAATTCATCCCTGGCGCGTTGCATAACGTCGGCGCCCTGCTCTCGGAGCTTCTTATGTTCGGCCTCGTGCGCTTCGGTGAGATTTCGTAACTCAGCTTCGTAATCGTCACGTTGTAGTTGCAGCGCGCCTTCTGTGTTGGTCCTCACCGTTTCCATGTCTCGCTCGTAGTTGGCCAGCGTCTCTTTAACGATAAAGTGCTCATCGACTATTTGCGCTAAGAGCGCCGAGAGAGACACTCCCTCACTTGATGCACGCTCCTTTAAATTCGATGCAGACTCCGGAGACAACGAAACCGAATAACGGTTTTTCCCGCGTTCAACTGCCATTTAAACCACTTCAACCCTACCTTTTAAATCCGTGCTGCACTTACGCTGCAGATTCGCATTAGTGTGCAGCACTTTCGGAGTGAATATTAACATTAATGCTGCACGTGTGCAGCACTACTAAAGGCTTCCGAAATGAAACAAACAGACTAAAAACGGATGGCCTAGGGCTTCATTTGCCTTTGAAGATAGAGAAATCGCGCAGTCGTGCATAGACTTAAGACTGATTTTCTGCGGAAAACCCTATATTCTATCACGGTTGTGATAAATGGGGTGAAGTGTAGTGGAAGAGTTTAAGCTTGCTGCAGACAGCTCGAGCCGCGATTTGGTCCCGATTGCACTTGCGGTTCACGCTGTATTAAGTGGTTTGCCTGTGACTATACGCAGTAGGAACAATCTTGGCGTTCAAGTTGAAGAAGGCGAAGTAAAAAGTCGAAGCTATACAGGGCCGATACTCGAGAGAGTCCTCGCGGAGAACAATATGATTAAGACGAGACCAGAGACGGGGAACTACGCAAATGTGCCAGTTATCGTCGCCCCAATTCGAGATAGCTCAGGTTCTGCAATAGCCGCCATTGGGGTTGTTGATGTCACCGGGATTTTCGATATCGCTGACCTTATGAGCCAGCACTCGCAGATTATTAGCCAAATGCGTTATTGCGCCGTGCCCTCTGAAAAGTCGTAGCGGAACAGAGGCGATTGATATCGAAGAGATATGGATTGAGAAATACCGTCCTCTAAGCTAAGACAAGGTATTGGACAAGATCATGTCGTAAGGCGCCAAAGAGACGAATATTGGCTTAACTATCCCTATTTTTTCCGAAACGCTACGGATAAAGCTACTTGAGAGAACTTACAAACTTGTGCATAACCATCACATACGCCTTAGGCTCATTATCCATAGCGTCGAGAACGTCTTGCCGCAGCCGTCGAAACGTCCGCGTGTGCATCCCCTTAGGTCGCTCCATACCATACACACCTTCGGGGTTATCCAACCCTAGCTTTCGAGCAGCGCGTTTGGTCCGTCGCACCGCAGTAAAGTGCGGATCTCCCGACTCGTTGCAGCCGTAATACGTCAGATTGTGGCAATGCCTGCATAAGAAGTAGCTGCCTGTGGGGGGCGTATACAACTTCGCAACACGACGGCCGCACGAAACGTCATTCACGACTCCTGGACAGATGAAGTAGGGGCGTTTGCCGCCAAAGTTGCACCGGACCCACACAACAGGAACAGTATAATCGTGCTCGCGGCGGCTATCGTCGTAATCTGTCGTAGTGTAGTGTAATGTAATGCCGCGTGGGGTTGCCACCACACCAATGCTGGCGCGCTGTTCCGTTCCTCCCCACTCGTCAACAGACGACCAGTTTATCGTTCTGCACACTCCAGGACGCAAGGCCCCTTGTTGTAGCAGGTTATTAACGTCTATCGCATAACAGGTCTCGACGGGCACGCGTGTATTGTAACGCGTTCATGATCCAAATCCGCCTATATATCCTCGTTTTTCCTAAATCATTTGACAAATATTAGTGATATTCCAGCCCATGACTATAAACGGAGCATCTATCAGGCTTTTTTTAACCGTAGAAACGCGCTCTATGTTTTTTTTCTAAATGCGAAAAACGTGCATTTTTGTTGCAAAAATCGATGCAAATTTACCCATATTGCCTATTTTACCCGCCAAATAAGCGCCGATAAGTAGACAAACGTGCCCTTCTAACTACTTATTTTTCTAATAAGGAAGTCCATCAACAAACGTCAAAAGGTATTTCAAAAAGCGGCGTGTCTGATTC
>PMYA01000049.1 GCA_003170935.1 Methanobacteriota archaeon
ATCACTGACGCGCGTGATCTGTCATCGTTTCATCCTGTAGACGTAGCTTTTCCTCCCTATGATGCAACTCAGTTAAGAGACATCCTGGAATATCGCGTTGAACAGGCGTTTTATCCTAATGCATTGAGCGCTGAGGTTATACCATTGTGTGCTGCATTGGCCGCTCAAAGAAACGGAGACGCCCGATATGCGCTAGATTTACTATCAACTGCTGCTGACCAGTGTGAAGAAGACGATCGGATTACTGTTATAGAAGAAGATGTGCGACGTGCTGAACGACTTGCAGAAGTGTCTTTGCTCCGTAGAGAGGTCGTGCGTCTCTCTCCACATCAGAAGGTATTGCTGGAAAGTGTTTACAGCAAGGAAGAAAAGCAGTCACCAACCGAGGTTTATAGAGAATTTAACAACATCATGCGCCTTAGCGGTCGTGAGCAGGTCTCACATAAGACACTTTCAGCACTCATCGCTGAATTGGAATTGTACGGCTACGTGGAGGTAGAACGAAAAGGACGCGGCAGGGGTCGAGGCGTCGATTTTTACATATATCCGACTGACTCAGTTGAACGGAAAGCATTACTGGATGCGCTTAAAGACCTCGTATAAGGAAAGGAAGCAAGATCGCGTGAAGAGCTATCAACAGCCGCCACACGCACGAAGAGGTGAAACAATTTGACCAATAAAGATATTTTGAAGCAAATAGAACAAACAGATCGATTCATCGGTCGCGAGCTCCAAGAAGACCCTAAGCTCCTGGTCAATGTGAAACATTGTATCGTGGAGCGCATCCAGGGCTACGACTTTGGTGGTAAGAAGGGGTGCTATGCGATTGTAAGACAAGAGTACGCAAATGGACTCGGAGGACCACTGGTCGTAATGACGACAGAGCCACGACTGCAGGGCTTATTAGAGACTGCGATGGGAGGGATGTACTTGAAGAGCTTAGCGACGACCAACAACTTGAGCGATCTATCCCTCACACTCGAGACATATACCTTCGACTTTTGGGGGTATGTGGTCGCGTCATCGTCACAAGCTTCGCCCTCGGTGCAAGAAGTATTGGCTAATACTCCGTGGCCCGTTGCACAGGAGATTCGAAGTTATTTTGAGGACCCAGACTTTGCGCTCTTCGGCCTCGTTTCTGTCACCGTTAAATATTTTGAACCAGACCCCCTTGATCCGGTAATATATGCATCCCCGGCGAACAAATAACCGGGGCTGCGGTCAGGCCTTGTGACCGTCCGCGCTGACTTGTCTATCGATAATCGTGCCGAGCACCAGGCGCTTACGTAAGGGGCTAAAATACGAGTGACGTTTTTCCTGACCATCATTCTCGGCATTTCTGAAGCTCCTGAAACACGAAACGAGCGCATCGAGCGCCTGAGTATCATCTAATTGAGCCTCGGATTCTTCATAGGCTTTTGTTTTTACTTCTGAAAGCGCACTGTTCAATAACTCCGCATCGCTGCCTGTTATGATTAATCCTTTCTCAATCATTTTTTTCCATCCTCCTCGTACTTTTAACCTGGACAGGCTCGACTTTTAGCATGATCGGTTTTTTCTGTTGACGATCACGGCGACATCCTGGCACCCGTTTCACCATCCCTCATACGTCCAGGCGTACTCGCGCTGTTGGTTCAACTGTACCTGTATCTTTTTGATAATCTGCCGCACCTGTTGCCTGGCATAATCAGGGAGCCAGACATCGTGAACGCGGTCTAGCAGGTAGCGGTAAGCATCCCAACTGGTAGAGCACTTCCGTAAAAGTTTTTCGGCGGCCATGTCCGCGTAATCGTTTTTGTAGTCTGCAAGGTCCAGCAAGAGTTTATCGACTTCTGCGCAATCGTTCATAGCATCATGAAATAGATGTGGTGGTTTCGATAACGATTGACGAAGAGCGGCGCGGAAGTGGTCTTGTCGAATCTAAAGCATTACGCTTGAATCAGCGCAAGTTTTTTTACGAGCGGACGTATACTTATCAGTTTTAAAAAGTGGGGTTTTAAAATGAAACGAAAATTTGTGGCATTGTTAATGATTGCGATTATGGCGCTCACGGTAGCGACCTTTGCTGTTACAGTAACGCAGGCTAGTGCTGCGCCGACGGATTTGACTGAGAGCAAAACGCCGCAAATCGACCAAATTCAGATAGGACGGCCGATGGTTTGGAGTCCATGGTTGTATGACTATCACAGAACGTGGGGGCAAAAATTCCCTGACTCGGGCCCGAGCGATTTCACAGGGATTTCACAGGGGGGCATGCTCGCAACAACAGAAACAGCAGTTCCCGATACGTCCGCGTCTGCTTATAGCGGGGCCGAACTCGGCGTGAAATTTCACCTAAAAGGCGTGACGACGTTGGACCAAGACAAAGCGTTGTGGAGTAAGCCCGTAACCATCACGGCGTTGGTGACTTATAAGTTCACCGGGAGTGGAAGCGGAGACACTTACAACGATTTGCGGCTCAGGGGCGGCTTCCCGGGACCGGGATATGCCGTGAGTAAAAGCAGTTCAGGGACCACATATACCATCACTAAGACGGTGCTTCTGAAATATTCGGCTACCTGGCACCTTATTCGGGATGGGACCTCCCCAGGCAACGGTTTCATATATGTAAGTGCGGTGAGTCAGGCTGTCGGCGGGACCGGAAGCCCGACATATGCGTCTACAGTCGTAACTGTCCACGCTCTTGGGCTCACATGGCAATAACGGCACCGCCGTACCGTATGGGAGTTTCGCACTTCCACTCTTTTTTCCACTTCTTCGCTGTAGCTTGTGTAACGGGGCCGAAAAATCAAAGGAAATCGAAAAAAGAGATAACGAGCGTGGAGCTACGGAATGATACAAACAACCACACGTAAATTGGATTTTACAAGTGCGTTTTATTTCTTACTTGCGCTGCCATCGGGCCATATTTTAAGTCGCTCTTCTTCGAGCCATTTTCGCAAATCATCATCAGTTTCGAATTTTTCGTCGTGATGAATCATCCAACAGATCACTTTCAGAGTGGCTGTCCTAAGAGATTTCAGATCATCATTGAGAATAACGATCTGCCGCGATCCATGCGTAATTTTGTTGCGAGTCTTGTATTTCTCCCGATACTCGTTGCGCAGTTGCTCCCGCTCAACTGGTGTATCAGCTATGAGAAATGCAATAGTTTTTGATATACCGTCTATTTTTTGATCTGGGTTAGTAAAATTCTCAATACAGTTGAACATGCCTAAGAACTCGGTCTCTCTCTCATACTGCGTTTGGGAGTCGGAAAACAATCTGAGGCTGCGAATGAGCATCTCTTGATACGGCGACAGTTCAGCTAGTGGTTTTCCAAGCACGTTTGATATCAAAAAGAATCCAATTTGTTCCATCTGGCCGTAATTATACAAGTCAGCTGCCGACAAATAGAGCGGTTCTAAGGGGCCTATGAGTTTTTCTTCTGAACCTATTCTCGTTTTTGAAAAGATAAATGTGGTTCGAGTGCCTTGATGCACCTCTCCTTGTAATCCGATGAGAGGACGCCGACGATCCTTAGATTCGACGTTACGATGAGGATGCATCCAAGCGATAACATAGCGAAATAAGTCGATAACGCGTCTAAGCTCCTCCTCGGCTATTTCCAAGGCTCGACTTGCCTCAATTCGATAATCAAATGCGCGTTCAGCAACAATCGTGTCTCTAAAAATGTCAAGATTACGTCCAAACGATTCTACTTTTGATTCTTCAATTGGCTCACTATTTTTGCTAGAGTATATCTCCCTGTATTTTTTCGCCAATTTGTTGGTTAACTCTTTAGTAAATCGTCTGAAAGTGAAATTCCCAACCGGAAATGCGTCGATATCAGTCTTAATTCCGAGTACTGGTATGCATACAGATTGCGTATCGAAGCTGTTAAGCTCAGCAATTAGCTGGTCAAAATAAGGGGCCAAATCTTTGACTTCTTTTGCTTGGCCGTCTTTCCTGATCGTGGTGATCAAGTTTTTAAGGCGCTTGTCGAGATACTGCTGTGAAACTCTCTCATCCCATCCCGCTTTTTCCAACAGCAATTTGAGCAAATCGTCAAATTCTTCATACAAGTCGCCGGTTAAGATGACCTCCTCTTCTGTGCCGGACTCTCTAGTCACGAAAACAGAACTATTACTGGGAGGGCGAATGTCCTCAAAAGACTGAATATTAAAAGCTAAGTTGGCTAAATGTTCAAGAATTTTGCGCTTGAGCGCTTCGTCCATCAAACGTCGATTTCGAAAACGGAACGATAAATCTTTTCATAACGTCCACGCAAAGACGGTTTTTGATCATCACTCATGGACTTGGCACGCAAAAGCAGTTCAACATTTATATAGACGTGGAAGGTAAGCTGTAAGGTACTATGGGTGAAGCACGTTCGGCAATTACCCAATTGGGACACCTTGTTCGCAAAGATGAACACGGAGATAAGATAGTCGAGGTTCCCCTTCGTGACTACGAGGAAATGCTCGAACGGATCGAAGATGCGGAAGATCTCGCTATCATCAATGAGCGACAAGACGATCCGACCATTCCGTGGGAGGACATGAAAAAGCGGCTAAAAATGAATGAACCCGCATAAGCTTGTCATCAAGGCGACAGCGGAACGCGATTTTAATAATATCGATGCCAAGTCTAAAGAGCGGATCGTAAGCGCGATAGATAATCTGAAAATCGTGCCTTTTCCTCGCGGTTGCCGCCATATAAAATCGGCAGGGCGCGAGTTTTTTCGTATCCGCATCGGCAATTATCGCGTCATATACTCTTGGAGCAATCTCACCCGGACACTAACTATCAATCACATTCGTCTTCGTGATGAGCATACTTACGAGAAGTTATAGAACCCACGAAAGCACGGGCAATCCATGATCGAACAGCCGCTCAATACGGCTTGACTAGCCGACTTGTATAATTTGAATTGTTCGGGCCGAACCAAACGAAGCCCAATACACTGTTTTTCCCTCTCGTTTTGTATAATTTGCTAGTCGAAAAAAAGAAAATAGAATGATGAATTATACGCTTGTGGCAAGCATTCCAAAGAAGCCCATTATGTCCTTCGTCATTTCCGAAAATGTCTATTTTGCGAAGCGATAATGCTCAAAATACAACTATTGGGTAACGCGCTTCATTTTGGGCTTAACTAGTTAACAAAAGATACGTTTTGTTCACTCGTTAGGATACAAAACAAACCTTTTGTATCATGTTGTTACAGTTTAGCACAGCCATCTCGCTGCAAGCGCGCTTGCATGATACTTTTCATGCCGTAACTCCATGACGTGTTGCAGTACTATACAATTCAAGCCCTAAACGTAAAGGAAATAGAAAAAAGAAATAACGAGGTAGGAGATAAGGAATAGATTATAGCAACACGCTATGCTGTCCTTGGTATGTGGGATTACGTCAGTGCTTTTCCCGTATCTGTTACAATAAGGTTATCGAGTTGTTGAATCTCGTGATTCTTATATTCTGAGATATTGAACGGATTTCCTTCGTTCCAAATGTAGTCTTTGTATATCGCCGGTGCGTGACCTGTAACCTTCTGATAATTTCCTCCGCTTGGATATACC
Source organism: Methanobacteriota archaeon (assembly GCA_003170935.1). Taxonomy (GTDB): domain Archaea; phylum Halobacteriota; class Bog-38; order Methanoflorentales; family Methanoflorentaceae; genus Methanoflorens. Next base: position 5,562 of record PMYA01000049.1, read on the forward strand.
GTGCTAGCTAGGCTGTATGCTGTCTTGTTCATAGCGTTAAGATAATTTGTCGCGTCTTGTGTTGTTGGAAATACAGTCCATGTTACAACGTGACTAACCGTCCTGTTTACGGTTTTATTTAAAAACGCATATTCTAAATTTGCGGACGTGCTGTTTATCCAAGTGACTTCCCACGCCTTTACACTAAAGTTCTTCTCAGCATATGATGCGTTTTTGTAAGTCGCAAGATATTTTTCCAAAGTAGCGTTGTGTGCAGCAGTGCTTGACTCACTAGCGCTAGGCGTTTGATTAGTATTGCTTGTAGTGTTATTAACGCAACCTGATACTAACAAAGAGGCAACCACGAGCAAAAGAACAGTTATCGCAGTTATTGATTTGAATTGCATACGCTTATGCAAGTAGCTAAAAGGGACTTAACAATTCCTATTCTCACGCCTTAAAATCGAAAAAAGAAATAATTAGTTAGGAGATAAGGAATGAGTTATAGGGATACTCCTAGCGTTGCTTTACGCTGATGTTACAGACGCGATACCCCACATTACAAACTCGTCGTCTATGTGTTGCTCATAGACAATAGGAACAGATGCCCCGTCCTTACGACCGCCTTCTCAGTGCCATGTAAATTGCAGCTCCAGCGATGGGGAGTGGGAACTCAGGTTTCTGTTTGGTTTCTTGTGTCTCGGCGGTCGACTCCTTATACCCGATGGTTGGTCAGATCACGTGTCATGATCGATGCCTCGACAAATACACGAAAACAGCGATGGCGAAGAAAAAAAGTGTTACCACGATTCCGACATACAATGGGACGTTACCCCCCTCAATGATGCCTTCGTGCTCCTCAGAGACGTTGGTTAAGCTATGTTCGATATCACGCATGTCGACTCGCGTGGCTGTCCAAAGAGAGAGAGTGATCGCGCCAATGAAGACCGCCGCCAATAGGAGATATTGCCACCTCACGTCAATCACCAGCAACGTTTCGTAGGGCGAGCATATCAGGCCGCACCCTGCCCAAATACTCCACGACGAATCCCGTCACAATCGCCTCGCCTACGGCCACAATCAGGTTCAAGAGGGGGACTTGGAGTATGTATACGAGCAACGCACTTCCCGAAAGGGCGCTCCCCTGTATTCCCGAAATCACGATGATTAGCACAGACAGGAGGTTTCCGACGAGCAACCCGCCAAACGCGGCGACCGCTCCGCGGGTGAAGAGTTCAAAACGGCGGGTCGCATAATAGAAGAGGTAATACGCGCTCACGACCTCGCTGACGTTCACGAGGGTGTTTGCCCCGATGAGGCCCCACCCTCCATGGCCGATCGCGGCGCTGAGAATATTGACAATCAACACGATCAGCGACCCGATGGCCGGGCCGGCAAGAATACCGATAAGCGGGGTGAGGTTCATATGCACCCCGCCGGCGAACGGGATGTTCACCTGAAATATGGCAAACGATACGGCAGCGAGCAATGCCGCGGCGGTGAGTCGTTGGGTCGTGAAGGTCTGGCGCCGCGCGACGAGTAGCGCTATGGCAAGCACCATCAACGCGAGCGCCCACCAGATGATCACCCACTGGAGCGAAAACACTCCATCCGGCAGATGAATGTGTGCCATAAGCGATAGCCCTCTGTATCTTGAACGAATTTTTGAGCC
>PMYA01000035.1 GCA_003170935.1 Methanobacteriota archaeon
CCACTCGCCGCTGGCCACTCTTCCAAATCGGGTGGGCCTCGGTATTGAAAATGACCTTCTCGAAGTCGAAGTCCTGGGGCGGGGCGAATAGCAGATAGGCGTATTTCATGGCCTCTGCCAGAAAGTAACTCTCCATCGTATCAGTCTTGACGCCCGTGCGGACGTCATCGAGTGCGGCGAAGCCGGCTTCGGTCCTGCACCGTTCGACTATGGAGTTGAAAAAGGTCACGCCCATCCGCCGATACTTCTCGTCACCGGTATAGTGGTAAAGGTAGTAGGCCGACTCGATAATCTCGGGCCGGAGCTGGTAGGAGCCTAAGACGACTTTCATGGTTTTGTAGTCGAACATTTCGGGCGCGATGCCGTGGACTGCCCACATTTTGTAGCACGAATCTTCGAGGCGGGCAGCGCGGTCGAGGTCTCCACTCAAGGCAAGGACGGCTGGAAAAAAGGCATAGAGCGTGCCGAAGACCGTGGCGAGTTGCTTGCCGTTTTTCATATTGACGTGGCCGTACCAGAGTCCGCCGCTGGCCTCGTCGGCCACATGGGCGTTGACCGCTGCGATCGCGTCCTGCCACATCGTCCAAAGCTCGGGGTCGTTGAACAGGATCGCACCCTTTAAAAGATACTCGTAGTAACTGTCGATCCTGCCGCCGACGTGGCTGTCTTTAGCCAGCCACCTTCCGGTATCGACGTCGATCATAGACCCTACTAGGCCGATCTGAGAGCGGCGCTGATAAAGTGCGACCAGTGCCCGTTTGGCCGCGGTGAAATATTTGGGGTCGCCAGTGAGACGAGAGAGCGTTCCATACTCAAGGATGGAGGTGCCGATCTCGGCGGGGTTAGTAAAGCGGCAGCGGGTCTTGTGAGTTTTCAGGTTGACGAAGCGATAGGGCATGCCGGTGTTGGAGTTGAAGGCGGGGAGCATGCGGTCGGCGAGGTCAACGGCGAGCTCAAGAAAGCGGGGGTCGCCTTCGAGTTGCTGGGCGGAGATCAGACCGCCTAGGATACGGATTGTCACCTCGAAGTGCTGGACCTCCATGTCTAGGTCGAAGTTGAGCCGGGACAGGATCAAATCCTTGGCCTCGGCCGCCTCGGCGGTCAGATCCATAAGGATCATCGTGTCGAAGGCGTCGACTGGGGTCATAAGTAAGGGGGTCGGGTACCAGTCGGAGTAGGTCTTAGACAGCGGCTTGAGTGCGTCGTGGCCCCAGGCGTATTGTTTGTAGCCGTTCCAGGCGTGGAGGAACTCTTTGCGAACGCGGTGGGGGGAGGCGGCGGTGGCGTCAGCGGAGGGATCGTCGGATTGGATGGTGGATGGGGTGAACATCTAAGTATTCTGTATAGAGTTTTCCTTATTACTTTTTGTCTTGACGGTTTGATGTATTTCTTGTATTTTTCTACCTTTGCGCGGTTAAAAAAAATTAATCAGGCAACGAAAAAGTTCGAAATATACACATGATGTCCGCTCTTTGTTTCCGACTTAGAATGCTGTCTAAATCACGCGGAATCTGGCGCTGGTATCTGCTTTGGATATACTTCCCTTCAGAAACGAGCTACCTTTAGCATTAGCGACGCGGATGTCATCTCATTTTACCGACTGCGCATCCATCTACCGCCTATCTGCGCGTTAGAAAATAGCGACTACGGTTTGGAGCAAAAGCCCATCTATTTGAACAAGCAAGCGTAATTCTGGAAATGCAGCATGCTCGATTCCCGTTCTCAAGATGTAGAACTCATCGCACCGTGCGGCATGAACTGTTCGGTGTGTAGTAGCTATTTTGCGCACAAATACGATTTACGAAGTAAAGGGGTTAGAGTCCCGTATTGCACCGGATGTCACCCCCGGGATAAGAAATGCGCGTTTCTAGAAACGATGCGATCTTCTCACAAATCGTAAAGTCCGGTTTTGTTACGAATGCAGCAGTTTCCCTAGTCGGAACTTGGAGCGAATTAACGTACGGTATCAAAAGCATTACCGCACGAGTCTGATTGAAGATCTCACTTATATTGAGCAGCATTCGCTTGCCGCTTTTGTCGAGCAGGAACATGCGAAGTGGCAGTGTACGAAGTGCGGAGCAGAGTTGTGCTGCCACAACGGCATCTGTTATAATTGTAGCGTTGATAGCTTACAAACGAGGAAGAAGTGGTACAGGTGGGAAGATGATCAATGAAGTTGACTCCTCACTAAACATCTTTCTTAGGGCATAGAGTTGGAAGTCAGTCGATTCGGTCTGAGCGTTATTCACTCGTGCCCACACACAGCGTAACGAAAACCATCGTCTAGAGCGAGTTTGCACTCAAAAGAGCATTGTTATTATTATTACTAGAGCACTGTGAGTGTGTTATGCAAACAGGGAACCTTAACGCTTTGCGTATACCTAAAACAACCTCTAAATCATTAGCAGGCTTTAAACGACCTCAATCGTTGAGGGTGGTTTAGGGGTGATATTATAAGTGACGCTTACGATACCGGGCACTTTGCGGATAATCTCTTCAGCGACCTTTTCGAGGAGTTCAAAGGAAAGTCGGGTCGGTGTCGCGGTGCGCGCGTCTATGCTCTCCCAGCAGCGTACCTCGATTTGCTGGCCGAAGTCACGCTTTCCGTCGCGTATGCCGGTAACACGGTCTTCGTGAAGGATCGCCATGTATTGGAACGCGCTGGTGTCTTTTAACAACTCCTCCACGACAGCAGTCGCCTTTCGAACCGTTTCGATGCGTTCCGGAGTCACCTCTCCTATAACGCGGGCCGCGAGCGCCGGCCCTGGGAACGGTATGCGTGCGAAAATTTCCGCAGGAAGTCCAAGGGCCTTGCCTATAATCCTGACACTGTCTTTACGAAGCTGAATAAGCGGTTCGATAATGCGGTAGCCAAAAGCCTCTTCCGGGTCGATCCCTAGCTGCTCGAAGACATTGTGTTGCCTTTGATCCCTGCGATCGTCTCATCGACATCGGTCAAGATAGTCCCCTGAAGGAGGTATTTAGCGTCGCTTTCCTTGATTAGACGTCCGAATACCTTCCGATAGAAGGTCTGGATCACAGCCTCACGCTTCTCTTCCGGATCAGTGACCCCTTTAAATGCTGCGAAGAACTCCTCACGTGCATCGATTACTTCGACCGTGACACCGAGATTTCTGAAAAGACCCACTACCTGTGCCGCCTCTCCCTCGCGCATAATGCCATTGTCAATGAATACGGTTTTAAGACGATTACCTAAGGCACGATGCCCGAGTATTGTGACCGTGGACGAATCAACTCTCCTGAGAGGGCGTTTATTGCCATCTCATCTCCGACAATTTCCTTGATCTCCCCGATCTTACCGCTAATGAAGCCGTCGATATTTAATTCCCGTGCGGTAATCTCCTTAATCATCTTCAGACCCCGTATCAAAAATCCATTTTTGTTTCTGTCTTAATCTTTAATTTATGCTCGATCATACATACTTAACAGGGCTTCCTCAAACGCACTCAATTTCTTGATCATAGGTGAGAGAATACTTTCTCTCCAACTAACGGCGCGGTTGAACGTTCTGATTCAGGTATAA
>PMYA01000139.1 GCA_003170935.1 Methanobacteriota archaeon
CAATAGGACTTGTCTTCGTCTTCAGGTTTGAGCAACTTTCTTTTACCTTTCTTCGATCGTAATTGCAATAGCTTAGTCCTTACGGCGGAATTTTGTTATCAAATGTGAGCTCAGTCTCCTTGGTTTCTAGGCACGCAGCTGTCGCATAATGTGCTTTTACGTCGTATTTAGTTCCGTCAACTGCCGCGAGTTTTTATAGTAACGTGACTATATTTACATATAATGCATCTAAATCGAAACGACGAAGATATCCTTGCTGGCGAATTGGGGGCCGTGAAACAAAAAGCGATGGAGATCTTAGTCGCTCTCGGCGATATCTATGGGGCTGAACGGCTTGTCCCAATAGAAAGCGCGCAGATCGCAGGTGTGTCGTATAAAACCATCGGCGACGCTGGCCTTGAATACTTAACAGATCTAACTGGAAGCGTTACCGTTCCAACAATGCTTAACCCAATGGGAATGGATCGATACAAATGGAGACAAATGGGAATCGACGAGTTGTTTGTTGAAAAACAGCTGGCCATTATCAGAAAATATGAAATGCTCGGAATCGATGCCCAATGCACTTGCACGCCTTATTATGTGAATGCTCCACGTAAAGGGTCCCATTTGAGCTGGTCCGAGTCATCCGCTGTTTCTTATGCAAATTCGGTTCTCGGTGCGCGCACTAATCGAGAGGGGGGACCAAGTGCACTTGCTGCTGCACTGGTAGGAAAAACGCCCGAATACGGCTATCACCTCGATAAGAACAGAGTCCCAGATATAACAATAAAAACAGATTTTCCCCTACAAGGGGCCGATTTTGGCGCACTTGGATACGTAGTTGGGAAGATTGTCCATTCACGAGTACCTCAGTTTTCCTTTGTTACCCAACCGAACGATGATGAGCTGAAAGCTCTGGGTGCCGGCATGGCCGCCACAGGGGCTGTAGCCCTTTACTACTCGGAAAGAAGAGCAAAGCCAAGCGAAACACTTGAACTAAGTCGTTCAGACCTTGACATTTATTCATCGAGCGAACCTGACGCCGTTGTGTTAGGGTGTCCGCACTGTTCACGTTCAGAGCTTACAGAGATCGCACGGCTTTTAGATGGACACACTGTCAAACGACCTCTCTGGATTTGCACTTCACGATTCGTGGCGGATCGTTGCAGGTCATTAATCACTCGCATTGAAGAAACTGGCGCCAACGTAATATGCGACACGTGCATGATTGTATCGCCAGCGTTTGAAAAACGACGCCTGATGGTTAATTCCGGAAAAGCTCTTGAATATGGACCAAGCTTGTGTAATTCACATACAGTGATGGGAACGACCGCGGACTGTATCAACATCGCGTGTAACGCGTAAAGAACTCAAAAAGATAGTAGCGTTTTCTATGCTTAAACGCATCAAAGGCCGGATAATATCAAAAGGAATTGGCGAAGGGGATGCCGTGGTAACGAGTCAACCACTCTCATTCTTGGGTGGCGTGGATCCCAAACGAGGAGTTATCATCGATTTAAAGCACGAGTTGTATGGTGTTTCAATCGTGGGCTCAGTTCTTGCTTTTCCACAAGGCAAGGGATCAACAGTAGGATCTTATGTGATGTATCAACTCAAAAGAAACGGGAAAGCCCCGGCCGCGATCGTTAACGCTTCAAGCGAAACGATTATTGCCGTTGGAGCGATCATCTCGAACATCCCCCTTATCGACAGACTTGATGTCGACCCGATAGATGCCATCAAACCGGGATCACACGTACTCGTAAATTGCGTTGACGGCTTCATAGAGGTAGAAACTTGAACGAACTCGTCAACTTGGACCGAATAAATATTGTATTTCACGTTTATGAGATTCAAACGAGTGGGCCAGTTATCAGATATTACGGTGAACCACTAGTTGACAGCAAGACGCTTTTAGCGTCTCTCTGGAATGACTTCGCAGACAGGGGTTACGAGCCGGAACTGAAGCGCGAACACGGTGAGTTTGTGCTCCTAGCGATTCCTGTCAGCAACACCGATGATAAGAAGCATGTCAACGTTATTCTGGCAATCGCTACCGCTTTTGCCATCACACTTACCGGTGCGGTTTTTTTTTACGGCGTCGACCCGATTACAGACCCGTTACTTATCTATAAAGGCTTGCCCTTTGCAGCAGCCGTCATGTTCGTTCTTGGCTCTCACGAGTTAGCCCACTATTATGTCGCAAAGCGCCGCGGAATGAAGGCAAGCTTACCGTTCTTTATACCGCTGCCACTTATATCACCTGTCGGAACTTTGGGCGCACTTATCAGGCTTAAGGGAGCTATTCCAGATCGAAAGTCTCTTTTTGACGTAGGAATCGCTGGGCCACTTGTAGGGCTAGCAGCTGCTATCGTTGTTACAATAGTTGGGTTTCTACTTCCGCCGGTCACCACAAGCGCCTCACAAGCGCAGACTATCGCGTTAGGGACTCCGCTTCTCTTTGCGTTAATTGAAAAAGTTGTCCCAGTAACGTCGACCGGCACACATCCGGTGGCCTTCGCAGGTTGGGTAGGCATGCTCATAACCAGCCTAAATCTACTGCCAGTAGGACAACTAGATGGAGGGCATATCGCCCGAGCTATCTCTGGCGAAAAAACAACGTACATATCAGCAGCAGTTCCACTCGTGCTAATGGCTACGGGAGTTTTCTATTCGCTCAACGGTTTGAACGGAGATATGCTCCTGTTTTGGGGATTCTTTACTTTACTATTCGCAACTGGGGGACATCCGCGGCCGATCAATGATACGAAAAAGCTCGATAATCTGCGCATAGTCTTAGGAATCTTAGCTTTTGGCCTATGCATAGCTTGTTTCACCCCAATCCCGATTCAAGCGTAACAATACGCTTTGACAAAAGAAACACATTCAGCTTGGCAGCAATCCAAGCGATCCTCACTTCACGAGGTATCGAACCAACTTTTTCTTCGAGTCCTCGCGATGGAGTCATGATCTACAGCATGGCGACGCCACAAGCACGTGAAGTTTATTATGAGGTGGAAAACGCACGAACGCAGTCTGTATTCATAGCGGGCGGCCCCCATCCATCAGCCAAGGCAAGCGAAGCACTAGAACGATTCGACGTCGTCGTCCTCGGAGAAGGTGAAGAAACGCTCCCTGAGCTAATCTGTGCGCTCAAGGACGATAGCGAGCTAGAAACTGTGCGAGGCATCGCATACAAACGGTCTGGTATAACCTACAAAACCCATCCAAGACCTCACGTACTGCTCGACGATTATCCGCCCTTCAATCAGAACCTGCGGGCCCCCATCGAAATCAGCCGCGGTTGCCCACATAACTGCAAATACTGTCAAACACCGCGTCTCTTCGGCACGAAAATGCGCCATCGGAGCGTGGGATCCATCGCTTTTTACAGCAAGTACCTGTCAGACGTAAGATTTACCTCACCTAACGCGTTCGCTTATGGATCCGACGGCCGCCACATAGCACCTAAGAGAGTGTCTGAGCTCCTAGCTTCATTATGCGGTCGAGTTTATTTCGGAACCTTTCCTTCCGAGGTCCGGCCAGAATTTATTACGGACGAAATGCTTGATGTCATCAAGGAATACTGCGTAAACACTTCAATCCACATCGGGGCGCAGTCGGGAAGCGATGCTGTGTTGGAAGAGACGAACCGAGGGCATTCACGTCGAGACGTCGGAGCTGCAGTCGATATATGCCTCAATCACGGTTTCAGTCCAGTAGTGGACTTCATCTTTGGGCTCCCGACCGAAGAAGCTGTAGATCAGGCAGATAGTCTCGATCTCATTGACTACATCGTTTCTGGTGGCGGAAGGGTGCGTGCCCACTACTTTATTCCACTACCTGGAACCCCCTATGAAAACGAGACGCCAGCGTCGGTGGGTAAAGAGGTACAGAAAAGACTTGGCAGACTCGCGCGCGACGGTAAACTTACCGGACGGTGGGAGCCCTACTAACTACCACAAAAAGACAAACGATTTAAAACAGAGGGCCGTAAACGTAAGCTTGAGTTGTGAGATCTTTATGAAGTTTTTAGTTCTTTCGGATGCTCACGGCGTCTATTCTCATGTCACCCAATTGTTATATAAGGCTGGAGATGTCGATGCCGTTTGTGTAATAGGAGATATTACGGATTTTGGACCGAATATCCTAATAAATGAGCTGCTGTCGCTGCTCGGAGATGATGTGCCGACCCTTATCATACCGGGCAACTGTGACCTTCCGACTTTTGTTGAAACGATAGAAGAGTCCACTGCAGTTAACTTACATCTCAAGAGTTTTGACTATGATGACATTAAATTCCTCGGTATCGGCGGATCCAACCCCACGCCGTTTAACACTCCCTTTGAACTTAATGAGGCAGAAATCCACAGTTACGTCGATAAGCTCTTGACCGAAGTCGGTGAAACGACTGTTTTGCTATCGCACACCCCACCTAAAGGATTCTTAGATGAGGTTGACTCAAAGCACGTTGGCAGTGAGGCTATTCTTAGCGCAGTTAACGTTGTCGATGTGCTCGCTTGTGGGCACATACACGAGCAGCGCGGCACGCTTGTGGCCGGCAAAACCGCGATCGTGAATCCTGGAATGGCCGCCCGCGGTTTTGGGGCGGTCGTTGAAATTCTCCCTGAAGCAGAAGCAAACATCTCGCTGATGCAAGGCTAAGTCAATGCGAATCCAACGTCGAGCGGCCCAATCCTCCAACGATAAGGGTTTTAAGTATTAACCATAAGTATCCACTATGAGCGTTACAAGGGGCGATTTCATTAGATTGTCTTACACTGGCCGATTGGACAACGGCGATATTTTTGATACTACAAACGCAGACGTTGCCAAAGAGAATGATCTATTTGCTGAGGGCGTAAGCTATGCGCCGATAGTTGTCATTGCCGGAGAAAACATGGTAGTCACGGGGCTTGATGAAGACTTGATGGGAAAAGCGTCTGGCTACGAAGGACAAGTCAAGATTCAGCCAAAAGATGCTTTTGGCGAGCGAAAGCCTGAATTGGTTGAGGTCGTCCCTACACGCAGATTCGAAAAGAGGCCGACCCCTGGAATGCGAGTTTCGCTCGACAACAGGACCGGGACTGTCGAGAGTGTAATTGGGGGACGAGTACGAGTAGATTTTAACTCGCCTTATGCCGGTAAGACGATCGTTTATGATTACACGATTGAAAAGATCGTGGACAAGGCTGTCGATAAAGTCAAAGGTTTGCTCAAGTACTACTTAAATAAAGACTTCAATGTTTCGATCGCCAAGAAAAGAGTGAAAGTCGACATGCCCCACGAACTAGGGTTTAATCCCCAAGTGCAGTACTATAAAAAACTGCTTGCAGAAAAGATAATGCAGTTTACCGATATGGAAGAAGTCGATTACATCGAAGTGCACAAGCGACCCGAACCCGTCAGCGAAGAAGCCGTAGAGGGAGCTTCGGAAGAGGCTTCAGAGAAAAAAGCTGATCAACAATCGGAAGTGCAAGGAAAGAAGGAGATACAATCTCCTGACGGATAATCGTAACTTGCCAAAACTCACGCTTAAAAAAATAACGACAATTGTCGTTCTTCATCAGAATTAGTAGTGACGCTTTTAATTACTCGCTGAGTGCATAACATATCGGCCGATGCCGAGCAGCGAACGATACTCCGTAGAAAGAGCTGTTATCTCTTTAGCTCAACTAGCTTTAACGGTTTTCCCTCGGGGCACGCTTGTGGCGCATCTCCGAGAACCGCAGAAATCGTGAGCCTTTCTTCCCGCACGCCGTCAGGATGGCACAATTCGTAGATCTTGCAGTCAAATACCTCACACTCATTTTGTTTATACAAGATTTTCGAGCCGACAAAAGCATTTTTAGCGTCAATTGCAACGATACTGGGACTTTCGACTACTTCCACGGCTTTAACTCCTAAATCGTGTAAGGCGCAATCGTGCTTTACGTTCCCACGCACGGTTACTATCCTGTACCGACGCCCAACGTCCAGATTCAGGCAAGTGTTTTTGAGCTTGCACGTCTCACATTCGTTCACAGGTCCATTGAATACAAACTCTGTGCCTATTTTGGCCACGCCGACGCCTATGAGTGTTATGCTCGCGTTTCCTTTTGCCATGCTATCAATCCTATTCAATCTACGCAAACTCAATCTTATATAAATAGGTTATTCTGTAGGATAATAAAGATATCAACGAAACTACTCAATCACCATCGTGACCTTTGCTAACTCTTGAGCAGCTTTTTTCGTCAATCCTTCACCAAGAATCGTATATCGTTCCGGTCGGACGTCCTTTGCGCGAAGTAGTGCCTGAATGATACACTGATCCTCGACTCCGAGACCGCGAGCATCGACAGGAGCTCCGATGCTCTGAAGGGCTTGCCGTATCCGTTCCCAGTCCCCCCCATGCAAATATGCCATCATAATCGTGCCTACACCGCACTGCTCGCCATGTAAAGCCGGTTTAGGGGCTATAGCGTCGAGTGCGTGACTAAATTTGTGCTCACTACCTGAAGCTGGACGAGAAGATCCAGCAATACTCATCGCCACGCTGCTAGAAACTAAGGCTTTTACCACAAGCCTAACAGAGTCCTCGAGATTCGGTTTAATTTGCGTGGCCGAATTGAGGATTATCTCGGTAGACATGAGGGACAGCGCCGCAGCATATTCACTAAACTCCTCCCCTCGCAACTTCCTAGCGAGTTCCCAGTCCTTCACTGCCGTGTAGTTGGATATGATATCTCCACATCCTGCGGCAAGTAGCCGATGCGGCGCCTGAGCCATGATCTTAGTATCTGCAATAATAGCAAGCGGGGTTTGAGCTTCTATAGACTGCGTCCCTTCACGAAAACGTATTGACGCGCGCATCGAGGCGATTCCGTCATGACTTGCAGCCGTAGGAACACTTATAAAAGGTAAATTCGCTGTGCTAGAAGCAATCTTAGCGATGTCAATCGTCTTTCCACCGCCAACGGCGACGATAAAACTTTTATCTCGAGCATAACTTGCGACGCGTTCAACTTCTTCCATTGTGGCTCCACCGACAACGAGTACCTCAGCCGGATATTCGTTCTCAATGAGGCCTTCAATCTGTCGCCCAAATGCACACGTATGCTTTCCACAAACTATTAACCCGTCCCCAGTAAGTTTAAGTTCATTAAGCACGTTGGCAGTATCGCATATAGCGTCCTGTTCCATTACCACTATTCTGGGGAGCAACATCCATTTTTTCATCGGTGATCATTTGGTAGTCGATTTAGGGAGCTTTATAAACGAGTACTATATAAACCCCATCATCTATGACACCGGCTACAACCCCGTAAACACGATAACCTGGGCAATCATTTTGGGCCTCAGCCTATTTGGGGTCGTTAAGCTGCTAAATAAGCTTAAGATTACCGTTGATGAGGTGTTCATTTTCGCTGTAACCCCTTATATTTTTGCGGGAGGGTCGCTGCGAGTCGTCGAAGACGCAGGCATTGTTGCTGCGCCGTATAAGTACCTCCTCATCACGCCGCTTATCTATTTCCTCATATTCTTTGTGTGCGTCGCGGCGCTTATGTTGTCGGTTGGTTTAAAACGCGCAGTTCACATCAACTATTATTGGCCCTTCGCGATGATCGGCGTCGCGTGGAGTGCAATTAATGTCTGGCTCCTCTATACAAGCGCTGTGTCGTTTAATGTTTGGATTTTCGCCCTTATATTATCAGTCGGCGTCGCCCTCAGCTTCTTGGTATACGCAATCGCCCACTTGTTAAACTTCGCTCTCTTAAAGGATCGCGTGAATGCTTTGGTGCTGGATGGACAACTGCTCGACGCAACGGCTACGTCGCTTGGCCTCACGTTCCTACCCTATGCCGAGAAGCACGTACTCCCGAACTTTCTTATCGAAGCGACCGGCACGGCCTTTGTAATGTTTCCGCTCAAGCTCATTGTGACGATCCCCGTTTTGTTCATTATAGATCAGTATCTAAAGAACGAGTCTAAGAATCTAATCGGGCTCGTGAAGCTTGCTATTCTCACGGTAGGCCTCGCCCCCGCCATTAGAGACACATTGCGTATGAGCCTAGGTATATGAAATGTTTGAAGCTTGGGCGCGTTCTGAGTGTGTCCTCAACAGTTTAGGAGTTCTGCGGTGAAGAAGACGAATTTTAGTAACTGGTTCAATGACCTCCTGGTAGACGCGCAAATTATGGACGTGCGATACCCGATCAAAGGACTTTATGTGTGGTTTCCATTTGGTTTTAAGTTGCGGAAACTGACCTACGACGTACTCCGATCATTGCTTGATCGAGACCATGAAGAGGCATATTTTCCCCTGCTGATACCAGAAAATGAGCTGTTAAAAGAATCAGAACACATAAAGGGATTTGAAGAAGAAGTGTTCTGGGTGACCCGGGGCGGTTTTGGAGAGTTAGATATCCCGCTTGCATTGCGACCGACCTCAGAAGCCGCAATTTACCCCATCTTTAGCATTTGGATACGCTCGCACGCAGATCTGCCACTTAAGATTTATCAGCTCGTTAATGCGTTTCGCTATGAAACGAAACACACACGACCGTTAATACGGCTGCGAGAGATCACGAGCTTCGCGGAGGCTCATACTGCCCACACCTCTTGGGAAGATGCCGAATTGCAGACCGCAGCCGCTGTTGAGTTATACAAGGAATTCTATGACCGACTGGGCATTCCATACATCGTTTCACGCCGCCCGACGTGGGACAAGTTTCCGGGAGCTGATTACACACTTGCTTTTGACACGCTAATGCCTGACGGCAAAAGTCTGCAAATCGGCACAATTCACCATCTCGGCACAAACTTTGCTAAGACATTTGACGTTACTTACGAAGATCGTGACGGCAATCAGCAGTTCGTCAATCAGACGTGCTATGGTATTTCAGAGCGCTGCATCGCAGCGGTCATTTCAGTCCATGGCGACGATAAGGGCTTGATACTCCCGCCCGAGATATCCCCCGTTCAAGTCGCTATTGTTCCAATCTACAGCAAACAGGCTGACAGCGAGGCTATCCTAAAAGCTTGTAGCGAAATTCAACAGGAACTATCTCACTACCGAGTTGTTATCGACACAGACGACATTCGGCCGGGCGCTAAGTTTTACAAATGGGAAAAACAAGGAGTTCCAATACGATTGGAGATTGGCCCCAGAGATCTTTCAAGCGGCTCTGTGACTCTAGTTCGTAGGGATACTAGAGAAAAGGAGAGTGTAAAACGGACCGAAATGCAAGGTCGACTCGCGCAAGCGATGTCTAATATGTTGGAAAACATCGCAGAAAGGGCGCGAGCATTTCAAGTTTCGCATATGGTCGACATAGAAATGCCCGAACAAGCAAAAGGTAAGAAGGGTATCTTTAGGATCTCATGGTGCGGATCCGAGTCCTGCGGACGGAAGATCCAAGAGTTAAGTGACGCAGACGTATTAGGAGAGACCGACCCTATAGAAGGGCGTTGTCCCGTTTGCAGTGCACCAACGACCATACGCGCCCTCCTGGCCCGGCCATACTGATTATGTTGAGAGCGCTAAACGGCACAGAAGCATATTATGGCTTTTGAGATCTTGATAATGACGCGGTATCGATCGCATTCGAGACCTGCCCACGGCCTGCAAGCACTAAGGGCTCAATTGAACGGAGAGAAAAGTGAATTCGAAGCAAACTGAAACCCTCGATCGAAGGATAGCTGAGCTTCAACTTGACGGGTATGCCCAGTACGCCGCATCTTCGAAGGACGCAAACCTTTACTATTTAACTAGTTTCTTAGCAGAAGATCCATTCTTGTTTTTGCGCAAAGGCGAACAATCAGTCCTAGTAACCTCCAGCATGGAGAAAGCGAGGGCGCTTAAATCGTCAGGTGTTGATCGAGTGCTTGCGCTAGAGGATTTTCTGAAAGACTCGTTCGAAACGGAAGTCGATCGCGCCACACCTAACATGATCGCGTCAGTGCTAAGAGAATGTGACATTAAGCGCTTAGGAGTTAACGCTGATTTTCCCGTAAGTTTAGCTGACGAGCTGCGGCGTAATGGTTACGAGATTGCCCCCCTATCTGGTTCAATCGAACACTCACGATCAATCAAAACGGTCGGCGAACTGGAACATATGGCACAAGTGCAACGTGCTAGCGAAAAAGCACTCGCCGACGCAATCACCATCCTAACCCACAGTAAAATCAGTGGCGACGTGCTACGATATAAGGGGCGGGTGCTTACATCAGAACAATTAAAGAGTGCAATTGGCCAGTCCCTAATCAACGATGCTTGCGCGCCACAAGACGTAATAGCGTCGAGCGGCGAGGATTCCGCGCTGCCCCATCTAACGGGATCAGGGCCGGTAAAAGCGGATTCTACAATCGTTTTTGACGTTTTTCCTCAATCGACAACTTCCCGATACCACGCAGATATGTCGCGTACGGTCCTCCGCGGAGCCCCCCCTCCCGAACTTTTCGATATGTATTCAGCAGTTAAAGAGGCGCAAAACATTGCCCTTAAAATGCTAAGGCCGGGGATAAGTGGGGCGGAAGTCCACTTGGCTGTTATGGATTACTTCGAAGAGCGCGGGTTCCGGACGGACGTCAACAACGGTCAAGGTTTCATTCACTCAACAGGTCACGGACTGGGATTAGAGGTCCACGAACTGCCATTCCTCAACAAAAGAGGTGGGCTCCTAGAAAAAGGCAACGTAGTGACAATTGAACCGGGCTTATATTACCCTAACATGGGGGGGGTACGACTCGAAGACGTAGCTGTTATTACCCATAACGGGAATAGAAACATTACCCAGTTTCCAAAGGAGTTTGTGATATAAGTGCAAGAAGCCGACGTTTTAGATAAATACCGCGAAGCCGGCCGCATACTCGCAGAGGTTCGCAGCGAAGCCATCAAAAAGGTACAAATCGGTGAAAAATTGCTTGACGTCGCTGAAAGTATAGAACGTCTTATACTGCAAAAAGGTGGCGCGGTGGCATTTCCGGTGAATATATCCTTGAACGATGAAGCAGCGCACGCTACGCCTTCCAAGGACGACGTGTCAACTTTTGGCCGCGATCTCGTCAAGCTTGATATCGGCGTCCACATCGATGGTTATATCGCAGACACTGCTGTCAGTATTGACCTCGGCAGTAACAGGGAGTTATTAGAAGCGTCTAATATCGCACTCGAACAAGCGATTGAAGTTGTACATGCAGGCGTCGACACAGCTGCTATCAGCGCGGTCATCGAACAAACGATCACTGATTGTGGATTCCACCCAGTCGTCAATTTGACGGGGCACGGCCTAGAGCGTTATACACAACACGCCCCACCTCCGATACACAACCGAAGAACACAAGGCGGTACAAAGCTCAAAGAAGGACAGGTCATAGCAATCGAACCTTTTTCCTCTAACGGTAACGGTCGGGTTTACGAGACAGGAAAAGCGGAAATCTACAGCCTTGTGAAGACGAAGCCTATTCGATCGCCTGAGGCCAGAGCGATATTAAAAGAAGCTGAGGTTTATAAGTCACTGCCATTCGCAAAAAGATGGCTTAAGGGCCGCGTCGATATGGGCTTAAAGCAACTGGAAACGGCCGGCATTATCCGTGCCTATCCTGTGTTAAAAGATAAAGGACTCGTTTCGCAAGCTGAGGATACCCTCATAGTAACGGCCGACGGAAGCGAGGTGATAACGAGGATCTGATACCGCTTTTACGTGTTGTTTAGCTATCTGCCCTCAACCTAATCTTTATATGCTGTTCACGCAATAATCATCCTTTATATAGAGATGGTGATCGATGGAAGACTCGGAAAGTCAAGTTCTTAATATCGTTGAGCTGCTGCTTACCGCCCATATTTACAATGGCAACGACCAGCTTAATGAAAATGACCTGCCCCCGCCAATAAGAAAGCACTATTGGAACTCAAAAGAGCGAAAGGTAGGAAGGCCCATCTTAGTCTCAGAAAAATCCGTTGACGGTATCTTTGAGATCCCGAATGGATGGAGTCTAGTAAAAACGCTCCCATTTGTCTCTTTCGATGAGTTTGGCTCTCGGATCGATCTCACCGTTTTCGACTTGGGCGCTAAGTGGTTTGCCAAGCAAGACTCTTTGTCCCGCATCAAGCAGAACCCAACCTTAGCATTCTACTATTCACAACAAGACTCAATTGACGTCAGCTACGAAAAAGCGCGTCAAGAAAACAAACCCATCGAAATGGACAGAGAATGGATACACTCACTGATAGACGAGGTCGCAGGTGAAGGCGAAGAAGCAGAAGATATGCTTAAGCTGGTAGCTATCTCTGCGCCCGAGGATGTTCGTGAAAGCCTCGGCAAACTAGTCCTTACTCAGGAACAGGTTGAGGAAGTAGAGAAGATAGCTAAGGCGATACAATACAGAGAATATCTAAAAGAGATTGAGCTGTTTGAAATTGGAAAGCTGTTGTTCGTTGGACCCCCTGGAACAGGGAAGACCTCTGTCGCCCGAGCCCTTTCAAAAGAGCTAGGAATGCCGTTCTTGGAGGTTCGGCTCTCGATGATTACGTCGCAGTATCTTGGTGAGACGACTAAGAACATCGGCAAAGTGTTTGCTCTTGCAAAACGATTGAACCCCTGCATCCTTTTTATTGATGAGTTTGATTACGTGGCAAAAACGCGTCTTGCAGATGAGCACGGAGCGATAAAAAGAGCCGTTAACATGCTGCTTAAGAGCATCGACGACATCAGCCTTGTCGACGACGGAGTGATTCTGATCGGTGCCACGAATCATCCAAGGCTTCTTGATTCCGCTGCGTGGAGGCGATTTGACAAAATTGTAGATTTTCCGATGCCCGATGCGTTTATGAGAAAAGAAATATTTGAAAAGATACTTGCGCGTGTTACGGGCACATTTGACACTCAGAAACTAGCAGATATGACTGACCAATGCACCGGCTCAGATCTCAGGCTTATACTAAGAGAAGCAGTACTTAAGGCGTTGTTTGAAGATAGAACTGATCTATCGCAAAATGACCTTGAAGAGGCCGTCAGTGACTTCAGCAAACGATTTGAACTCAAAATGAGCGCATACGAAAATACCTAACGAAGCAACTTATGACAAGCATACAGAAAATGAGTAGAATTAAAGCGTCAACAAGAATTTGGCCTCTTGTAGCGCGGAGGTAGCTAACTTGGAAGCTAGCGTAAATATAGGGATGGTAGGACACGTCGACCATGGCAAGACGACCTTGGTGTCGGCTCTTTCTGGCGTATGGACAGACCAACACAGTGAAGAAGTGAAGCGCGGCATTTCGATCAGACTCGGATATGCTAACGTCACCTTCAAGAAATGCCTGCAGTGTCCAGAACCCGACGCATATACAGTCGCATCGGTGTGCGAGAAATGTGGCGCTAAAGCCGAACCGTTGCGCACTGTTTCATTTGTGGATGCGCCCGGACATGAAACACTTATGGCTACGATGTTATCAGGGGCTGCAATTATGGACGGCGCTATACTTGTCATTGCAGCAAATGAGCCGTGCCCGCAACCACAAACTAAAGAGCACCTTATGGCGCTCGATATTATTGGGATTAAAAACGTAATCGTTGTTCAAAATAAGATCGATCTGGTCTCGCACGAAGATATGCTCGTGAACTACGAACAGATCAAGGAATTTGTAAAAGGGACTGTAGCAGAGAACGCACCGGTTGTACCTATCTCAGCCCAACAAGGGGTTAACATTGACCTGCTAATTGACCTTATCGAAAAGGAGATCCCGTCCGCAGTCCACGATGCGACTAAGCCTCCGCGAATGTTCATTGCACGCTCTTTCGACGTCAATAAACCTGGAACGAACATAGCAAAGCTGCTGGGCGGTGTAATCGGGGGCACGTTGAACCAAGGTGAACTCAAGCTGAAGGACGAGATCGAAATACGCCCCGGACGGAGCGTCGAAGTTGGTGGCAAGAGCGAGTGGGTGCCAATCACAACCTCTGTGTCGAGCATTGTGTCCGAAAAGGAGAGATTGAAAGTCGCGACGCCTGGGGGCCTGCTCGGTATAGGAACAAAATTAGACCCTTCTTTGGTGAAGAGTGATTCGCTCGTAGGCCAAATTGCAGGAACTCCTGGAACTTTGCCCCCTGTGTGGAAATCGTTTACGATGGAAGTTAAGCTCCTCGATCGTGTTGTTGGAAGCTCTGACGAGCTTAACGTCGATTCGATACACACGAGTGAGCCACTCATGTTGAGTGTGGGCACTGCTACTACCGTCGGAATCGCTACAAGCGCTCGCGATTCAGCTGTCGAAGTAGCGCTCAAGCGGCCCGTCTGTGCAGAAATCGGGTCTCGAATTGCTATTTCGAGACGAATTGGCTCTCGGTGGCGGCTTATCGGAGCTGGAACGCTCATCAAATGATCGCCATATTGGATGCCAATGCACTACTCATTCCGTGGAATTTTAGAGTCGACGTGTTTGAGGAGTTAAGCAGACTGGGGTTCGTCCCCTCTACGATAGAACCAGTTCGCCGAGAATTGAACTCGCTGATGAAAAAAGGCGTTGCCGGGGCAGGAGTGGCGCTGCGCCTTTCAGCTCGATGTCAGACCATCGAAACTGAATGCGGTTCGACCGTTGACGGCCAAATACTTAACACTGCTCTTAAGTACAAGGCAGCAGTTGTAACAAATGACAAGGATCTAAAACGTGAGCTTCGTGAACACGGTCTACGCATTGTGCAGCTAAGAAACAGGAAATATTTAGAGGTCGATTTGCAATGAGCCGATGGACATGAGGGGATAGATGTATAAAAAAGCGAAGTTGATTGACACGGTAAGGCTGCCACCTGAAAGGCTGGGAGAAGAGACTATAGCCGTCGTGAAAGACCTCCTGCGTGATAAGCTAGAAGGCCGAATAGACAAAACACTTGGGTCAATAATCGCTGTCACTGATGTCTTAGACATCGGTGAAGGGCGCATACTAGCGGGAGACGGTGCTATTTATTACGATGTCACGTTCACAGCGATTACTTTCAAACCAGAGTTACAGGAGATACTCGAAGGTAAAGTAGTCGAAATCGTTGAATTTGGTGCCTTTGTCGGATTAGGACCGCTCGATGGATTGCTTCACGTAAGCCAAATAGCTGACGATTATATCTCCTACGATGAAAAGAACGCGAGACTAGTTGGAAAGGAGAGTGGAAGGGCGATTACTGAAGGGGATATGCTGCGGGCGAGGATAGTCGCGGTAAGCCTTAATGAAAGAGAACCGCGAGAGAGTAAAATTGGCCTCACTATGCGGCAAGCAGCTCTTGGAAAGGTCGATTGGCTTGTAGAAGCACGAGAAAAGGCCAAGAAAGAAGAAGAGGAAAAAAATGGCAGAGCAAGTGTGTAAAACTTGTCATAGGTTTGTCGACGGAGTTGTATGTCCTGTCTGCGGATCGAGCTCACTCGGACGAGATTGGAGCGGCTACCTAATTGTAATCGACCCGAAACGCTCCGAAGTAGCCAAGCGGATGAATATCGACTTACCAGGAAGATACGCGCTTAAAGTTCGATAAAGAGCGCATGCTGACCGAGAAACTGCGAGTTGAGCTGCAAAAACCATTTGGTGAGCTTTGTTCAAACGCGAATTGTGCAGAAAAGTTAAGAGTTTATAGCAAAATAGTCACTGTTGGCGATATTACAACCTACAACGTAGTGCTAGCCGGCATTGTGCCTGACGTAAGCATCATTGACGGCATCACAATGAGAGAGAGGGTACCTAATGATATTTGCAGCACGATTAGCACCGACCCACGTGTAATCTACAAGGTAAATAATCCCGCAGGCTCTATCTCATTGCAGCTATGTAATGCGATACGCAGCTCTATGGAGCGCATCGCCCGGTCTGAATTGGTTAGAATCGTTGTCAATGGAGAAGAAGATCTAGCAGTTATTCCGGCTGTCGTGGAGGCCCCTCTGGGTGCCGCCGTGGTTTATGGGCAGCCTAACAAAGGCATGGTGATCATTGCTATCACCCAAGAGAGGAAAAAAAAAGCGAAACAATTAATGCATGAGATATTGAAAATTATACCTAAAGATTCACAAGAAAGGAGTTAGTATGCAAATCGAATTTATC
>PMYA01000161.1 GCA_003170935.1 Methanobacteriota archaeon
AGGAGTTCGTGCGTTCAAATCGCACCCCCCGCACTCTTCACGAATGCGATCTTTATGATTTCTTTGGCTCTGCAGTGGGGAGATTAATGTCAACCCTCAGTTAATAAGCTAATAGTAATAAAACGAGAGCACGGTTGGGAAAAAGCCTTTTGATGATCGCTTCCTATGAAATCGAGCGTAGCTACTAGATTAGTCTGGCATAGAGCGTCATTTCAAGTCAAAAGCAAGAGAAGATCGGCGCTCGATTCGATTTTGGTTTCTATACCATCTTTGAAAAGACGGACTGTGCCCCCGCTTTCTGAAACGGTTACCGCGATTGCCTGCGTCTCTCGCGTCACTGCAAGCGCTGACATGTGGCGCCCGCCAAGTCCTTCAAGCTCGATTGACTTAGTGTTTACATCTAAGTATCTGCCCGCTGATATTATCACACCTTTCTCATCTACTATAAACACACCGTCAATCTGCGCAAACTCTTTAACGGTTTCCCAGTGAGAGCGATTCTTGACGTCACGCGTATCCTCAGAGTGACCTTTATATGGATTGAGGATGAGCTGGTGGGATCTCTTTAACACTTCGTTGGTATCCCCAATGATGAACGCGGTTCCTACTTTCTTACCTTCTCTTCCTTCTCTTCCCAATTCGAGAGCCAAACGCAATACGGCTTTTAGCACTGTTGGGTCGACACGCTCGCCCGTCTTATCTATTGTCTTCACAGTTGCGAGCTGCTTAACGTCGCATACAACAATCGATGATAATTCAGATAGACATAGAACACCAAGAACGTACCCTCCGTCCAATATGTCGTCAATATAAGCAGCTGTAGCTACGTCCTGCACAAGAGCAAAATCGTTCAACGCGGGGGCAATGATGTTAGCTTTGAAGGTTCGGGTGGCGCCTTCGCGCAAAAAGTCTCGCAATTCTTCGCTGACACCTTTAGCAAGCGAAGAAGTTGTGATAAAGGTCGCAGGGACATCAAATGACACTTTGTTACACGGCATGTCTGAGATCACAAAAACATGCGTCGCATTGACCATTTTCGCTAACGCATTAGCTGTCGATGTTATTGCTGTGAAAATTTGATCCATAGAGTCTTTTGCTTCAGACATGTTGCCTTTCGCTATGTATATTCATTCTCTTGACTTAAAAACTGCGCCAGCGGGGTTGAAAAGAGCGCAGGTTGTGATCTATATATATTTGTTTTGTGAAATGGCAAGAGATGAGACACTTTAATGCGGATTTACACCTACATTCGCGTTTCAGCATAGGGACGAGCCCCAAAATGGACTTGCCACATATGAGTAAAGCAGCTCGTATCAAGGGCGTTGATATACTTGGAACGGGAGATTGCCTTTATAGGCCTTGGCTTGATGAGCTTGAATCGAACCTAGAACAAGTTGGGGACCGTTACGAAAATAATGGCGTGGCATACATAATCCAAGCTGAAGTCGAAACAACGATAGGAGGGCGTATCCACCACTTGTTATTCTTCCCAAGTCTCTCTTCGGCTTATAAACTGCACGATATCATTTTGGAGGGGGGATATTCCCGGCTTACAAGCGGTAGACCTCAGCTTAAGATGTCACCCGAAGGCCTTGTCAGCTTGGCTCGTGGTGTCGGTGCGCTTATTGGACCTTCACACGCTTTTACGCCGTGGACTTCAATGTATGCGGCTTTTGAGAGCATTCACGATTGCTATGGAACAAATACAAAGCATGTTACCTTCTTGGAGCTTGGATTAAGCGCCGACACCCAGATGGCAAGTAAAATTGCAGAATTAGACTCGTGTACCTTCATAACGTGTAGCGACGCCCATTCACCGTCACCAGACAAGCTAGGCAGAGAAATAACACGATTCTACTTAAACCGTGCAAGTTTTCGCGAGATTAAAAAGGCTTTTGAAGGCGTCAACGGCCGCAAGATAGTCCTCAACGTTGGTCTCGATCCGCGGGAGGGCAAGTACCATTTGACCGGCTGCCGCCGTTGTAAAAAAGCGTACAACTTGGAAGATATCATCGTTGAAGGGAGAGTTCTAAAGACCTGCTCAGTATGTGGCGGACCTCTTAAAATTGGAGTCAAAGATCGAATACAACTTATGACGCTCAAGAGCAATGAAGTTTCATCAGCCCGACGACCGCCGTATATACACGCCGTTCCGCTTACAGAAATACTAAAAGCGATGAAAAAGTCACAGCGACTAAACGTCAAGGAAGTCTACGAAGCGCTGATACAACAGTTTGACAACGAGATAGCTGTTCTAATCGACTCGCCTTTGGCGAGCGTGAAGGACTATCAGCCACATTTAGCTGAGATACTTGAACGATTTAGAGAAGACACTATCGACTTCGAGTTTGTTGGGAGGGGCGGCTGGTACGGAAAAATTAGAATCTAATAGCTTTCAGTTTGCCGCTTCCGGTTTTCGAGGTTCTTTTTTTCATAAGCTTCTAAGACCGTTTGCGGAGTTAAACCCGCACTAATCATCGCAGAAACTAAGAAGTGTAAGCAATCAATAAGCTCTTCATGGACATTACACCACTTCTCTTCAGTCAATACCTGCTGTTTCCACCACTTCCGGTCACCAGTTATGACGACGCCTAGCGTATTGCGTGTCTCGTACGACTCCTGTATAAGGTGCCCAAGCAAGGCGACGACCCTATCTTCCTTATTCCACTCACTGAAAGGGGGTCGATTTTGCACAGATGCATCAAAGCTTGCTTGCAGTTCAAAGATCCTTTCGAGCCTATCCATACAATATTACAAGAAGCTGAAGGTAATAACGCTACCGATGCTTATACATAACAAAATTGATGTTAAGTGAACGGTCAAGTCCAAGGAGGCGTTTAGTCCCAAACTATGGATAAAAAGCAACGCGACAGATTGCTTCTACTGGGTTTCGCAGCATTCGTCTTAGTAGTCCTCGTTTTTATCTCGTGGCCGTTCAGAGACGTAATAGCGGTGACGCTTCTGCTTGCGTTTATACTTCAGTACCCCACAGCCTGGCTCGAAAAACGCATACACCGACGACGAAGCGCGATTCTGATCGTCATAACGTCAATTTTTGCAGCCTTCGCCTTCGTGTTGCTAGATATCGTTTACATTCTTTATAGTGAGATTACGAGTCTTTCTATCTCCTCTGAGACTATAAATGAGCTCCTCAACCAAGGCTTAGAAGGGCTTGTTAACAATCTTAGCACTCGAATAAGCGAAAGTCTTCAAGTATCAACCATTCAGGATAGAATCTCGCAGATATTATCTACCATTCTGAAAGACGCGCTTGCGAGTTCAACAGGAATAATCTCCCAAGTTATTCCAAACATTCCCCTCTATGTCGTCGAGCTCATAATCGTTACTCTGCTTCTATACTACATCTTGCTACGCGGACATGACCTCTTAGATGAGATGGTTACGTTAGTGCCTACCGCGTACCAAAAGGACTTACATCAGTTTTTGCAGCATCTCCAAAGAATATATTACTCGCTCTACGTTGTTAATCTTGGAACGAGCCTTGTTAGTGGCATTTTCGCCGCGGTCGGCTACGCCATCCTTGGAGTGCCGTATTTTGTTACTTTTGCGATACTTATTGCCATTTTTGGGCTCATTCCGGTCATAGGAAGAGCTATCGTATATGTTCCGCTCACGTTTTACTACCTCTTCATCGGAGAACCCGTCAGAGCGATAGTGCTCCTAGTCTTCAGTTGGGCTGTGCTCGATCAACTGACGGGCCTCTATATACTTCCTTTGTGGGCGAACCGTACCGGTAAAGTGCCACAAGCACTTACGATTCTCGCTTTCACGGCACCTATTTTTGCCCTCGGCCCAATCGGCTTCGTAATAGGGCCCGCAGCTTATGGACTCGCGCTTGCGTTGTATAGAACTTATCGAGATTCAAAGCAAGAAAAACTCGTATCTGCAGGTTCTTAACATGTTAACTGCAAACTTAAGCGGCTATCCGAAGAGACCCGATCTCGAATCTATTCGAAAATATTTGGACGTTGGTGGTGAAAACCCCTTTATTACATCGGTAAAGAATGCCGTTCAAGGCCAAATAAAAGCCAAGATAGACATAGTCACAGACGGCCAGATCAGATATCCCATCCCATTGATGGCTTCCAATGTTCCAGGAATGACGACTGATGGCCGCGTTTGCATCGAAAACAAGTTAGGGGCCCCTCGTACGCCGATGATGACCTTAGATTTTCTTACTGCTGCTGCCGAGTGCGAAGACGCAAGGCTCGTTAAAGCAGTTTTACCGGGCCCATTTTCATTTGCTAAAAGCTGCGAATTAGATACCAAATCTCCATATAGTTCACGTTGCGATGTGGACCTACTATTCGATATTGCATCCATCATTCGGTTTGAAATAGAAGCGTTAAAAGAGAGCAAGGCACGCTTGATTCAAATTGTCGAACCAGTTGACAGTATAAAGGATATTGATATTTTCTTAGATCTTCTGTCATTCTTATTTAAGAGGGTTAAAACGCCTATATGTCACGTCGAAGGTGACGTCAGCATGGCGTTTCCGCAGCTACTTGATGCAAAAATCTCAGTTATTTCGTTTGATGTCGTTGATTTCCCACAGAATCGCGAGATTCTTAAATTTGAGGAGCTTTTTGAGGTACACGACAAAATAATCTCTTTAGGATGCGTCGACTCGTCAGTAGCAACAAAAGAATCAGTTGAATCGATTGAGAGGCGGGTTATCGCCTTCGTTGACGCTTTTGGTTACGAATCTGTCTGGATTTCCCCGAATAAAACCCTCGCAAGTCTCTCACCACGAACAGCATTTCACAAACTGGAGCAACTAGTGAGTACGAAGAACCGGATCGCCACCAGAACAACATAGTTCAATGAGGACAAAGGCTACCGATCGTAAGAGAAATATAGCCTCTATCCTATCTACGTCTTGGAGTTGATCACGTGCTTAGCGTTAATGAGATTTCTATGGGAATCGTTGAAGAAATGCTCGACTACACTGAAGAGCTAAAGATAGAAGCGCTCGAACTTGACAACGGTTCCACGGTAATTGATTGCGGTGTTAACGTTGAAGGGGGCTACGAAGCTGGAGAGATGTTTACAGAGATCTGTCTTGGAGGACTCGGATCAGTTAGGCTAACCGTGCAGACGTTGAAGGATACGCCTCTCGTGTTTATCCACGTTTTTACCGATCATCCGGCGCTAGCTACCCTCGGATCGCAAAAAGCGGGCTGGCCTATTAAGCATGACAAATATAGCGCAATGGGTTCGGGACCTGCGCGAGCCTTATCTTGCCAGCCAAAGAAAACGTACGAACTGATAGATTACGAAGATGATTATGATTTTGGAGTAATCGCGCTTGAATGTGACCACCTACCCGATGAGAAAGTTGCAGAAGTGATAGCTGAGCAGTGTAACCTTGAGCCCTCAAAACTGACGCTGCTAAATGCGCCGACATCTTCGATAGTCGGAACAGTACAGGTCGCAGGGCGGGTAGTTGAGGTTGCCGTTTACAAAGCAGCTGAACTTGGGTATGACACTCGAAAAATACTAAGCGCTGCTGGTTCATGCCCGATAGCACCCGTCACCAACGATTCACTCCGAGCAATGGGCATGACTAACGACGGCATCATATACTACGGAAATGTCTTTATGACCGTCAAAAATTATGATGAGGTTTTTGAGCGACTTCCCTCGGAAACTTCTTCATCATACGGCAAACCGTTTTACCAGACGTTTAAAGAAGCAGACTACGACTTTTATAAGATTGACAAGTTTATGTTTGCTCCTGCCCAAATAACAGTTACAGAAGCGCAATCGAACAAAACACACAAATTCGGCCGCTTAAACGAAGCAGTGCTCGCTGAATCATTTGGGATCTAAAATCCGGCAGTTAAAAAATTCAGTTTGAAGCGTTCAGGATCTTTCCTATGCCTTTGCTTTTGCCTTCTCTGAAAATAAACTTCTGACCAGCATAAACGTGACATAGTCATATGCGAATTGAATCCTTGCTTTTCCGGATTCGCCGGTATCATGAATTCGCTTTCAGGATGAAGAGTCACAATCTCCGATATGGTTTCGAATTACCGGTTGGGTGTTGCCTATCTTTACGTCGTTCATTTCTAAAGAGATACAATGGTAGCCCTCGAACGCTTCGCAAGGTTAGTCGCATGTCTTCAATGATTTCAGAACCAAATGGTTTTATCAGCGCATCAGCACCTATTCGCTCAGATAAAGCTAGGATGTTTGATTGAATTTCGAGTGGTGGGCGGGAAGAGAATATCAAACTGGCACCCTGGTACACTCGCAGAACTGGAGAGGTTACGTCGTCTTTGATATAGACTGGTGCCAGCCGACAATCGACAGCGTCAATTTCAAGTAAATCCGTTGCCGTCACTTTAAAAAAAGGGCGTAGTGCCACGGCAACTGCCGAAAACCTCCCGCAACCAACCTCAACTATCATTTTCGAATAATTGGCCTTAATAAAATCTGTGAGAACTTCTGCAACGCGATCGTTCTTATCCACAGCTTTTAATTATTCTACGTGCCATAAACTTGTTCCACATCAACAATCTTAAACGAGGGTTTGCCGCTTGAACTCAATTCGCAGGTTCCAACCGTCAGATTTTGAACGGGTTATCGGTATCGAAAAAGAGGCATTTAACGAGTATAACCCCATTCTGTTTATGGCGGCTTACGAGACGTTTCCTGACGGGTTCCTTGTTGCAGAAAAAGATGGTGACGTAGTTGGATTCTTAACCACTATAGCGACCTCGCTGTTCGACGTGAAGATTTTGTCGTTAGCTATAGACAGAAGATATCAAAATAAAGGGTTTGCATCGATGCTCATGCAAAGCCTCTTCGAAGTTTTGCGAACGAAAGAGGTTCTTAGAATACTCCTCGAAGTGAGGCTAAGCAACTTACTCGCTCAGCGATTGTACCTTTCGCTCGGCTTTAATCTCGTGAAGGTAATTAGTTCTTATTATCAAGACGGAGAAGACGCCTATTTGATGGAAAAGATGCTAGCCTAACATCTATCGGAGCCTAATCATCTCAGTTCGCTCGGCAAGTTCTTGCATTCGAGCGGAAATTCTCCCTGTACCCGAAAGCTCCTCGGAGTCCATTACAGATGCAAGCTCGTTGCCAAGAACAAAGATGGCGTGCTTGTGTTCTGCTTTGCTTCTATGAATGTGCATAGGGCCAATATGAAGCGCAGTGTACCGCTCAAACTCACCAGTGCAAAATGTGTGTTCTTCAAAATAGTTCTTAACGCGAACTAAAAGCGTATGTAATTGAATTAATTCCTCTTTATGCATGGGCCTTACCTCGATGTCGTTAGACGCTAAACTGGTTAAAATCAAGTCGTATAAAGTATTTATG
>PMYA01000016.1:0-1180 GCA_003170935.1 Methanobacteriota archaeon
GTACAAGGAATAAAGCAGCAACGACGACGATGGTCAGCACAACGCCGAGGGTCAGCGGTGTTATGTGTATGCCCCACAGCAGGAACTGGTTAGGGATCACCAGCAGGAGAGCTGCTAGCAGGCCGCTACGCTCATTTAGAACTGCCCTGCCGATCAGGAAGATGAATATCACCCCCACACACTCAACGATGCTCACGAAGAAGTAGCTATAATGCAAACCCAAGCCGGTGGTCAATGACAGGGCTGTAACTAACATGTGCATGAGCGGCATACTCGGGTACTCGAGGCTCGCATAGGGCGCAGCGTACGCGGGAATGTAGCCATGGTCGAGTACGTACTGAATAAAGCCGGTGTGGTAGTACGGATCGACCGCTATTGTGCTGGGAAACTCAAAGTACGCGCTTGCCCGGATGAGTATTCCCAGGAGGATGATTTTAAACAGTAAGCTGGGAACGTGCCGTGAATCCGCCGTAATTGCGATCTCAATTGCGATGAGCGCGGCCAAAACAGAGGTCAGAACGAGAAAAAGCACGGGGCGGGAATAGACCGCGGTACTCGACACGACAACGCTCGCGCCCACTAAACAGACAAAAACGATGTTGACGGCTTTGTGGGCCCTGCTTTCCGCTTGCGCACCAAGATGCGCTAAGGATACAATGGCTCCCGACGCGAGTTTCGTGCGCAGCGCGATGTAGAGCACACAGGCGGCAAACAAGGCAAAGAACGTAACAAAAACGTAATATGACTTAAGCGTGAAAATGGCGACGACGCATACCGCTGCAGAGAGGATGACACCGATTGTCGCGAGATGCGTTCGCGTCACTGAGTCAAACGCACGTACAAGGCTTTCAAAATGTAATCGGCGACTGCCCACGAATCTGCTCTCCCGTTTATTTTCACGAAAACGACGCCATTACCAATGCCCCTAACCGCACGTGACGCTGGTGTAGATCTCTTCGAGCTTTCTGATCATTGTTTGGCCATTATATTTACTTGCCTCTTTTTGAGCCGCGGCGGCGAGTTGCGTTCGCAGGGCGTCATCCTCGACTAACCGCTTACAGGCGTCGTAGATCTCCGCTTCTGAATTCACTAAAATCGCCGAAACCTCGTGTTTGAGGTAGTCATTCAACGGGCGGATGTCGGATGCGACAATCGCCACTCCAGAGGCCATAGCTTCAAG
>PMYA01000016.1:1197-6591 GCA_003170935.1 Methanobacteriota archaeon
ACCCCCATTCGATCCAGAATCGCATCTGCATATTGAACGTCATCCTTAGACCCAGCAAACACAACCTTTGTGTGTGAGTACTCGCGCAGTATCCTGCTGAGAGGTGCAACCAATCGATGGACACCTTTGACTGGGTCAAACCGACCGATATATCCGATCGTCGGCGCAAGAGGGGCGGTATGCCTTATAACGCTTCGATTGAATCGGTTGAGCTGAATGCCAAGTGGGACTACCCAAACACCGTCCTTCGGAAATCCCAGATCGAGCAGGACGGCCTTTTCCGAGGCTGTATAAGTGTACACAGCATCTATTGACTTGAAAAGCTTAAAAAAGATAGATTTCCACGTAGCGTTATTCTTGAGAAGCTCATAGCCTTCTTGAGAGAGATCCGATCGAGCTATTAACTTCGCGCGATTAATCTTTTTGAATAGAGACCCGAGAACACAAGAGTACGATGTTAATCCGTGTACGTGCGTGATATCATGAGGCTTAAACAGCGCCACGTTAGGGCTATAGATAATAACGGGCCGCGACCCGCCGAAAGGGATCTTACAGCTGCGGGTGTGAAAAATCTTTACGCCACCAAGGTCCCGTTCAGCGTCTCGGAAAAAAAGCGCGCCGCGTCTGCTAGACTCATCGTCGTAACGGGAGGTAACGACTGTGACATCATACCCCACTTGGTGCTGAAGGTCTACAATCAGACGCTGATCGCGCTCGTAGCGAGCATCGAACGCGTTGATCAAATGGAGTACCGAGAAATGACCATGTGGTGACTCGCTCTGATTCGGACCGCTATGCATGTTATGCTCGCTTCCAAAGCTCTAGAATGTTGCGCGCGTATACACGATTATTCAATACGGTGACCGCGCGCTCCCGCGCCCTTGCTCCCAACGTTTCTCGTAGCTCTTTATCGGCATTTAACGCGGAAATAGCCTCAGCGATAGCAGTCGGGTCATTTGGGCGTATAAGCACTCCAGCCCGATCCATTATCGCAGGGATTCCTCCTATAGTCGTCCCTACGACGGCTTTACCACTCGCCATTGCCTCTATCAACGAGTTTGGAGATCGATCACTACTCCCCTTTTCGCGCAACTCGGACGGAACAACAACAATATCCGACAGGTTGTATAGATATGGCATGCACTCGTCGTCTAAAGGAGAGTACGTATAAACGTTTTCCATCAAGTTGAACTGGAGCTCGTACTTCAAAAAAACAGAACCTTGGGAGGGAATTAAAAAGATGACCTCGTCAAGATCTGGAAAGTGGATGATTGCCTGTGCCAAGAATTCAGCCCCTTTGTACTCAGAGAACTCCCCTACGAACAGAACCACTGTCGCGAGCAGATCGTCCTCAGAGAGACCAAGCAATGCGGCCAATTGTATGCTCTTCGGGCCAGGACGAAAGTCGTTGATATTCGTGCCGTGCGGCACCAGATGTATACGTTCAATCGTGCAACCCATCCTTAGTAAGTAATCCTCGGAGGATTGTGATTCTGCAACGAGAACATCCGCGCTCCGGTGAGTGGCGGCCACAAAGAGCCGTTTGAAGAATGCAAGGCTGCTTAATAAAGCGCTCGAATATGTCCGTTCACGATTTTCTTCAACAATAAGCACTGTGCTCGTTCCGATGATCTTTGACACCGTGAAGATAGCGAGCGAGGTCAGGGTTTCTGAGCCGAGTAGTACTACGACGTCTGGGCGGTACCTCGCGTAATTGATGACAGCGCTGAAAAAGCGCTGTTTGTTCACCAGACGCACGCGCTGCTCGTACTGTTTCCACGGATAATTCCCAAAGATGCCGCACGAATAGAACCGAACCTCCCCTGACAGTTCGGATAACGCGCGCACAAAATCAAGCATCCATCGATACACGTAGGGGGCGTACACGGCAGCTTTTACCGAGCTCGTCTTGCCGTTCGGAAGCGTCGCACTCATTCCGTCAACTATCGGTGAAAAGCTTTATATTAACCTTTCTCGAACACCGCGACGCCTTAGTTATCGTTTCGGCAAACATGTGGAAGCTACAAGTGCCGCCAAGAGCCTACCACCGCCCCTCGTTTGACGAAAACTGACTCAAAAACGACGTCGGTACGACACCGCGACAAGTGTCACTGAGCTCAGCCATGCGTCGATTCGCAGGCTTCTTCGTAAACGCGTAAGGTTTGGGCCGCGATCCCCTCCCACTGAAAATCGTTGAGATCAACACGCCCGATATGTATTCCGGCTACATCCTCAATCGCTTTGGCCAGTTCTAGAGAGTCAACCTTATCCATACGTATCGAAAAAACGGCGCCGCCAAAGTGTCGCGCAAGCTCGCGCAAGCCGAGTTTATCGTTGACCAGTGCCGGCGTTCCCGCAGCCAAGGATTCAAGTACAGTAATCCCAAAAGCCTCTATTCCAGACAAATTCACGAGCAAAGCGCTAGTTTTTATCCATCTGTATAAATCTGCGTCGGCACAAGTACCGAGCAATCGCACACGTTCCGAAAGCCCGTTGCGTTGGATGAGTGCTGTAAGTTCGCTCTCGTACGGCCCTTCACCGATAATGTAAAACGAGAAGTCCTGTGGCAAGTAATCGAACGCTTCGATCGCGAGGTGTATATTTTTGTATCGCTCGAGTCGCCCGACGTAAAGGATGAGCTTGCCATCGAATTCATAGGGCTCGGCATTTTGAATTTGATCGGCGTTCACCCCGTTGTAGATGACAATAACCTTGTCCGCGACCGCAAAGCGTTCACGGATGATACCCGCCTCAGTTTCTGAAACGCAGATGACTTTCCGCGCCCTGCTGAGTGTGTAACGATCGACTGTGCGCTCAAACAGTGGTTTAAGAACGCTGAGAAGTTTGCTTGATGCTTTGGGATGGAAATGAGGTGAAATAACGAGCGGCGTCCTGCCTACTGCAAGCGCGGCCTCGAACGGAATCAAACTGCTGAAACCGTGCGCATGAATAACGTCAAAGTCCCGCGCGTATAGCTTGAGATCCCTAAATATCTTCAAAGACGCATATCCGGCTCGCTTACTCGTGTGATACGTTCTTACCTGAACGCCGTTCCAGTCGCAGGCTTGGGCGCGGCCGAGCGTTCCTGACCACACTTGCACATGATGATTCTGCACCAGCCGCCGTGAGAGCTCACCGACTACTTTTTCTATTCCTCCGCGCTGGTAAGGCGGAAGGGGGGCTATAATGAGAATCTTCATTTGGACTCCACAGCGGGCATCTTTCGTTTTTTCAGTACATAAGTGAGGACGTCATCCATCGTTTCGCCGAGCATGTGATCCATAGCGACCGACGGCTTTGCCTTGTTTGCTAGGGCCCCCAGCCGAATATCGTTGAGCGTCTCAACGTACTCGTCCGCCGTTTCGGCAACGTATACCATCGCTTTCAAATCAGCAGAAAGACCCCCCACTGCCTCGGGCGCTATCACAACGGGCTTTCCACACGCAAGCGATTCTATCGCACGCAGTTTGGTCCCGCTGGAAGTCTTGATTGGCACAATAATCGCATCAGCGCCTCTAATGTAAATTCCAGGATCTTCAACAGCTCCGATAAAATCGATACCTGTTCCAGAAAGCAAACCAGAGGGCATTTTTCCCGAGCCAAATACATGCACTGCAAAAAAATCGTCCAGATGTTTCCGCGAAAGCGCAGGAATCAACTCATTCGAGATGAACTTTAAGGCTGTCTGGTTTGGACGCCGATCCAAGCTGCCAAAAAAGAGCACGTTGAATTGATCGCTCCCAAAATCATAACGGGCCCCATCAGGGTTNNACCGCGTAGTCATAGTCTGAGGGACTAATTGTTATGATAGCGTCGACCCTTTTTAGAATCCAGTTCTCGAGCGTTCGTAGTGGGACGTACCACAATGAGCCAAGGCCCTGCACGTATTGCCATTCGACGTTTTGCATGACGAGAACGAGGGGTACACCATTCGCCTTTGCAATAGTGGCGGCAATGTGGTACCCATAAACCAGCGTGAATACCACGTCAGTTTTGATTTCCCGAATTTGCGTTTTTGGCCACAACAAGTCTGGCCTGAGCATTTCAAGCCACTTTGATCGACGACCCCAGTTAATTCTTGAACCGAGACGAGTCGTCGTAAACCCCACGTCCCTAGGTTGGTACCCCTCTCCGGAGCTTTTTTCAGAGGTATAAAATGCGCTGACATTGTTATTCCGAGCTAGGTCCGTGCACAGCTGGAACATCCACCAATCGCCACCGCTGCTAATGGGTATCCGGT
This sequence comes from Methanobacteriota archaeon, assembly GCA_003170935.1. Taxonomy (GTDB): domain Archaea; phylum Halobacteriota; class Bog-38; order Methanoflorentales; family Methanoflorentaceae; genus Methanoflorens. The sequence continues at coordinate 5,438 of PMYA01000016.1, forward strand.
TATAAATATCGACAAACGCGAGTTCCATAATCTTGTTTACGTTCGGCTCAGCAGCCCGACTCAGTCAGCGTGCGATCGGCTCTTAACTGCAGATCATGGGGGGCTAACAGAAAGCCAGACCTTGTTTCCCGTATGTCGAGGTCACGATAGCGGCCGCCTGCGTCTACTTCACCAGAGTAACGCACAAAACATAAATCTATCCTCTTGGGGCGGTGGGCTGCTGGAAAAAAATATCCAGCGAGCTCAGCTTGATGTGTAGTATATGGCTTCACAGAGGGATGTTGATTGCGTACGCAGAGTTTGTTTTTATAGCGCCCCCTTCATCGCCGTGGCAGTGGCAAAGTGGGCACAAGAGTGTTGCTAAGTCAGATATCTCAACGCTCCACCCCGAGCGACTCAGTGAGCCCAGCCATGGAGTGAAGGATAATGCCCGTGAGAATCATGAAAGTTCCAACGATTATGACAAGCAGCATAAGGATAGCTGGGCCATTAGGCACACGGCCGTAGGAGTAGAAACCTCGCACGACATACGCGGCCAATGCGAGGCCGATGCCGATGAGGAGAAATCCAGGCGCCGTGAAGGCAAGCAGGGGCTTATTGAATTCGATGTTGCGCAGAACTCCCACGAGGACTTCTAAGCCATGGGCCATAGGATTGGTCGAAGAGCGCCCCACATCGTAGCGTACGCTGACGTCCACCTCTTTGATCCGCACTTGTGCTTTCGCCGCGTCCATGAGCATTTCGCTTTCGATCCCCAGTTTATTTGATGTGAATTTGAAGATGTGAGCGGTTTTCATCGAGAATGCGCGGAACCCGCTCTGCGTATCCGTTACGGGCAAATCTCGGCGCGACCCCACGCGCGTAAACTTATCCAGCACAAGCTGTCCGAACCGGCGGTAGCTGGGCGTGTCACTTTTCCCAGTCAGATATCGGCTTCCAATTACAAAATCGGCCTCGCCACTCACCACTGGGCTGACCAGCAGCGGAATGTCATCAGGGTTGTGCTGTCCATCACCGTCAATAATAACGAGAACGTCGACGTCGCATTGTGTCGCGTAAGCAAATAGGTCACGCAACGCTGCGCCCTTGCCCAAGTTATTGTCGTGCTGGACTACTTCAGCGCCAGCGAGGCGGGCGACATCCGCAGTTCTGTC
>PMYA01000095.1 GCA_003170935.1 Methanobacteriota archaeon
GTATCTCTGGGCTAATCCACGTACTCTCCTCTTTCCGTTCTGTGGTTTACAGGGTTTACCATGCCACGTATCAAGCTGTTTCGAGCGACGCACGAAAACTGGTTTGTTTCACTCGGCGGATCAGAACCATCGAGATTGACACATGACAACGGTGTGCAAGCGTTGATCGACAACGAAACCACCCTCAAAAAGATAATCGACGCTGTGAACAGCGCTGCACATTCAGTCTACCTAATGCAGTCCGAGTATCATCCTTATTTCGTTGCCGTATACGATTCAGTCACCGATATACCGCGTCCAAAAGAAAGCCTTACCGATGTCCTTAGCCGTAAGGCTGCTGAAAGTGACATACAAGTGTACATCCTACTGAACAATAATCTTGTTGCGCCCGACAGCTTCAAAGCGATATCAGACGCCTTTTCAGATACATCAGTGCGCGTGCGAGGATTTCCAGCGCACGGACCTCACGCGATGCACGCAAAGGCGCTGGTAGTTGACGAGGCGGAGGCATATATTATAGGGCCCCCCTTCAGGCAAGATTTTTGGGACAGTAGGGACCATATAATAGACGACCCGCGCCGCGGGTCGAAGGGCGTGCCTCCGAAACACGATGTCTCCACCTGTTTGCGCGGCAGCGCTGTCGCTTCCGTGACCGAGTACTTCGTGCAGCTTTGGAATTATCTTTCTGATGCCCATTTTGACGGCAGCGACAAAATCGCTCCGGCCATGCCACATGTGCCTGCGGGGGCACAGACAATACAGATTGTTCGGTCGGTTACGCCGAAAACACTCACGAAAAAAGGAGAGACGGGGATTTTAGAAGCCTATCGGCGTGCAATTCACAACGCCAAGGACTTCATCTATCTTGAAAACCAATACTTAACAAACAAGTCAGTTGCTAATACGCTTCGAAATGCGCTCAAAGATCGTCCGGAACTACAGCTCATTCTGTTGCTTAACGAGAATCCGAACGTGCCGAGTTACCGGCAGCGGCAGAACGACCGCCTAAGCGGCTCGGAATCGACCTGAGACACCCTCTAATAGATCATCCCCGGATTGGTGTCTTTACGCTGTGGTCGAAGGGACTAGAGGCGGACAAGATCAGGCTACAACGGTGCTATATCCATAGCAAAGTAGGGATTGTTGACGACACGTGGGCGACGATCGGCAGCGCTAACTTAGATGGGCCCTCGCTCAATGCGGCGGAGGAATTCAAGCTGTTTGTGAATCCAAAAAAATATCGTAGTATGGAGCTCAATGCGGTTCTTCTTGACGTCGACGCTGCAGTTTATGGAGAAGTGAAGCGTTTCCGGCGATCTTTATGGAATGAGTATCTTGAGGTTAGCGACAGTATTCTTTCCGGACCCCGTCCCGCTGGAGGATGGCTTGGATTGTGGAAAAAAATTGCTGCTGACAACGTCACTTCTCTGAAAGGCCCCGAACCAACGATGAACGGCCGCATTTTGCCTTATAGTGCTGAAGCCAATGTCACGAAACAGCTTGAGACATTCGGAATCCCGTTTGACGAACTCGATGTTGTCGCAGAGCCCCTACTGCCCCCACTAGGGCAAAAAGCGTAGTATTACTCAAACGAATTTCAAAAAAAGGAAGGGGGGCTTATAGAGCTGGCGCACGCCTCTCATATTTAGTCGTAAATACGATACTGGGACTCCCAATCCTCGTTCTAGCCCATTTTCTCAGTCTTGGACCAACAGACTGGATGACATTATTATAAGTGCAATAGCAAGGATACCAGGAGCTATCCTACTGATTCCTTCACACCATCGACACTGTGTAAAACGAACGCCATCCCGCTCTTAGTTCGGATAAGTATTTTATCTCCACAGTCCAGTAGGGAGATGGAGGTGGTAAGATATGGCACTTGGTTCATTGTTGCGGTGGGCGATCATCTTCTTGATCATTGCAGTCGTTGCCGGCCTGCTTGGACTTGGAGGCGTCGCAGGGCTGTCGATCGCGATCGTACAGATCATCGTAATCGTGTTTATCATCCTGTTCATCATTTCGCTCGTGGCAAGCTTCATGCGACGTTGAAGGTAACGGGAAGAAAGACACGGAAAGGCGAGAAGAGAGCGAACAGTCAAAAACAAGAACGAGAAGCGTCGAGCAGGAAAACTACAAGGCGCCAACTTATGGAGGGGTGGTTACGACGATGGTGGATATCGGAGATTTAAAAAAGAAGGGCAAAGAAGTTGTTGGAGATGNNCGGAAGGGGAGGTAATTAAGCAAAAGAAGATAGCGGAAGGGGAAGCAGACAAGCAGAGTGAGTAGGAAGAAGTCGATACGAACTCATCCTTAAGTAGCAAATGGCTGTGGGGTCAGTGGACGGCATCTGATGTTAGTTGCTAGACTAACTTGTAATTGCCACGCTTTTGTACTAGCCTCAGGTTTTACGCTATAGTCGCTTCCGGTAGGGTATGCCGCTCTAATCGTGGTGTATTTATTAATTTAGAGGCGATATCTGTCAAAGGAGATGATGAGGTACATGGGTGTTAGGGATTTAGTATGGCTTATTATCGTGATTATAGTCATAGTCGTAGTTCTGCGTTTTTTGGGTATCCTCTAAGAGGATTAGACAAGTAACAAGCTGTTACTTTCATCTTCTACGCATCGGTTAGATAATTAGCGCGGTCGCTATCTTGTTATTGTATATGACTAACTGCGGACGCTGCGAGCTTTATGTCAAGTGTAAGCGACGCGATGATCAGGATCCCGTTCCGTTTTATTGCGACATATACCGCAGCCCTGCGAAACACACGACCTATCTTACTTAGGGACTTACCTGATAA
>PMYA01000034.1 GCA_003170935.1 Methanobacteriota archaeon
TTTTTTTCATTAATTATTATTCGGAAACGCCACATTTCTATCTGTTTAAACGGCTTAAGTCTCTTTAAGAAACAGAAGCTTTCATATCGCTTAGCAGACTTTACGCGTTAAAGTTGTGCATGACTTAGCATTGTCGTGTGGATGTGAAGCCCTCTTTTATACTTTAAACGAGATTTTGTTTGTTAGTTAGTGTCAAACATTCCGTCAAAAAGTAAATGGTACCTCAAATCGGTAGTAGACGAAGATCATTGCGCAATCTTTTAGTTTAGAGCGGTCACAAAAAACGTCAGGGGATCAATAGCCCGCAAGCGTGGTGTAAATGCACGCTCAGCTGGCCAGCGTTAGACGGTGCAGATTCGCCGAAGCAGAACATGAACATTTTAATATTAACATCGGAGCTCTCTCCCGGTTGGGGCGGGATAGGCACGTACGTTACGGAACTCGTTCGCAACCTGCCCGATGAAATGAATATTCATGTTGTTACGCCCAAAAGAACTCAGTTAGGGTCGGCAAAACTTGACGGCTATGAAGCACTCACCAGGTTGCCTGAAAATGCGCAGGTCCACTACTTAGGTACGGCACGCGACACGTTTATGCACTATTCCTTGTTTCAATTGGCATGCCGAGTCGCCGTGCCTGGTTTGGTTAAAAAGTATAGCATCGACCTCATACATTCGCAAAACACCATGCCTGACCTGTTTCTCTCCCCCGAACGGCTCGGGCTGCCGATTGTCACAACGGTTCACTCGATGGAAGACGAACGATTATCTGCCATTAGAACTGCTGTGACGTGCTCCGAATGCAGGCTCTCTGAATTAGAACGCTCAGAAAGGATGTCTCTTATGCTTGGGCGCGTCCTCCACGCTGCAGGCCGGATGTATTATAGGGACAGTAGGTACTACGTCGCTGTGTCTCAGTGGACCAAAACGCAAATCCTGCGGCATCAAAACGTTGATGCTAAACGCATACGGGTGATATATAACGGAGTTGACGGTCGCGTTTTTTCTCCAAAAAATGCTAGTAGGGCGCGAGGCGCCTTTCCGGAATTAGTCGATCTAAACGTTCCAAAAGTGCTCTTTTTATCTCGCGTTACTGCGAGCAAGGGCATATATATACTTATGAAGGCAATTCCACGCGTCTTAGATAAAGTAGATGCACACTTCATTTTTGCAGGCCCTGGAATGAAGCTCCCGGAACACCAACACCCGAACAACGTCACCGAGCTTGGGTACGTCGACCATCGTCTAACACCCTTTTTGTACGCGTTGGCAGACGCCTTCGTGTTACCGTCATTCTACGAGAATTTCCCATTGAGCATCCTAGAAGCAATGGCATCTGGATGTGCTGTCGTCGCTTCAGATGTCGGCGGGATCTCAGAGTTGATCGTACACGAACAGAATGGACTGCTTGTACGAAGTGGAAACGTCGACGACATAGTCGATGCATTGACCACGCTTTTATGCGATGACGCGTTGAAGACAACGCTCGCACATAATGCGCGAAGAAGTATCTGCAATCTCGACTGGAAGGGAGTTGCGGCAGATATGTCAGACTACTACCAGACGATAGTGCCCGACGCTCACTAGAATCAATCCCTTGGGGTATCTTGGGCATACAACTTACAGGCACGAAGAGCCGTGTGAGAACGCGTAAAATACTACCGGGCTCTTCCGTAGCAAGATATTAAAGTAGCAATCATCGATCTTAGTGCGAACTGAACTGAGGTTGTGGCGCTAATAGTGGAAACCGTGTTTGAAGGCATAGATGAGTAGCAAACGAGTTTTAATCTTAGTTCCCCACAGTGTTGCAGAAGATAATGGGATAACTATCAGAAGCAAGGCCATTTGCGCCGTCCTCCAACACAACTATCACGTTACAACCCGCTCATCAAGAACTCCGTACGCTGCTAACGCTCTGGTGACAATCGCGGGATTTGTCGCATGGATGCTTAAACTGCTATTCCTCATCCCCCTGCAACGCGTTGACTGCGTCTACTGTTGTGCTGATTATTTCGGTTTTGTGAGTGCATACATCCTCTCGAAAGCGCTCGGTTTCCGCGTGCTATTTGAAGCCCACGGCATCTTGTCGGAAGAGAACATCGCGAAAAAAAGACCAGCCACGTTGGTTCGAGCATGTTCAGTTATCGAGAGATTCGTGATTAGCCGAGCTGACTACGTTGTCGCGCTTTCGGGCGACGTCGTTGAGTTCTACAAGAAGTATAACGTTCATATTGAATTGATACCGGTCTTTCTTGACGAAAGACGCTACCAAAAACGGCAGTTAGGTGCGCGTGACGTCAAAAATATAGGGCTCATAGGCCCGTTTGATATGCCTGCTAATAAGTACTACGTGGCGTTTCTGTACAAACACGTCGATGAATTTGACCCCCGAATTCGTTTTAGGGTAATCGGCAAGTGTGACTGGAAAATAGCGAATGATCGTATAACGTATACAGATTATATTAGTTCACGAGATACCTATCTTGCAGAACTCTCCTCGCTGGATGCGCTTCTCGTGTCGGCGAACGTGAGTACTTCGGGACCACTCAACAAGATCCTTGAAGCGATGGCGACATCTCTGCCCGTCTTTGCCACTCCTGCATCTCTGAACGGCTTAGATTATGCTGAGGACGGCAAGAACCTAGTTGTTGCAGACCAAAACGAACTGGTTGTCCGCGTCAACCGCGTTGTTTTCGATCAAGCTCTGAGCAGCCAGTTAGGGTTAAATGCCCGACGTCTTGTCGAAAAGAGGTACAGCAGAGCCGCGAATAGCGTTAAGTTGATGGCGATAATCGACTCCCTCTGGTGAGGGCCGATCTCCGGCGACTGCTCGTAATATTACAGAAGCTCACGTCGGCACGAGCGTTGCTCATAATGAACGTCGCCAGGAACTTGAAGCGGCAAACGCGTAAATATGACCCGCTGCTTATTGGAGCCATGACATTTGCCGTCTACAGAGCATAAATTACGCAGCGAATATCCACACATCCACAAATGAGACCAAATCCGAGGGTATCGGTCATCACTTTAAATTGGAATAAATGGGAGGACACTATTGAGTGCCTGGAATCACTTTGCGACGTTGCGTATCAGAATTGCGATGTGGTGGTCGTAGACAATGGGTCAGAGGAGGGCTCATTGGAAAAGCTCAAAGAGTATTGCGCAGATAAAACTCGCGCGCGGCCACGATATTCTGCAGCGAGCGGCGACAAAGGGCAAATAAAAATCACTGAGTTCACGAGACCTCAAGCGGATTCCGCCGCAGACAGAAATTTAGGCGAATATCGTGAAGCAGGCCACTCCCGCGATATCACCCTGATAGAGAATGAGAGAAACTATGGTTTTGCTGAAGGTAACAACATAGCGATACGGTTCTTATTGCGCTCGTCACCACCAGACTATATCCTGCTTTTGAATAATGATACGACTGTTGAAAGCGGATTTTTGACCGAATTAGTGGCTGCTGCAGAATCGGACGAAAGAGTCGGAATTGCAGGGGCAAAAACGTACTACTATAACTTTAATGGCAGCCGCAACGTGATTAACTCCGCTGGCGGGAGATTCAACGTCTGGATAGGGAAACCTACGCACGTAGGAATCAACAAAATTGACAACGGACAGTACGATAAGGCGGGAGTGGTCGATTATGTGGAGGGGTCCTGCTTGTTGATAAAGCGGGAGACGATTGAGGACATCGGTTTGTTGAATCCTTATCTTTTTGGCTGGGAAGATGTCGATTGGTGTCTTAAGGCGCGCGACCACGGCTGGAGATGCGTTTATGCACCGAACGCGAAAATCTGGCACAAGGTCGGTGCCTCGCTCGGCGGCACGTTCGGTTACACTCACTTATACTACCTCACCCGAAGCTCACTTATCTTCATACATCAGCATACTCGATGGTACCATAGAATCACGCTCTTGCCAATATGGTTGGCGACCGTGATCCGCCGCGTCGTTTCGATCAGCTGGAACGAAAAAACACCGCGTTCGCTCCTTACGTGTTGCCAGGTCATTTGGAATGCGTATTCCGACGCGCAGGCGGTATTAAAAAATAGGCACATCGCAACCCGGGATTTTCAATCGTTCTAACTGCGTAATAACAACAACGCAAGAGGACGGAGCTCGCGAGCGGTGGAGAGGCGCTACTTCGCAAAACAGGCAGCAACTGCGATAGCATTCGAAGCCCGCTTTTTATAAAACAAAAAGTGCTAAGAAACGCAGAGCTATCGACAACTTGTTAAACCGTCGTTCATACGCTCGGAATAGGTGGTAAGTTCAGCTTAAGCAAGGTAGCGCCTATTATGAGAGAACCGTGACGTGCTATCTTGACCACTCGATTTACGACGATCTCTTTTAAGAAATAGGAACTCTTATAAGCCCCACTTTGCCTTTATAGAGAGGTGTGTAGTACGCTGCGGAGGCAGGTATCGTGTTGAAGAGAATAATACCGTTAATCATTGTTGGTGTGTTGTGTGTCACATTTACTGTTGCACCAGCACTTGCACTTTTACCGGTCGGACAAACGGCTCCCGATTTTCAGCTGTCTGATCTTACCGGTAACGTCCACACGCTGAGTGACTATCGCGGAAAGGTCGTCGTCTTTGATTTTTTTGAGCCCTACTGTGGCTACTGTCAGCAAGATACCAGGGATAACCTCATCCCCCTGTACAACACCTATTATAAGGACAACGCAAACGTTCAATTTTTCAGCATAGAAACAAGTGGCGCGAGTGTTTCGGAAATTCAGTCGATTTATCTCGCAGCGACAGGTTCGATACCGTGGCCCATCCTGACTAACGGGGGTAACGTCGCATCGACATACGGTATTGGCGTTACCCCAACGGTCTACGTCGTTGATCCGGCCGGTAAAATAGCTGTCGCGATGCCATATCCGATTGATGTCGCAACCTTGAAGTCGACTATCGACGAGCTTGCAGCCACCAAGCAATCCACTACCCTCACCGCCACTGCCTCCACCGCCACCCCTGCCGTCAATCAGACCTTCACCATCAACGGCGCCCTCAAAGCCGGCACCACCCCAATTGCTGGAGTCACCATACAACTCCAGAAGAACGTCAGCGGCACATGGACCAACGTCGCCGGGAAAACTAACAAGACCCGATCAGACGGCACCTACAACATCATCACCCGCGAGCCGACCGCCGCGACCTACCAGTATCGCACCACCTACGCTGGCGACGCCTCCTATACGAGTGCCACGAGCAACGTGGTAAACGTCAAAGTGCAAGCTGGAGCTGGCGAGTGGGGAACCTGGGGATCCCTCGGCGGACAACTTACCGCATCCCCCGCCGCCGTCTCCTGGGCTGATGGACGCATCGACGTCTTCGGTCGTGGCAGCGACAACGCCCTCTGGTGGCGACACTACGACAGCGGTACCTGGTCTGCCTGGGAGTCGCTCGGCGGACAACTTGCCGCCACCACTGGACCTGCCGTAAGCTCACAGGCTGAAGGGCAGCTTGACGTCTTCGCTATAGGCAGTGATAACGCCATTTGGACTCGATACTATGACGGCAGCGCTTGGTCCTCCTGGGAATCCCTCAGCGGCCAGTTCACCGCATCACCCGCCTCTGTCTCCTGGGCTGACGGACGCGTTGACCTCTTCGGGCACGGCAGCGACAACGCCCTCTGGCACCGGTACTATGACGGCAGCGCTTGGTCCTCCTGGGAATCCCTCAGCGGGCAGCTTGCCGCCACCACCGGAGCCGCCGTGAGTTCGCAGGCTGCAGGGCAGCTTGACGTCTTTGCCGTCGGCTCGGACAACGCCCTCTGGCACCGCTCCTACAACAGCGGCGCCTGGTCTACGTGGGGATCCCTTAGCGGACAGTTCACCGCTTCACCGGCAGCAGTCTCATGGGTTAACGGACGCATTGACCTCTTCGGCCATGGCAGCGACAACGCACTCTGGTGGAGAAACTACAGCAACAGCGCCTGGTCCTCCTGGAAATCCCTCAGCGGACAGCTCGCCTCCACTACCGGGCCTGCAGTGAGCTCACAGCGTGAAGGGCAACTCGACGTCTTCGTCATCGGCAGCGACAACGCACTCTGGCACCGATCGTATGCATAACCCGCTGGGGAACCCCTCGGCGGCTACCTGACCTCCTCACCGGCTGCCATCTCTTGGGATAACGGGCGAATCGACGTCTTCGTCGTGTGCACGAACCATGCACCATGGCGTATGGCGCTCTGCATCCGTTCGTTTGATGCTGGTAGGTGAGGACGTCCGCGTGGACTCCTCTCACACAGTCGCCGACGGCATCGTCTACGTGGGGGCGTTGGGACGGCAACCTCAACGCCATCGGCAACCACCCTACGCAGCTACATCCCACGCCTCCGTAGACGCTTTGGACGCTTATCCTGTGCGTGCAGATGGGTTGCATATTCGGTAGCGTGCGTCGTGAGCACATTATCGTTGCCATAAAGGCACGCGAATCAAGTCGCAACCGTAAGCCTTATCAGGTTTCCTTCTCCTTGCCTACGTGTATAGTTACCTCAGGTGATTGTTGTGAATCAACGCAGGCTTATTACCTCAATTATTGTAATTACACTTCTCACTACGGCATTCGTCGGGCTTGTAGCCGTTACGGCAGCAGCGCAGGGCGACACGATGATGTTTCGCTACAACGTTGCGCATACCGGCGACTACAGCACGGTAGCAGGGAGCACACCGCCGAACAATCGGCTGAATTGGAATTACACGACAGGGCAGAACCTCGCGACGCCGTACCCCTATGTGGAGTCCTCCCCCGCCGTCGCCAACGGCGTCGTCTACATCGGGAGCGATGACCAAAACGTCTACGCCCTCAACGCCACCACCGGCGCCAAGCTCTGGAATTACACGACCGGGGGCTCTGTGATCTCCTCTCCTGCCGTCGCCAACGGCATCGTCTACGTCGGGAGCGGTTCTGATGATAACCTCTACGCCCTCAACGCCACCACCGGGGCCAAGCTCTGGAACTACACGACGGGGGGCGGCGTGTACTCATCGCCTGCAGTCGCCAACGGCGTCGTCTACATCGGGAGCGATGACAACAACACCTACGCCCTCTACGCCAACAACGGCACTAAGCTCTGGAACTACACGACTGGGAGCTATGTGGAGTCCTCTCCTGCCGTCGCCAACGGCGTCGTCTACGTCGGAAGCGGTTACCCTGATAACAACGTCTACGCCCTCAACGCCAACAACGGCACTAAGCTCTGGAATTACACGGCCGGCGTCAATGGAGTACGGTCCTCCCCTGCCGTCGCCAACGGCGTCGTCTACGTCGGAAGCGGTGACCAAAACGTCTATGCCCTCTACGCCAATAACGGCACCAAGCTGTGGAACTACACGACGAAGTGGCCGGTGAGCTCTTCGCCCGCTGTCGCCAACGGCGTCGTCTACGTGGGGAGCGATAGAGACCAACTCTACGCCCTCAACGCCAACAACGGCACAAAGCTCTGGAACTACACGACGGGGTGGGCAGTGGGCGAGCTATTCTCCTCCCCTGCCGTCGCCAACGGCGTCGTCTACTTCGGGAACGGTGAGCCTGATAACAACGTCTACGCCCTCTACGCCAACAACGGCACCAAGCTCTGGAACTACACGACTGGAAACATCGTTACCTCTTCCCCCGCCGTCGTCAACGGCGTCGTCTACGTCGGGAGCTGGGACGGCAACGTCTACGCCATCGGCAACCAATCTGCGCGCATCTCCACGATCCTCACCGCCAGCGCCCCTTCAAGCGCGCTCGTCAATCAGAACTTCTCGGTCACCGGACAGCTCACTGCGAACGGCGCTCCGTTCCCGACCCGCACCGTCTACCTCCAACGCTCCACTAACAACGTGACGTTTATGAACGTCACCTCGATGAAGACGAACGACACAGGCGGCTACGCCTTCAGCCGCACCGAGTCGGCAACCGGCATCTACTACTACCGCACTGCCTACGACGGCAACGCCACCTACGCGAACGCCACGAGCAACGTGGTAAACGTCACTGTCCATGCTGGCGAGTGGGGAACCTGGGAACCCCTCAGCGGGCAGCTCACCGCATCACCCGCCGCCGTCTCCTGGGGTGATGGGCGAATCGACGTCTTCGTCATCGGCAGCGACAACGCCCTTTGGCACCGAACGTATGCGTAACCCGCTGGAGAACCCTCCAGCGGGCAGCGGTCTGCAGAAGCCAGCTATGAACAGCCAACTGCTCGATCATTTTTTATGAGAGTTTTATGCGCGCCGTGATGGTCAGATCGGTGTAGATGTACGCACTTTCCGCTCCGTGGAGCGCTAAGAGAAGAGAGCCCGGTAAGCCCGTGCTTGAAGACATGCCTTACTGCCCTCACTAAACTTAACGTCTTTTAAGAGTTATCTGTTTTCGTAGACCGTGAAAAAGGCCATTTTGGAACGCTTTGAATCCAAATCTCTTTTAGCTCCCTTAGGGGGGGGCACTCGAGATATCGACAGCCTTAGGCGAACCGAATCATATGCTGGGCAACAGAGATAACAAACCCGGGCATATGGCGCCCATCAGCACCCTCTGCATCTTAGATGCTATGCGAGTCGCCTGTTGATAGATCGCCGTCGCGTCCTGGTAGCTCCGCTGACCTCTTTGGTCGGCGCGCGATCAAGCATATGTTGTAATGCCCCTCCAAACGTAGGACTCTTTCCATTACGTAGGCCATATCATAGATCCACGCAAGGCTAATCTGCACCAGACCAAGAACCAATTTGGATAGGGGGTTGCCAGCAGCTTCCCACTTGTCGTAAGCTCGGAATTGCAGATTTAGCACGTTTAAGAAGTGGAAACGTCGTTCAACAGAAACGAATTCGAAATGCCCCTCGAAAAGAGCTTGGAGCTGTTGTTCAGTATAATGGCGGATGTGCTCTTCTATGCCGCGTTCAAGCGGCACTTTTTCGCCATTTGGTGTAGTAATGAACACCATTCCGTTTCTGTCGAGCACACGAGCCATTTCCGTTATTGCAATACTATCGCTCAAGATGTGTTCAATAACCTCAGTGCAAACGATCTTGTTAAACACACCATTCTGAAACGGGAGTGCTTCCGCACTTGCGATCACAGGAATTACATTCGGCGACGATTTCATTTGTGCTATGTTTTCGGGTGAGAATCCAAACCGCCCAGTTTGAGCCACGTCTATGGCAATCGCCCGGTTGTGGAGATATCTCGTGTAGGGAGCGTCAAGAGCGCCAATATCCAAAAGAAAATCTCCGGGCTGCACAAATCGCTCTAAACGGCGGTACGTATCGCGCCAGAATGTGCCACGGACTAGAAATGCGAGAAAATACGCAAATGGTGAGATTCGCAGTGTTAGTGTGTCGTGTTTCTGCTTCATAACGATGGCTTTTAGAGTTTCATGTTTGCAATTGGGGTATTAAAGGATAGCCATCAGGACGGCTACGACCACAAGCTAAGCAGAGGCGTCAAGTCAAAAGTTTAGGTTTCCCTCTTGATGCCGATGTAGACCAAGTGAGGGCTGAATACCCGGCTTTCCCATCCTTTTTGCCTAAGGACCGCTCGAAAAGCTACGTTCAATATGGGCTGCGCGGTAAGGCTGAGCAGCGTCTTTGCGACTGGCACGGGAAACGTCCAGGCTGCATCGAACGTGCCATAGTAGCTGCAAAATAACCTGTTCAGACTTTTTTCATCAAAAAGTGTGATAAATTCATTGAGCCTCATAATGTCAAAGTTACTGGCGGCTTTGGTAGCGCTATGAAATCGCCTCACCAGCCCATTCGCGCCTGACATGTTAGGTATGATTACGATGAGGAGGCCGCCTTTTTTCAACAGATTCACGTGCTTATTGACGATATCTTGCGGGTTGCCAAAATGTTCTATAAACCCGTTTGAGATGACTAAGTCGAATCTGTCCTTGTAAGCTTGTTGAATCTCTTCTGAAAGAAAATCTGCACTAATAACGTTGTCAGGATCGATATTGTGTAACTGAAATAGCTGTCGGTTAAGTTCGACCCCTCGTTGAGTCCATTCAATGCCGTAGGGGGTGTAGCCGTACCTTTCACGTAGTCTGATGAGGAGATCGCCTGGGGCGCTGCCGATCTCCAGTGCAGTTGCTTCGTCGACTTTTGGGATGTAGTGGTCGAAAAGAACATCCCAGAAGAGGTATTCCTTATAGCTCGAAAAAAGGGTCGGGGGCCGCGGGCTCGCTCTCCTTTCGACCTCATTCAGCTCAATTAGATCCCATTCTTGACTCCATTGAGTTTTGTCGGTCAGTTTCAATCTATTGCCTCCGTGTCATAGGATCCGTTTCAACCATAGAAAGCGTGATTTCTGGTATCAATACTACTGCTGCAAGTGTAAACACCTACTTACGATTAAGCCGTTTGTTTTTTGCAAGTCCCTATAAGCACAGAAAACACTATCTGCGCTGTAGCTTTATCCCTCTCTTGTTGGAATGCGGGCGGATCTACTCCAAACTCTTGATAATCTCGCGGTGTCTGGCCACTGAAGCTTCGAACGAGTAGTGAGCAGCGACAGACTCCGCTGCGTGATTCGAGATATCCCCAAGTTTATCATTCGATAAGGCTGCTACTATTGCGGCAGCCAAAATGCTGGGCGAATTGGCGGGAATTATGAAGCCATCCTCTCCGTCATTTATGATATCGGGGATATTCCCGACAGGTGTCGCAAGCACTGGTGTGCCACACGCCATCGCCTCGAGGACTATAGTGGGGAGCCCTTCCGTGTATGACGGTAGCACGAGCAATTTCGTTTTATTTAGGCAGGTTGGAATCTGATGATGAGGAACCTCACCGAGGAACCTAACGCGCTCGATCAATCCATTTTCTTGCGTCATTCGTCTCGCCGCGTCGTGCAGCGGCCCTTCTCCAATGATACATAACTGGGCAGCTGGACGTTCGTGCACAATTTCAGGCATAGCCTGAATCAGGTTGAGCACCCCTTTCTCGCGACTCAGCCGGCCAACATACCCGATGACGTCTTTACGATCGGTGATCGCGGTCGTTTGCGCAAATTCTTTCGTATCGACATAGCGCGCTCCTGTGGTCAAGATTTTATTGCGATATAGGTCGAGATGCAGTGTTTCGACTATAGACGGCGTATAGGCAACCAGCTTGGTGGCAAGGTGCATGTTGAGAGTCTCGATGATGGCGATAATGTTGTATAACAAAGAACCGAGCGGTGTGCCGCCGTACGTCCACTTGATCGACTCAGCCTGTGATCCTGACAAATACAGCAGCGACTTTTTTCGCAGTATTCTGCTGAGGGCCATTGGCAGGACGAGTGTCGTACCTATGTGGAACACGACGATATCAAAAGAAGAAACATTAGAGAGGAGAAAATACGAGCTACGTAGCTGAAACAGCAGTTGGGTGGTAATCTTTTCCCAGAGCGTCTTGGCGTTCGCGATGCACTTAACGTTTTTTATGGTTACCTGAGCATCTAGATTGTTCTGTGCTTGGTAGTTGCTGGTAACAACACATAACCGCGATGTTAGCGGCGTGAATATTTTAATCAGTGCGGTTAGATGTGGATTATCTGGAATTGAAGGGAGTGCGATGATACATATGCGGTATCTTTTAGCGTCAGCGTGCTTTGGAAAATCACGTTTGGTGTTTGTCCTCATTTCTTCTCGACTAAATCGTTAAACATTTACTATTAAATAGCGCTGTTGTAATCAGTTTGCCGTAGTGGCGATAAGGTATCGCTGTTGCTTGCAACAAAAAGAGGTCATGTTGTTGAAACGAAAGAGCAACTGAATGATGTCGTTGAGCGTCTCGAAGGCATCACTAAGAAGCTTAACAGCGATCTGAAGGCGTCAGAAACTTCAAAGAATACCGTTATGCCGATGAGATCGAGCTCGTAAAACAGGGGAGATAACGAACCTTGATGGCAGCTTACGCACTGAGCAGGGCCGCAACTCAGGGCTGAGACACGATAAAGAACAGATCCAGAGGCAGCTTGAGCTTGTGACCTTGCGGTTGCCAGCTCCAAAGGTTTGCTTCTGGGCCCGGCTGTTCGGCTCTAAACCGGAGACGACAAGAAACGGTGGCGATTCTGGAAAAAGTAGTATTTTCAGTCTGGTTTGCTGGCCGATCTACCCACCTTTTCAGCTAAAAACACCACCAAATAAAAGGAATGAATTAAGATGCGAAGCTTAGAATTGTCTCTAGATAAGTACGATTCAGACAAGATAACCAATCGTTATCTTGAAAAATACGATCCAATATTCGAACCATACGTTCAAAAGAAACTTGCTTTTCTCGAACTCGGAATTAGTAAAGGCGGTTCGCTTTTACTATGGCGGGACTATTTTCCATTCGGAACTATCGCTGGTATTGATATTAAACTGCCAGATGGCTTCGATCATGGCGAACGGATACACATCTTTGAGGGGAATCAAGCCGATCCTCAATTCCTTTCGCAGGTTGCAAATAATGTCGCACCTGAAGGATTTGACATTATTATCGATGATGCTTCGCATATTGGTGAGTTGACAAAAACTGCGTTTTGGTATCTGTTTGACAACCACCTTAAGCCAAATGGAATTTATGTTATTGAGGATTGGGGCACCGGATACTGGAGCAATTTCCCCGATGGTAAGAGCCTCAATTTGAATTCATATACTCAGAAGAAGTCGAAACGGGGCCCAATGTGGCTGATTTTGTTATATGCAAAGGGGAAATTAGGTCTAAAAGTACCAATGCGCAGCCATTGTTACGGCATGGTCGGGTTTATTAAACAACTTATAGATGAGCAGGGGGCGAACGATGTTACTAGAGGAATGATGAAAACAACCAACCAGCCCACAAGGAGATCAAAATTCGAGAGCATAATCATAACTAGTTCGATAGTATTTATCAAAAAAGCCCCCCAACAAAATAATATTGAATCTAGCGACCGTGCCATTGACAAGAAAGAGCATTTGGGATAGTTTTCGCGGACGGCAAACAGTAAGCTCAACCTATACAATTCCATTGAAATTGGCGGGCAAAAATACAGACAAAATACGAGTTTTGAGAAGTGATTAAAGCGACCCCTGACTCCGTTTAATTTCCCGTTTTAGCGTTGGTCGTTTCGTGCTAAGATTTTATCTTTATCTGGCCGGCCAATAGTCTTTAGATGAAAGCAAGCCAAAGTTACTCAGAACAAACATCACTGAAACCGGCAGACCGCCGCTTTTTAAACAATAAGGACAATCTCCTTGTCAGTGGGCGCTTGAGTACCAGGTTGTGTTACAACTAAACCATAGAGAAATGAGCGAAAGAACCGCTGTTTTTTATTTTTCATGCATCACTTACGACTCCCTCTATCAGAGGCCTCAGCAACTGCTCAGGGAATGGCGCGCGAACTTTGCGGACTCATACGAGTTCTATTACGTAGAGTACCCTGCAGTTAAGCATTTCGTGGTGCAACGGCTCCGCCACTTTAAACATAGCATAGAAGCTCTCCTGAAAAAGCACAACAATAAGGGAGATTCTTTCGTTCTGACGTGGCTTTGCGTCCCACGCTCGCTTTGGGGAACTGCGCTGCCTGAGCGAATCTCACAAAGTGTCTTGTCCTCCCGATTAATTGAGTCAGCCATTCGAAAGACATTAAATAAGCAGTGCGGCAGAACGCAGACGAAGGTCGCAATCGTGGCCTCTTCGTTTTGGGAACCTTTCATATCAAAAGATGATTTCGATCTAGTTTGTTATGATTACTTGGATCCTGTTGACCATTTCGCCACTTCAGACTATTTTCAGCAAGAGCAACATGAGAAGCTCATCAAGAAAAGCGACATTATATTTGTAACGGCTCAAAACTTGAGAGAAGATGCCCTGTCGATGGCAGAGGAAAAAGACGTCGTAACGGTGTCAAACGGAACTGACGCCAATTTTTTTGAGATGAACAAAGACTCGTGCGAGATTACCGACTACACAAGAACGGACAAAAAAAGGGTAGGTTATATGGGCAGCTACTGGCCGGTAGACATGGACCTGATATTTGCCGCCGCACGAGAACTCACCGAAGTCGACTTCTTGCTGATCGGGCCACTTGACCGGCAAAATCAGCGTCGAGCACACCAGAAGCCAGAGAACGTCTTTATATTAGGGACTAAAGAGCGTAAGCAGCTCCCCGCATACGCCCAAATGTTCGATGTAGCGCTCATCCCGTTTAAAATCGGCACAATGACTGATTCAATAGACCCGGTGAAGCTCTATGAATATTTCTCGCTAGGCAAGCCTGTGGTCGCAACTGCTACAAGGGAATTGAAGAAATTTGACGACGGTCGGCTTTTGAGAACAGCAAAAACGCAGGATGAATTCGTCGATGCCATAAATGCATTTCTGAAATACGACGCGCAAGAGTGGCAAGAGTCAAGGAGACAAATTGCGCGACAAAATTCGTGGTACAGCAAGGCAGGCGCTATGATGGACTGTATAGAGTCTCGAATAGGTGAGAGATCTTGAGCACGACAAAGGCGACAGAAAAACGGTTTACTGGGCCCACATCAACGTATCTCAACCGATCACACGAAGTTTTCAGATTGAGACTTATAGGTACTCTAGTTACTAGTCAGGGCACTGCTGTTGACACCGGGCAATTTTCGGGCTTCGTTTGAAAGCCTCTTTCTGAGTCTTCCCTCCACTTATCGCATTTAGCAGATGGGCGAATACGAACATGCGGCTCCGTCGTCCAGATGTTTTTGTGTTAATGGATGATTCATGCCACCCAACAGGTCGCTCTGTAATGTGGCGAAACGACGGGGCTCAGCTCTTACTGTTGCCGCACTGCGCCTACGGTGATGAACAGTTGATCGCTGCTGCACCGTTCTGTGCGCATAAGCAATCGGTTTGGGGGCGTATCTGGCGAGAGTGGCACGTCGAGAGGGGAAAATCACGCGAATCGCAAGTGGCCATCGACTGCTATAGCTTCGAAGCGATCGCCGCGACCTTTTTTTGCCAACCGTAACGGTCGGGATAGGCGGACTCCAATAGCTTAACGCAAACATCGTCACGAAAATGCTCTTTCTCGCCAGAACTTGGATGCGAGTGCTTGAATCAGCTTCGTTTTGCGGAATGCTTGAGCTTTTAATCGCTGTAGATGACAGAACCGCTATCGTATATCTTGCTCAAGTTGCCGGTAAAACTTGAACTGAGGATACCTCCCGACGGACCCAGCAGCTGCTCGTTTTTCCCGCCAGATTCTATTAATGCAACGTCGCCTGCACGCACGAATATTTTAGACTCCGTAGTGATTTTTGTTTTGGGGGTTAGACTCTGTATTTTTTCTATTGAGGTGTTGCTGTAGGCGAGCAATATCGACAAGCTGTAGTAATCTGCGTACACTGAGTCCTGCCGGCCGGCCGCTCCTAACCATTTGGCGCCAGCGAGGTCCCCTCCGTGTACGAAGAGCGGTAAGTCTTCGTGAAACAATGAAGGGGACAACATTGGTTCGCGTGCTAGTGCAGACATGAATCCGGTATTGAATAGCAGGAGGAGTACCAAGAAAACTGAAGCAACCACGTACGCTTTGCGTTCATGTGGATAGCTTGTCTTGTCGGTCTTTTTTATCAAACCGGGCAAACGAAAAAGCGCCATAATGCCAAGAACGCAAAACGGAGCCAGAATTATCAAAGTGAGGTGATGTAATCTTGATACGTTCCATGTAGTTTCGAGCACTGGCAGAGCAACAATAAGCAGGGCTAGGAGACCGCTCGAAACGGCAAACGCAAGATACTCCCTGTCGACTCCCATTCTTCTTCGATCAACAAAAGCAGCAACAACGCCCAAAAAAATAAAAAGACTTGCGACGGTGTTTAAGCGGCTGGTAAAAGACGCAAGGAGTGTAGGGGACGATTCCAACTTCGCAGACGCCTGTGCGGTAGTTGAAGGAACGACATTTGTAGGTACGCTATTGACAATTGCTTGTGTAAAGTATGACAAGGTCAGGGCTTTCGCAGTGTAGCTGTACCAAGCCAACGCCATAGCCGCGAATATAATGACTAATGTGGCCGTAATGGCGCGATCTTTGCGCATGTTCGTGCTTGAAGATCTCGCCGAGGCCAATGACGTAAACGCCGGGGGTCCGCCGTTGCGCTTCCGCCTGACAAAATCTAGAGGGCCTTTGTCTGCCACTACCAACAGCACGTAGACTACTATCAACTGGATCATGAACAAGTACGCGATCCCGTAATGTGAAACAATCATCGTTCCAGCAAACAAAATCAGCAAACAAGCTCGGGTCATCATGCTAAATTTCTTGCTGAAGAGCACGAGCAGAAAAAGGACCAAGAATAGTTCAGCAATTTCCTGCCGTGCGATAGCCACCGTCTCGATAAAGAAAGTGGGAACGACAACAAAATAGAAGCTTCCGAGAAATGCAACCTTCTCGCTCGTCTGTTTCCGAAAGAGTTGATACAGCGCCACTGGAACCAAAGAGAAGAGGGCAGGATACACGATCTTGAATAGCGATGCAATATCGATGTTACCGATTTGTGACAATGCCGGCGCTAGTATAGAAATGCTCAGTACCGCATTGTATCCTGCGACAATGCCGCTTTGGAACGTGTTGAACCCCGCGGCATAGTTTGGGTTCCAGATTGCGTTGTTAATGACAGAATTAACGACGTTAGCTTCACCAAAGACGTCCCATCCCCACAAATATCGTGATATCAATGCGTTAGAGAGCAGTAGAGAAAGCGAAATCGCAAAGATGGCAAGGGGGTACGTGGAACTGTCGACTTTCTTGCGCGAGCTCAAAATGAGCACGACAGCCCCCGCACAAACAATTAAGAGCAGAATAAGCGCGCTGATTTCATAGTTGTTGACTAAATAAGCGCCGTAAATGCTCAAAAAAGGCAGTAGGAGCAAGCCTAGCGTCAAGGGTGATACTGCCTTTACGTGCAGATGAGACGGTGCAGCATAGTCCTTGTCTCTCCAGTAACTTGCCACGCACAACGCGAGGATTATCCCGCTCATGAAAAGAACCAAGTGAAGCGCTGAAAGCGGGTCAAATATGCCGACGGCAGGGCCGACGATATTTAGCGCCAATCCTGCAAAAATGACGACTGAAACGCTTATTCCTGTTGCGTAAAGTGGCGTCTCAACACGTCCCAGTTTGTGAAGTCGAAGAATGCGAAGGACCGCCAGCCCTGGGATGAATAAAAGGCAAACACACCCGGCAACCTGTTGAAGCAAAGGAACGCCAAGCCCGACCGATTTGAGCGCAAACATAATCCACAACAGAGCCAGCCAGGAAAAGGAAAAAAGCAGGAAGTTGCGTATTTTCCAGTCATTCATTTCCAGTGGATTGTCGAGCTTCATGGTTGCCTTCACGCGGTCTGTAGTCGTAGGCTGCTTGTTCGGATCGGTTTGATCTTACTAATGTTTCGTCTTTCCAGCGAGTCACTCGTGAGGCGCTTTGCGTCCCTCCACGGCCGCGCAAAATTCAGCGCTGTTTGGATTAAAGGCTATAAAAGTGCCCCGCTTATGTATAATTGCAAACTGTGAACGTGACTGTCTGCATCTGTTTATGATAAGGGTACCCCCCGCGACTTGAGTCTTTCTTTTTTAGCACTCGAACAGGTATAGTTAAAAACGTTCCTAAGATCGGATACGGACTCATCACGATTCACATAGACAAAGAGACGAGCGGCAAAACGCTGATGTAGAAGACTAGTATTGGCGCACGATTAGGAGCTCATAAGCTCTATGTTGGACGAGGGGCCGTGAGGGTGGGGTGGGGAAAAAGCGAGTGACAATGGCCCTTCCTTTCGAAAGTGAAAGACGCGGCTGGCACGAGGTGCGATCCGCTAAGGCCGCAGCTGCATGTGGGGACGTTTAAACTTCGTTTAGCGGCAGAACAGGCGGCAAAAACGAGCGTTGGATACATCGTCCGGCTTTTTTCAGCACCGGCTTTTTGCGAAACTAGTCTGCGCCACCTTCTTGCTTTGCGAACCGTTTCATCTTTCTCCAGACGAAGATCCCGTTCGAAACACCCACGATTAATTGAGCAATTCCAAACGCTGCAGCTGCCGCCAGCGGCCCTATAATCGGAAGCAGCCAAACGTTGACCGTGATAATTACGATCAACCCGACTGCGTTTATCAACCAACTTATCCGAACGACTCCAAAATTATAACCAACGATGCTAACAGGTAACGCGAGTAAGTAAACGCACCATCCCAGACATAATAGCTGAGCTACGCGTATGCCGCTTGCGTACTCTACTCCAAAGACCAACGGCATCAGTAGCGGCGCGAGAACGGCGTAGCATAAACCTCCAACAACCGTGAACATCGTTAGTACCATAGCGCTGCGCAGGAGGTCTTTATTTCCCTTAAGCGTCGTTGCAGCAGCGACGCGCGGCCAAAGCGCGGTACCGATGGCCATTGTGAGTATCGTCATAGGAACCGCAACGTAATAAGCTGCAGTGTAAATGCCAATGAGGCCCTTGGCCAGAAAAATTCCCATAAGCCATACGGGTGCGGCGAGAGCACTCACACTCACCATTTGATCTATAAAATTGAAACGCGCGAAAGAACCGATACTGGTTGAATCTAACGCGGACGTTTCGCCCCCCTTAATCGTTGGAGGCGTCAGGAAACGCCGTAATTTTACGTGAGTTAATCGTGAAGAAGTGTCGGACTTAAAGAATGCGGCCTTTGGAGTGATGGTTATGAACGCCAACGCGCCGATCGCAGTAGCAATCACGCTTGCCAGTACGACAATCTCGACATGCCAAAGGGCTAAAAAGGCGACAAGTAAGATGGCTGCAAATGAAATCAAAGCTTGCGCCACTTGAATCATGCTGTTCATTCTAAAGCGCCGAGCTGATTGCGCGTAAATAGTCGGAACGTGTGCTAGCGTGGCGAAAATGCCTATAAGGAGGCTCAGCTGTAGTATTGGGGTAAGACTGTCGTCGTGCCATATGGTGGCTGCTATCGTAGGGGCCAAAGCAAAAACAAGGAGGGAAAGACCGAGGACGAACAGCATGCGCAGGCGAAACGTCCAGCGCAAAATGGCAAATTGTCCCTCCGCGTCGCTTTGTGACGCAGCCTGCGAGGCGTAGCGTATTGCCGTTTGTCCAATCCCCATATCGGATATTCCAACGACAAAAGCCGAAACGCTTATGATGAGTGCATATTGTCCCATCCCAAATGGCCCTAAGCCTCTGGCTATCAGCGTTGCCGTGACGGCCCCAGTTAGTAAGGCAGCGACTCCTGGAAAGGCTGATACGATAACGTCTTCTATAGCGTGAAGAGACTCAAAGATGACTTTTTTAGGTTGTTCGATAACAGATCTAAAGGGCCGCATGACCTTACGAATATGATTCGCGTAAAAATTTGCTTCAATAAAGCTGATTGCAACATAGGACAGACTTCAGACTTATATGGGCTTCCATCTGCAACGGTGGGGTTGGCGGGTTGTGGTAACCGTACCCGCTTTGTGTTGTTATGGGTGCTGAGTGGGCAATCGAACCCATGCAGTGTGCGTATCCTACTAAGCAAACCAGCAAAGCGCAGCGTTAGATTGACGATATTTCGAGTACATAGGATATGTCGAGCGCTCGAGGGCATGGAGCTGGCGTACATTCGTCCCTTTGAAGGTAGGAGACCCCGTAAGCGCATTCACTGGAAGGCATCAGCAAAGCTCAACAAGCTCAACAAGGTCAAGCTGTTCGTATTAATTTAGCTTGTACCGTAGGTTTGACCGTATTTTGTTCTCTTCGCTCAAGTAGCACTACTATTATTAGGAGCGTTACCTTTAGAGAAGCGTAAAACCGCTCAAGTCGCAACACCCGGCATAGACAAACGGTAAAGACATGTATGCGGGGCGGAATGAAATATACGGATATAACTGTCTGTACTAGTTACATGTGCCCTCAGCGTGCATCAATAAGGTGGGATCATGGCTATCGATACCAAAATCGCACTCGATAATACCGTCGTGGTATCAAAAGAGCAAGCATCAGCAGATCTTGGCGACGAGGCGGCGATCCTCAACCTCAAAGACGGTGTCTATTAAGGGCTCGATCCCGTCGGCGCTCGAATCTGGAAGCTCATTCAAACGCCGCGAACGGTACGGGAGGTCCGTGACACACTTCTTGAAGAGTACGACGTAGAAGCTGAACGCCATGAAAAGGACCTCATCGCCCTCCTCCAGGAACTCGCTAAAAACGACCTCATTGACATTGTAGACAATGTCTAACGCGCGCCGTTTCCTCTCTTTGACGCCTTTTGAACGACGACGACTCCTTCGAGCGTTCCTTATCGTCGCAGGCGCAAGGCTAGGCCTTTGGATGATCCCGTTCCCGCGTTTTCAGAGGGCACTCGCTCGGCTCAATGCGCCTTCAGATTCAAAAACCAGTGCAGCGCTACCCACTTTTGCACAGCTTGCCCGGGAAGTTCGCATCGTTAGCAACATATGCCCCACGCCACGTGCCTGACCCAGGCCCTTGCAGGACAGATCCTCCTCGCGCGTTACGGGTACCCTGCCGTCATTAACGTCGGGGTGGCCAAGCCTGAGACTGATATGAAGTCGTTTCAATCGCACGCGTGGTTAGAGTGCGATGGGCAAGTCATCATTGGCACGTCAGAGCAACCACATGTCGCGCTTGTGACGTTCTAGCGAAACGGCGGGATTGTGGCGATGCCTCTGCCCCTCGTACTTAGCATTTAACGACGTTCCCGAACGTCTCCCGATAGCGGCCGCGCGTGTCGACAATCAACTTCGCGTGCGTCTGGATAAACGCATAATCGAACGCGTCGTGGTCGGTAGCGACGATGATGCAATCCATCCGGGAGAGCAGCTCCGCTGTAATGTCCACTGAGGTTAACTTTAAATCGTGCTCTCGCATGCGTCGCAGGATCGAAACATACGGGTCGGAATAGCACACCACGGCGCCCCGGTCCTTAAGGGTCTGCAGTATCTTGACGCCTGGTGATTCACGCACGTCATCGACGTTCTTTTTGTAGGCCACTCCCAACACAAGGACCTGTGAGCCCTCGAGCGCCTTTCCCTGCGCGTGAAGGGCGTCTGCGGCTTTGCCCACCACCCACGCGGGCATCGCCGTGTTAATGTCACCGGCGACCTCGATCAATCGCGTCTCGATTCCGCACGTGCGTGCCTTCCATGTGAGGTAGAACGGGTCAATTGGAATGCAATGTCCTCCGAACCCCGGGCCTGGGTAGAACGGCGTAAATCCATACGGCTTGGTAGCAGCGGCGTCAATGACCTCCCAGATATCAATGCCCATCCGTTCGGCGACCATCTTCACCTCGTTAATCAGCCCGATGTTGACGGCGCGGTAGATGTTCTCGAGCAGTTTCGTCAGCTCTGCAGCCTTTGTAGAACTCACCGGCACAACCCGCTCAGTGATCGTTGCATACAGCGCTGCCCCTACTTCCAGACACACGGGCGTCGTGCCGCCGATGACCTTCGGCGTATTGCGCATCGAGTACTGCGC
>PMYA01000137.1 GCA_003170935.1 Methanobacteriota archaeon
TCTCGTGCACGCTCTCAAATCACTCGATGATATTACCCTATGTCACACTCCCTCAAATGAACTTATGTCCTCTATAGGTTTTTTTGTTAGTTAGGACCAACGAAGAGCACAACAAACGTCCACTCTGTTATCCCTCAAAGACACGTTTGGTAAAGCTTTTCTAAATCATCAATGATTTTTTCTAGATCGTAGCGCTCTCGTACCATTACGGGCCCCCTTTCCCTCATTTTTTCTCGTAATGGTGCATTGGTAACAACGTTATGTATCGCAGACTGCAATTGATGTGTATCATAGTCAACAACACAACCGACTTCTCTGATCGCATCAGCAACACCACAGCGATTTGTTACTATCGTAGGGGCGCCGCACGCGCACGCTTCGATTACGGTCAATCCAAAGACTTCGTAAGAGGAGGGGAGCACGTAAGCGTCTGCATCAACGTAAGCTTCCAGTTTAGCTTCTTTGTAAAGAGGCCCCGTGAGCAGTACCTTATCAGAGATTCCCAAGCGTTTGATGTCTTCTTTTAGTTGGCCCAAATAGCCATCATCAGGCCCCGCTATTACTAACCTAACGTTATCTACTTCCTTTTCTAAGCCATTAAACGCGTTTAGGAGGAGTGTTAATCCTTTGACTTTGTTGATTCTCGCCAAGAAAAGGATGATACTCTCACGACTTTCAATTCCATACCTCTTCCGGAACTGACCTCTCGGTGGCAGCTTGGCGAACTGAGACAAATCGAGTCCATTTGGGATGACTGCAACTTTCCGTTTTTCAACCCCTGCATTCTCATAGGCTTGTGCTTCCAATTGATTGAGGGCAATAACCTTAGAAGCACGTCTGATGACCCTTTCATTGATCAGCGCGTCTGACACGTATTTCACAAAAATGGGTGGCCTTTTCTGCTGAGGAAGCGCTTTTGGCATACTGCCATGGGCTTGCATTACATACGGAACCCTGCTACTTCTCGCAAAGTACGACCCAAAGATGCTGAATAGGCTCCGATATTCGTGAAAGTGAACTATGTCAAAACTCCGAGTTTCCCTTCTTAAAGTCGACAAGCAGCTTATTGGGGTATAAAGGCGATACTTAAAGGCAAGTAGATTGCTGATGTTGCGGAAATAGTGCACGTGCAAACCTTCAATGCCCGCAACTTTTTCGACTTGGAGCCTTGAGCGTTCCGTGTTGCCAGTATCTGTTGTATAGACTGTCACGTGATGCCCACGTTGCGCTAATTTCTTGGCAATAGAGAATGATATTTTGGTAACCCCACCAAATCGCCGTGGTGGAAACGTATTAGTTATCATCAAGATCCGCAAGGATGCCCAACCCTCCCGGAAGATTCTTATCAGCCATTTTTTTAGCCTCTATAGGGGGCAATTCTGCCACGAAGCTGTCTGGGAACGTAGCCAACAATGTCAAACGTTCTTCGAGTAACCCGTCGAGGATCTCATCAGGGGTGATAAGTGCAGACCGTGGCAGGTTAATGTCGTCTGCCAGCGCCTGGCACTTGTGAAAATAGTTGACCATGAGCAGTGGCACGCCTGAGAGGTACGCAAACACGCACGAATGGTAACGCATTCCGATAAAGGCATCACATCGTCCAATTTTGGCCAGCGTTTGGCGCGGATCTGAATCATACGGGATCAGTCGCACACGCTCCTGAGGTGTCAAGCTCGCGCACAGCAGATTCGTCACGAGCACATCGTGGTCCTTCGAAGCACCTTTAGTAGTGAAGAGACAAACGGTGTTCTTGTCATCTTTTTCAAGCCATTTGTTGAGTGACTCGGCAATCCGCTGAACGAAAAACTTGTCCGTAGTCTTGTCGCCCGTGTATATTTCAAAAAATGGCAATACGGCAAGACCTATCGTCTTGGGACGGGCCAGTTTGTTGGCCTGTATCGTGCCGCAACTTTCTTGCTCAGGTGAAGATGCAACAAAATCCAACAGCAATGCGATCAGATCAAAAGATTGGACGGATTTACGTTTAAATCCCATGCTTTGTGCAATCTGGAACGACGTTGAATCTCGTGCACTTATGAAATCGGCCAACCCTAATAGAGACTTGAAAAAAAAAGCGCCCCATTTGGTCTTAATAGGCTCTATTCCAATACCGATTAACCAAACTCGAGCTCCCGAGATTTTCGCCAAGGTTATGGATGTGAGCCAACCGGTTAAGACCGTTAGACGTCCGAGTAAATTGCCCTGATCATAGAGGTGAGTGCCACCCCCCATCACAAGTACAGAGGATTTCATAATCTCACGAAGCATTCTCCACGGCCGTACTTCGACAAATTGTACGAGTTCTCTTACTTCTTCTGGAATCGTGCAAGGGGCTCGCGCGGGTACCACAAACGTGGCGTGAGGAAAGCGGGCATGCAGCTCGCGTAATAACGCATATAGCATCGCATCATCCCCGGTATTTTGCCATCCATAATATCCAACAATTAACAACCGCTGTGTCATTTTTCTGTGCTTAATGTGATCCCATACTGATTGTAATGTTGTCTATCCGCCACTTGACCCCATTACCGATACGTGATCCCAAACGCGGCCCATGCATTTGCACAACATAAGGGAGTTTATGATTTTGCGCGCTGTGATAAATAATGATGCTCTGGAAACAGCCGGCGTCACGAAGGCGAACAATACCAAAAGCACGGATGTTTCCTCTCCTGTGAACGGCACCAATCTATCGTCCAAACAGAAACAAATGACTTGCATGACACAGGAAGAAATCTTCACACCATCCAGAATCACCCGGCGTGATACTGGGGCCGTCTGCTTTTTGATGCGGCAAACACATTTGCTGGATATAAGGGTATCAGTTTTGGCTCAGAGCGGTATGGTTCACCAGGTAGGTTCGACGGTGCGCGTCAACGTGCCTAGAAGGAACCCCCAGCGCAACTGTACGCACNNCACTGTTACCACTTCGCAGCTGAGGTGTGAGCTGCTGCCGCTTTCTTCGGGCTCAAGCTCTTATTCCTGGGTACCTTGCCCCTTTAATGTTATGATGTCATCTTTTGATTTTATGATGATCACGGCGATTCCCACGCCCACTGAGTTTATAATGATCATTGCGGGGCTAACACTGAGCATGACCTCGACCCCTTTAGTGAAAGGCTGGATAAGCAGCACGAGTAACCCGGCGTGGAGTAATTCAATACCAGCGGCAAATGCCATTGCCGGGATGATTCTCAATAGTTTTCCCTTGTTGAGGCGGCACACTATACCTGCAAGCAGTCCCGCAAGAACCGTTGCTAGTGAACAGGGAACAGTGCTTACGCCACCAAGGAACAGGCGCTGAATGCCGCCAATCAATCCAACTGCCAGACCAACATAAGGACCGGCAACAAGCCCGGCTACTATGGGTGCGAAATTCCTGAAATTACTGATGGAGCCTTGACTGCCCTGTATTCCGGCATACGTTCCGAATATGGAAAATAAGCCAAATAACACAATAAAAACGATATAATCCACCAAGTGTGCCTTTTTAAAT
>PMYA01000107.1 GCA_003170935.1 Methanobacteriota archaeon
GGAGCACATATAGTCTTATGCTATTTGCTGAATTTGTGCTTGTGTTCTTGAGTTTAAGTAATGCACGAGGAGAGCGAAGCGATGCCTTCCTATGCTTTCCCCGAAGCAATAACCGAGGACATTTTGTATATTAAACTTTTGAGTCGACATCCGTGAGGAACCTTGCGAAAGCTGAAAGAACCGAACCATGCCGTCATTTTAGCGTACAACTATCAGCGCGCAGAGATTCTAGATGTAACCGACTACGTGGGCGAAAAAAAGAAAAAAGAAAAAAAAGTAACAAGCAGCCTCAGCGCTTTAGTCCCTCAAGTCGCTTGTTTACTTTTTCGAGGTGGGTATTGAGGGCGTCTTTATACTCTTCCAGCATTTTGATTTCTTCATCAACGTCCATCAAAGGCACCGGGGGTTCCATGCTCATCCCCATNNACTATTGTGTTCGCACATGTATCGTTCACCTCCTTTGTACTATGGCTTAAAACGCCGTTCGTAGAACTCTATTAGATCATCAAAGAGTTGTTTTCTCCGCACCATCGTGCTCAGCCCCGCTTTCAGGAATTCAGCGCCCTTCTCGGTCACCGTATACACTCTCCTGTCAGGGCCTGACTCTCCCTTCTCCCACTGCGATGCCAGCAACCCCTTCTCCTCCATCCGTCGCAATATGGTATAGATGCTTCCCGGCTCGAGCTTGTGACAGCCGCAGCTTCGTACTTCGATCTCGCTGAGAAGTTGATACCCATATGTGGGTGTCTCATACAAGATTCGGAGGACGAGGAATTGTATCCAGCTCCGTTCTGGATATTGCCAACAGTTGCAGTCGTTTTGGTTGCACATGGTACTCGTAACGTCTAGTATACTACATTGTTATATACACAATGTTATATCAACATTCCCCGATTTATTAAACACGCAGGACTTAGTGAGAGAAATGAAACGAGACCGTGACGACGTTATCGCAGTCGCCGGATTAACAAAGCGATTTGGCGCTATCACCGCCGTAGACGACGTCTCGTTCAGCGTTCCCGAAGGTGAACTGTTCGGGTTTCTCGGTCCAAACGGTGCCGGTAAGACGACGACCATCAGAATGCTCACGGGTATACTCACGCCAGATGTCGGGGAAGTCTCTATCGATGGGATTGACATACAAAAGCACCCAATCGCTGCAAAGATGCAAATGGGCATCATTCCCGAGATGAGTAATGTGTACATCGAGTTGACGGCCAAACAAAACGTCGTTCTCGCGGGTCGGTTCTACGGTATGCACCGGAAGGACGTTGAAGAACGAACTGATAAGCTCTTGCAGCAGTTTGAACTGTCAGACAGAAAGGACGATCGTGTCGAGGGGTTCTCGAAAGGCATGAAACAGCGCGTACTCATCGCAAGTGCGCTTGTGCACATCCCAAAGGTGCTTTTTCTCGATGAACCCACCTCGGGACTCGACGTGCACAGCCAGCGCCTTATTCGCGCGATTATCCGGGAAATGAACGACGCGGGAACAACGGTGTTCTTGACGACCCACAACATCGAGGAAGCAAATACACTGTGCGATCGGGTTGGCATTATCAACCGCGGGGCACTAGCTGCTATTGATACCCCTGAGCGTCTGAAGCAGGCGTTCAACGAGACTCAATCCGTTGAGGTCGCGTTTGATAAACCCACAGATGTAGGAGAGATCGAACGCAGCGGCTTAGTGAATCGAACGGAACGGACAGGTGACACGTGGCGCTTTTACACTGATGATCCCGATGCGCTGGCTAAGTGGATATTCTCTTTTGCTGAGAGGCGGAAGCTTTCTTTCACTACTTTGAGCATCGAAGGCGCCAGCCTGGAAGACGTCTTCGTTACCGTGACGGAGGGTTAAGCGCATGCCCCGTGATGCCCTTCTCAGCTACCTTCGCAGCATAGCACTCATAGCGGAGAAAGACATGAGAATTTACTACACAAAGCCGCCGGTGCTCATGTTCGGCTTCCTATTTCCGCTCTTTATGTTCCTCGCGTTCTCCTTAGGCAGGAGCGCAGACCTTCATACGCTGTTCCCTGGACTTGCGGCAATGTTTGTGTTCTTCGTGGCTTCGTCTGTTGGCCCTTTAATCACTCCGTGGGAGAAGCGAGCAGGCACCTACGAACGGCTACTGTCCTTTCCCGTGACCGTGAACACTCTGATTCTCGGGGATGTTGTCGCAGGCATGCTATTCGGCATCATCATCAACATCATCATCCTAACCGCTGGCATAGCGGCATTCGGCTATTCAGTGAGTTTCATAGGAGTTCTCATAATCGCTCTAAGCCTGATGCTCGGCGCGTTCTGTTTCTCAGCTCTCGGCGTGCTCCTCGCGTCCCCGGCAAGCACAAACCCCTCTAATGTTATGTTGCTCTCAAACCTCGTCCGCTTTCCTCTGATCTTCATCAGCGGTATATTTGTGCCGATTGCGAGCCTCCAGGGGATTGCAAGGGTGGCTGCGTACTGTTCGCCGATCGCGTACCTCGTTAACAGTTTTGAGCTCGGTTTGCTGGGGAGCGCTGCGATCCCGCTCCTGCTCGGGTGGGCCGTCCTTATCGGCTTTAGTGTCGTCTTTGTGCTGTTAGCTCGCACGTTGCTAAAGCGCAATCTGATGAAAGGCCTGTGATCGCTCCAAATTGTTTCGTACCCTGGGATTATTGAAAATGCCCGAAATGAGTGATTTCTTATATGGTTGAAAAATCTGATACCTGCGATAAAAAAAAAGAAGCCATTCATGTATACTCATAATGCCGCACGATCACAGATGGATGAGGGGTTTGTCCAACGTTGGGCCATAACCTCAAAAATGGCAATCTCAAGCTGCCAGCTCGATGTCTCGCGAGCATCGCATACAAGTGTAGTAGACATCTTTAGGCAGCGGAAGTATGTAGCGCTTCCAATCGATTCTACAGCTTGAAGCCGTTATTGTGGTTCGCTGGACCTTCGTCGCAACTCGATTTCAGCGATTTTTTTATGAATTAGAACGCCAAGCGCTGCCATTTCCGGTAAGGAAAGCGAAGTCTCCTCTAAACACCACAATAACGCATCAAGCGGGTCATTTGCCCACGCTTGTATTGAGTCATAATAACGCCCAGCGCCACGCTCTTTATACTTCTCAATATGGGCGTCAGCATCGGCTATTACCTCTTGAAGTTGCTCGTCAGTTTCCGATTTTACCCATCGTAAAAGCCGCTGTTTTTCATACGCTGATGTGTTTTTGTTTCCTTGATCATCAGCAAGATATGCATAGAACAAGCGCGATATTATCTCGTCATACGTTTCGCCCATTTTTCTCACATACTCTAGCTTCTCGCGTGTCTCTTGATGGACCCGAATCATGGTCATCGGCTCCTTGACCTTTGTAGTCTCATTCATAGGTATGTACATAATTCTGCGTTCAGAGATTTGTTATATCAAAAACGCGTCATCAATTGCTAAAATAAAGCAAGTCTAATTCCCGAATCCGACCTGCAAAGCTGCTCTACCGGCTCCTGACGATCAACACCGGAACCTTAGCCCCCCGTACCAACTTGTCGGCGACGCTTCCGATAAGCAACCGATCTAAACCTTTTCGCCCGTGCGTTCCGATAACGACGAGATCAATATCCTGACTGTCCGCGTACATTTCGAGTTCTTCCGCCGGGTGCCCGTCAAGCACTATGGTTACGATATGATCTTCATTGACGCCGCGCGAAACTAGCTCGTTTTTGCCATTCACTACGATTTGCTTTCCCGCATCGAGATTTACGTCGTACATGTTTGAAGATGCATCGATCCGGTATCCCGTAAATTTGGCGCTGTCTAGCACGTAAGCGACGTGTACGGTCGCATCAGTGAGTTGCGTGAGGTAGGCAGCGTGGTTATAGACGGGGATCATCAGATCCCCGCCATCTGTTCCGATTAATATTTTTTTATATTTCGTGGGGTTCACCACATTAGACCTCTTGTGCTGCTTCTTCAACAGGCCTTTGTCGCTCAATCTCCGTTCCCTTTCCTTTGATTAAAAGCGTCACCACGACGCCTACGAGCGCGACACCAAGCGCCAGGAATATGTAGTTAAATGCGGTCGCATTGGGAATAAGAGGTCCCATAACCGGGCCTCGTGGGGTTTGAATGACGAGCGGCGAAACGTACCGCGCAAGGAATACTCCTGCAATAGTAGGCCCTTTAACGCCGCCAATCGTCCTAAAGATTGAGTTCATAGCGGTCGCAATCCCCGTCTCGAACGGCGACACCGACTGTGTGACGATGTTAATCATCGACACCATCATGAGCCCCATCCTGACTGACAGTGCCCTGCGCTTGGCTTCTATGATGACTTTTTGTATCAGCTAATTACAGACCAGTCATTTACAGATCAGTCATTTACAGATCAGTAATTGTTGTATATAAACTGACGCATGTTGAATGATGACCGAACACGGGCTACTTGAGCAACAGAAGCTTAAAGTGTATTCGCTCTTCGTCCTGTACTTTCTTCTTACTGAAGGCCCTATGAGCGGTTACGAACTGGCACAACTCATCAAAGAACGTAGTCACGGGCGCTTTAAGGCGACCGCTGGCAACATCTATCCGAGTCTTCACGAACTCAAAGAGGCGGGTGACGTGGAAGCAGGTGAGCCGACCGGAGGCCGCGAAAAGGTTGTTTATACAATCACTGAGCAAGGAAAACAGACCTTTCGAGGTGGTGCGCTCGAACAACGGCAAAAAGTCGAAAACTTGCTAAATATGATCGATAACGTTGTTGCCATCACTGCACCTGTGATTAAAAAATAAG
>PMYA01000170.1 GCA_003170935.1 Methanobacteriota archaeon
GTTTGAGCAATGATTAACGAGGCTTATCTTTTGCACCTTTTTTAAAAAGAATTGCTTAATGAACTGTGCAGCTGAGAAAAAAGAAGTGTTTTGAATCTTCAGGCCTCTGCGCTATTAATCAGCGTTTTTCAACGTAGTGCGAACACTCCTTTTTGCATTTTAGTATATCCACAGGAACGCCGGTCGTATACCACGCGCATGTAGGGCAGTCGGACTCCGTACGGTATGCATCGCGTTCACGAGTACAACGGCGATATATGAAGACGCATTTATCACATGGAGCCGGGACAATATCAGAAACGCCCCCCACAAATTTACTATAGTCAGTCATCTGTTTACGAGGATCAAGTATGCAGGCAGTCCTTAAGCGCGTCCGGCAGCATTATTCACTCACCAGTTTCTATAATAAATTTCAAGGCGTCACGAAGCGCTCCCAACCTCCCCTTCTTCACTTTACCTCAACAAGTCTATACAGCACTAATGCAACCAATCCATATTCTTATGTGCTGAGAAGTCTGCATCCTCCCAACATTTCATGCAATTACCATAAATCTTTTCAGGAAGCATGGTTTGCCATCGGTCCATCTGACCTTCTTGGTCTGTTCTGTCGAATACCCCTTCCCTTACAGAAAAAAGCAGTCGTGTATATGCTCGATAATATGTTGTTGACAGCTGCTAACGAATGACAGCCTAAGAAGAACTATGAGACTCTTGAGAGACTGCCCAGCTGTGCAGGATTAAATTTTGACCGTAATTGCACATGAACCAGTTAACACTGTAGTTGCCCACCCATACCTCTTCGTAAGCTGACGTAGCTTTATACGTAGCCGCAAGTGTACGGTTGGCTTTATACCCCTCCTTCAGTTTAGCAGCTATAGTTGCATTATACACATTTTTCGCTTCGGCTTTTGATTTCATCTTCTCGATAACGATAGTTACGCTTGGACTGCCCGGAACAGTAGCGTTTCTTCCAACTCCCGTGTAAACGTCGTTCCCTCGCGCATTGGTTGACTTTTTGAATGGCTGTACCATGGTTAAATTGTAGGATTTGTACAACTCAGTAAGGGCGCTGCTGTAATCGGCTGACGTTTTTGTTGTCGTGGACGTTGTCGTGGACGTTGTCGTGGACGTTGTTGTTGGTGACGACGTACTAGGCAGGCCCGTACAACCGGCTGCAGACAGCGACACGACTAGAATAAGTGCTATAATCACCGTAGCTTTTATCATACGTTTCGCCTATAGCTAAACATACAACACTAGACTTTTGCAGCCTATAGCTTCGCTTTATTTGTAGATGGGTGGCCTATTTCTTCATTAAGATGAAGTAAACAGCCCCTATAGCAATGAGTGCAAAGACGCAAAGAACGCCGATAACTAAAGGCACGTTAACGTCTGTTAGCGCTGTTTGTGCGGGCACGTTACCTTGGACGGTATAAGTCACTTGAGTCACTAATGATGAGGAGCCCGTCGAACCGCTTTGCAAGTCCTGAGCCGTTGACGTATTAACGACCATGTTTGGGCTGAAGCTTCCCTCTTTGGCGTCGCTCGGAACGTCAAGCCTCACGGTTACAGTTGCGTTTGATTTTGGAGCTATTGACCCGCTTGAAGGCGTCGCCGTTAGCTGCCCGCTTGTATTCATTACATAGGTGAAGTTGATAGAATAAGTGAGCGATGAATTGTTGCCGCTATTGGTGAGTACCACGTCTTTTTCTGAACTCCCTCCGCGTCCGACCGTGCCAAAATCAATACTGGCAGTTGAGTGGACGGTGTTTGTTTGTGCGTTAACTCCCGTACTCACTACAACAAGGATAATAAGAAAAACAAAGAGTAGATGCGTCAAGCATCGGCTTATGTTAAAGCTCATATAACTCCTCCTTTTCTTTAACACAACCATCTTAAATAACGTTTCACCACATATTTCCAGTCAATTGATTCCCCAAGGCAAGATTTTAAAAAGCCTATGCGCGCGGCAACGCTCTTTTTTATGTATGTCAACGAATCCAACTAATTTTTGATCTTGCACTCTTTAAAGCTCTAACACACGTACGGAAAAAACGTTGCTGAAGGGTATGAAAGTTAACCCCATTTTAGCATCGTTTATGGTTAACCCTGTCGCGTCAACGTCGACGAGGATGCCTTCCCAATCCATATTTTCTTGTGTGCTCTTTATAGAAACGCGTTTTCCAACTTTCGTTTTTAACCACATAACTTAACCTTAGGCCATGCTTTACAGGGGAATGCCGATTAAGTAGAGAAAGATGACCACCAAAGCTCCTGGGATCCCTGCTATGGCGCTGATCAACACCGTCATCCAATCGATCGGCACTCCGATACCGATAAGATTAGCTCCGGCAAGTATGATGATGCCTAAAATCGCGTTGGCGAGTAGATACCAAATAAGCCTAATGCCCCACCGTATGATCGAACCTACAATAATTAAGATCAGTATGATGATTACGGCTGCGGCCACTATACTGACTAAGTCTACCATATTTTACACTAGCGTAGTCGAGCTGATTAAGTTTGTGCTTTTTTTGAACATAAATGACCGCTTTGGTCTAGTACGTCCTGTGTGTAATGAAATAACAGGTGAACGAGATAGGCATTAAGTTAAACGGACTTTTCAAAAGCTACTGTTGCTGCTGCAAGCGTCATAGGGCTCACTCGACGGCTTGAAGCAGCAATAAAAGCTTATGATTCACAGAGGGCGCGCAGGTTCGATGTCAAAAACGTCATATACCCAGTAACTGCTCTTCTGCCAGTCTTTGTTTAGGGCCGCTTTTTGACACACGATATTTCTTAGAAAGCTTGTCGAGGATGTCAGACATTTCCAGTTGAGCGATATGTAAACGGAACATCTCTCGTCTCCTTGAGTACAATAATTCTTTTTTCGTCATATTAACCCCTCATACTTTTTTCCGAATTATCATCTAAAAGTTATTTGAGTATTTTTCACAATTTTTTATGTTACAGGGTTACCACTGATCATATTTCAAAAGAGAACGAGGAAAGTTGGAGCACGTACCTATCTGATAGGTGGACTGTGCTTAAAGCGGGAGTCGCGCATTAAGTGATAGATTTCCGGTCAAAGAGTCTAAGTATTAACGTTACAAAGACTTGCAGGAAGCCTATAGGAGGACTTTAATGCCTAAAGTAGTTCATTTTGAGCTTCCTGCTGACGATCCACAGCGGGCGATCGCGTTTTATGAAAAAGTGTTTGGCTGGACCATCACTAAATGGGAAGGGCCCTTCGATTATTGGTTGGTCACAACGGGATCTGACGACGAGCTTGGAATTAATGGTGCGATAACGCCGCGTATAATATCGGAGCAGGTGACGATAGACACCATTGGCGTCGAATCCTTGGATAATTCACTTAAAAAGATTGTGGAAGCGGGAGGCACCATTACGCAGCCAAAACCAGCTATTCCGGGCATTGGTTATATTGCGTACTGTACTGACACAGAAGGAAATCTGTTTGGCGTCATACAACCCGACATGTCCGCGAAATAGTGGAATTTATAGGCCCCTCATAAGATGTCGTAATTCTCGGAGGTCAGAATGTAGCGGAACTACTGCAAAACCGCCGATATTAACTTACTTTTGAACTCCTCAACTTCGGTGGCCGCTAATGTCGTACTTGAGACGCCCGGTCAGTGGGTCCTGGCCGTAACTCTCGCAGAGCGCGATAAGCACGTCCTCGTGGGTCACGCCCACGTTCATGACAGTGTCATTACCCCCGTAGTAGATGAGAATGCTGCCATCGTCGCGGCGCACGACCCCGCAGGTGAACACGACCTGCGGCACATGGATGTAGGTGCCGTCCTCGACGCGGCAATCAGCTCTTGACGGAAAAAGGATAGGGATGCTCGACATCTCTACTTGCGCGGGATCTGCCAAGTCGTGCAGCCCCACGCCGAGCACATAGGGGTTGCCTGCCATGGTGGTGCGGACTCCGTGGAACACGCTGAGCCAGCCCTTGTCGGTCCTAAAGGGCGGAGCTCCGGGGCCAATCTTATCCGAGAAGACGCTCGGGCCCGCGTCAGTCATCATAATGGGTTCCGGCTGAAGCTCCCACCGATTGGATGCGACCGAGCTCGTCCAGCCGAGCTTGATCTGCGTGAAGATGCCCCCGACGTCGCCGCTCGTGGTGTCATTGGGTCGGAACAGACCCGCATAGCGGCCGCCGATGCTCTCGGGGAAAACCACAACGTTCCGCATATCTTGCTCGAGCACCGGACCGTGGCGCAAAAAGTGGCAGAAATCGCGGGTTGTTGCTAGTGAGACGCGCACGCGGTTTTTCACCGTTGCGTGATACGCACTGTAGGTGATGTAGTACGTATCGCCGATTTGGGTGATCCGCGGGTCCTCGACGCCGCCCGACTCGTTCTCGATGAGGGCCGTGGCATCGGTGCCGGGGGCGAAAGCATCCCCCTCGGTGGCCGGTACCATGGCCGGTCGCGGTTCAACACGCCAACCGTCGACGCCGTTGCTGCTGCGAGCGATCCCGAGCACGCTCATCCCACAACGAAGATGAGAACGGAACAACATGACCGTGTTGCCATCGTGCAGTGCAATGCCAGCGTTGTGGACGGTCGTGACTTGGAGGCCCGGGTCCTGCCACACTTGGTTTACTTCATTAGCCGTAAGCACGGGATTCCCTGGAAATCGCGCCACTGGACAGTTTAGATCAACGATCATCGGGTTGTCCTTAAGCATCACTTCCTTTCTTATCATCGGCATCCTCCTTCTTCGATCTTCGGAGCATTATGATTCGCAGAGCTAAATGGTTGTTGGAGTAATTTTGTGGCACGCGATAAAAAGCTATGCTCGACGGTCGTACTATCGTTTAAGCGCCTTAAGCGGGTTTTTGCAGCTACATCGTTTCGGGTTAACGCGAATTGGATTAGGTTATTTAAAGGTAAGAACAAAAGTGAATAACAAGACTAAGCGTACTAGTGAGTTTTAACGACCGTGTTATCGCCACAGGATCGTAGAACCTTACGTAAGAATAGGTTAATGCTATGAAACACGAAACGGCCATCAAGAACGAACTTGAGGCGCTCTCTGATAGTGATAAAGAACGCTTCGAGCGGATAAAAGTTACTCAAATAGAAAAATTTGGTAGCGAAAGGCCAGAGCAATTGCATAGCGCATTGCATACCATTCGGCGGGTCTCCTACCAAAGGCTGGAATCGGAAAGCCTCAAAGAAGGTAACTTCGCGCTGTTACGCAGTGCTCGTCTCAGTATGGCGTTGCTTATGGAAGAAGAAGTCGAACAAGACGATGAATTACTAAGGAAAACGCTTGCGACGCATCTGGATCTATGTTATATAGATTTAAACGGTCCACAAAACAGCACAACGCGTGAACGTGAACTCACTAACGAGGCTCCTTTTGACCCGAGCCACGGCGTTCTGATTCCTAGCATTGTGAACATCACACTCGATTACATCGAACGACTCGAATTGACAAGAGATGAAACAAAAAGCCTGTTTCATAAACACATTAGCAGACATCTAAGTGGTTTAAATCCACCTCTTTCTCTGGATGACGGTTGGAACAAATTGGAACCCAATTTGATTTTTAAAGGCGAATAATCGTGAAGATTGCATGCGGTGCCGTTCTAGGCCAATGTTTGACATTCTAAAGCGTGCCTCGCCGTGCGCAACTTAGCGGGCACCTGCCAAGACGTTTTTGAGCAAAGAATCTGTGAGACAATGTTGAGCAGAACTCAAACTTGTCTGTCAAAGACAGAAACTCTATCAGTTACCATTGCTAGTTGTGCTTTTGCTGAAAATGACTTTTCTTTTTTACACGTGATACGCCCTGAGATTCATGATAACTTAAAGTTAGTGTATGCAAATAAATCCACTTCTGCCAATTAACGTTATTTTTC
>PMYA01000185.1 GCA_003170935.1 Methanobacteriota archaeon
ATGCGTTACGTGTAACCAACGCTACACCAACGTATCTGGTAGGCACTCTTAGCTGATTTTTTTGGAGAAAACAAGCCCGCTTCTTAGCTATTTTCAAAATAAAGCAATAGGATTTTATATCATAACAGTTGTGTATCAGTAATATGCAACGGCCTCGATTTCAGCTAAGGAACTTTGACTTGGTTACTTTTGCCTTAATATTCGCTGTTTCGTTCATTTTGTACATGATTCCTTACCTCAAAGAACTTCTCATAATTGTAGCTATTTCTGCTGTCTTGTATACGTTCGTAAAAAGCCAGTTTTAGCTGGACGCTTTCTCCACGGCAATCAATAGCAGATTGAGGACGTTTAGGTAGATTATAAAGAGCGTCGTGAAATAGCACTATTTCATACAGAAAAAAACAGACCATCATTTAAAACAAAGGACGGTTGCAAATGCGTCTCCTTCTAATGCACGTTGACTACTTTGAATACAAGACTACAAAGGCAACTAAGTACGCGGAAGACTTGGACGGTCTGAGAAACGAAGCACGAATAGAGGAGGCTTTAGCGGTATTCATTGCAGCAGAACGTGTAGATGCAATAAATGCGGATGAAGTTGCCCTAGAGGCTTCAAAGGCTATACAGGACGTAGCGACCAACGTAGCGACGAAGAGGGTGCTGCTTTATCCATATGCTCATTTGAGTTCCGAATTGGCCTCGCCTGAGATTGCCTTAGCAATTCTGCAACAAATAGAATCTCTGCTCGTTGGTTATGAGGTGTTACGAGCACCATTTGGGTGGTACAAATCGTTTAGTCTCAAGTGTAAAGGGCATCCTCTCGCTGAACTTTCACGATCTATTAAAGTCGAAGCTCAACCAGAAAAGAAGAAGGTCGACAGAGATTTTTATGTAATGGAGCCCGATGGCAAGCTCACTCCCGCAAATGCTTATTCATCTGCGGATTCTGAATTCCAAGATATTTTACGATACGAATTGGGACAATACGTGACACGTAGTGCGGAATCTGAATTGCCGCATATCAGGTTGATGAAGGAAAAGGAGCTGGTTGAGTATGAGCCATTATCTGATGTGGGCCATCTCAAGTGGTTGCCTAAAGGGAAACTGATTCGCGACCTTTTGATCGATTATACATACCTTCTATCGGTGAGTTATGGTGCGATGCCGGTCGAAACGCCGGTGATGTATGACCTTTCTAGCAAAGCGGTTAGCGAACATGCAAGCAAGTTTGGAGAGCGACAATACAGGTTGAAAGCGGGCTCCCGCGATATGATGCTAAGATTCGCCGCATGTTTTGGCATGTTTAGCATGATGCACGAGATGCATTTGACCTCAAAAGACCTGCCGTTGAAATTATATGAGCTTTCAACTTACTCCTTCCGTTATGAGCAACGTGGGGAAGTGACCGGTCTCAAGCGCCAACGAGCGTTTACCATGCCTGACATGCACACGGCTTGTAAGGACATGAATGAAGCGAAGCGGTTTTTTTTAGAACAATTAAAACTTGGGTTTAAATCTGGTTTAGATCTAGCTATTAAGTATGAACCTATATTTCGAAGCACAAAAACGTTTTATGAAGAGAACAAAACGTGGGTTCAGCAGATGGTTCGCGAATTTAAGCGCCCATTCCTTCTAGAACTTTTATCAGAGCGTGCGCACTACTGGGTTTGTAAGTGCGACCTCGCGGCGTTGGATACCTCTCGAAAACCAATAGAATGTCCTACTGTCCAGATTGACGTGGAGAGTGCGGAGCGGTTTGACATAAAGTACTATGATGAAACGGGAGAAGCCCGACCCATCATTTTACACACATCACCAACAGGGGGGATAGAGCGTGTGCTTGGAGCGATCCTCGAAGCACAGGCGCTTGAAAGAGTACCCTCCTTACCTGTGTGGTTGGCACCGACTCAGGTAAGGATTATTCCGATCTCTGACAAATACCTAAATTATGCGGAAGAGGTTTTAGATGAAGTCCAAAAAGCGAAGATTCGCATTGACATCGACGATCGGGATGAGTCCATCAACAAAAAAGTAGCTGCTGCTGGAAAAGAGTGGGTACCCTATGTCGTCGTTTTGGGGGAAAAAGAGCAAGAAGAAAAAAGCCTTGCCGTCACTAAACGCTTAACCGGTACAAAGCAGTCTATGTCGGTTAAAGAACTAATCTATGAAGTGCGCCAAAATACCAATCAAATGCCATATAGGCCCCTAACTTTACCTCAGAAGTTATCCAAGCGACCGAAATTCGTGTGAATACGCTTATAGTGTCGCCAGTTCTTCAGTTTGTAGAGTCAGTCGTCCACACAAGCGTGCTCAAGGGCCTCAGAACGAGTCGTCTTGTGCGTAGCTTCTTCCCAACTTCAGTGCAATTTCTGCCTGTTTTAATTCACGTCCAAGGTACCCTGCGTGTGCTGCAGTTGATACTAGGTTGAGTTCAAGAATGGCAGTGAGAATTCTCTCTGCAGAATCACCTTGGATAGTTGTTCCAGAGTCGTGTCGTGCATAAATAATTCCTTCTTTGATACCGATCACGAAGTTGCCTGAAGGGTCCGGCGAAAAAAATTCAGGACCGAAGTCTTTTGCATCAAAAACGTTTCTACTAGTGATTTCGTATTCTGGTCTGCGCTTGCGTTCTTTCAGCTTGAGCAGATCGATGCCCAGATCCTTCGGCGACCCCTTTTTGAACTGTGCCAGCTGCATCATTTGAGCGGCGGTCTTAAGTTCTCCCACGCTGCCTCTTGCTTTGTCGCTGTGTTCAGGTGTAAAGAGCATGCTCACTCCAAGTTCCATAGCTAAGCCGGCGAGCAAAGCATTAGCGCCGACTGAGTCGGCTTCCATAAGTTCAACTATGTTACCCACGCCGAGAAAAAGCGGCACACCGCTGAGGGATCGCACGCGGCGGTACTCTGCGAGTGAATCGGCGGCCCCTACGCCAATAGGGTAAAGCACAGGATCAGCTAAGATTTTCCTGATTTGGTAACTGCGTGCAAGAGCTACGGAAGAGCATACATCGCCATTATGGGGTAGAACGACAGTCGCAATGTCTTTCTCAGCAATTAAAGGGCCGATCTCGCTTGCGTTTTCCGCT
The DNA here is from genome assembly GCA_003170935.1 of Methanobacteriota archaeon. GTDB lineage: Archaea > Halobacteriota > Bog-38 > Methanoflorentales > Methanoflorentaceae > Methanoflorens. Next base: position 3,086 of record PMYA01000185.1, read on the forward strand.
GTAAATGAAAGAACTAGCTCCGCTCCTGCGTCTATTCCAGCGCAGATAAGTGCTGGATCTAGGCTGTCAACGCTAGTTGCGACATTGTACTTGCTCGTTACTTCATTGACTTTAGCAAAGGTCTGTCTTACCTCTTTTTCTGTGGTTCCAGCGGGTATGCCAACGTCGATTATGTCAGCGCCGTTTCGTATGTGTCGCTCAGCGATGTGTTTAGAGTCTACAAAAGGCGCGTCTATTATCTCGGCAAGTACCTTCATTCGAGAATTACCGCCTATTTTTTTGTCACGAATCTTGAAATCATAGGTGGCGGATTTTTCCAGTTTTATTAACAACTGCAAAGCGTCATTTTTGCGTTTTTCCAGAATGATCCGATCTGCCGGTTCATTTAGTGATAGCTGAGAATCATCGAGGGAATCTAGTACTAAGCTTAGATCATAGGCTTGCTTTGGGCCCAGAACAATGTTTGTGTTTAGTTCTTCAGCAAGAGATCTAAACCCTGCTGCGTTCGAAGAACCCGGGATCAAGATCATATCATACTCACGAGCTAGCTTTTTTATATGTTCTACGTACGCTTTCTTTAACAAAGGCGGGGTCATTAACGCCGCAACGTCGATATCTAAAATAAGCACGTCCGCAGCTTGACCTACGCTTTCTTTGACGACGCGTTCGGCGCAGCGACCGGTTGCTACCAGCACTCTCATAAAGCGCTCACCCTAACTACATATCCTTAATATGTTATATCACAATTACTGATCGTATGCGGCTCGACCTGCACGTTCACTCTGAATATTCGCCTGACTCACACAGCTCAATTGAAGCAATATTAAAACAAGCGCAAGAAGTAGGTCTTGATGGCATCGCAATTACTGATCACAACTCAGTGCTGTCTTTTTCTGTAGCATCGAAACTTGCTGAAGAGCTCGGACTTGATCTAATCATAGTACCCGGTGCTGAAATTTCGACGAGGGAGGGTCATCTGATCGCACTTGGTACAATCAACCTCTTGCCTTCCGGTATACCTGCTAATGAAGTAATAGAACATGTTCACGATAACGGTGGAATCGTAGTCGCCCCACACCCTTATGCGATCTTTAGAAAAGGCATCCGAAACCTTCAAGACATACGATTAGACGCTGTGGAAACGTTCAATTCGAAACAACTGTTTGGATTAGCAAACTATCTCGCTAATCGTTCTGCTCGTCAGCTGAACCTTGGGGTGACAGGCGGAAGCGATTCACACAAAGTAGAAACGATTGGTTTTGGTTACACCGACGTGAATATTGCAGACGGCGCAGATGTGGAGCGTATTCTGCAAGCTATAAAGAGTTGCAGATCGCAATCAAAGGGCCGGGCTTCGCCGCGTCTGCGATCAGTTGGCCACTCGCTCAAAATTCGTATGGGGAACTATAAAAACAGTAGGTAAATTGCATGCGCTAATAGTCCTACAAGAGACGGGCCGAGATATACAACTCAAACCATCGCCCAAAGTGCATCTTTGAGCTCAGTCGGGTCGTTGAGAACTGTGAGTCCTGACTGCTTCAGTAGAGCTTTGACATTGTTTTTATCGATCTCACGTACCGCGAGGTTTACTGACCCTCCGATAATCGCATCAGAACGGCACACGTCCTTACACAGCCCACAACCGTTGCATCTAAGGTAGTCAATTTGCTCGTCAATCGCGTCGTTTGGGCAAGCTTGTGCGCATTCACGACATTGAATACAAAGCTCCCTATTTATGAAGTACGGCACAGGGCTTTCCACCCTCCCCTCAATATCAACAGGAAGTATAAAAACTACAATACCGGCCTTCAGTGCGTGTGCAGCTGCATTTGTGACTAGTGAGTCTGCTATGCCGTGGGCTATCTTGGCAACTGAGTTAGATGTAGCTGGGGAAATGAACAAAGCGTCATAGACACCGCGTGAGAAGCGACCGGTTTTGGGATAGCTCCAACCTTGCTCTGTTTCGAGTATGATCTCTTCCATATATCCACCAGGAGAGACAGTACGCAAGTGCTGAAAAAGCCCGTAAACGCGTGTTACTTCTTGTGCTGCGCGCGAGACAAACGAAGTGATGTTGACACGATCAAACTGGAGTCGCTTGAGTTCAACGAATAACTCAAAGCTATCCTTTAAGTAATGGCCGGCACCAGTGATGCCCCACGCAATTTTCACTCTTTTCCTCCTATTGCTGTGATCTCGATTCGACAGCGAGACCTACGATTTAAGCTAGGTATTCTTTTAGCACGTGAAATGCTTCTAACTCCGGTTTTCCGCCACATTTTCTAATGATGCTCTCATAGTGCGGCATGCATTCTAGGTATTTTGGATCTTTAAGCGTTTTATATCGGGTTGCGTGAATTGTTGCTTCAAGCACTGCATAGAATGCTCGGTTGACTGGCGATATAGGCCTTTGCAGTATAACAGACCTTGTCGGATGAAGTTTTACGAGAGCGGTCTTTTGAGTCGATCTCTCTTGAATTGTACATGCGAATTCAACCCATGCGTAAGCAGCGGTGAGAACCGGCGCGTCTTCATCTGAGCGAAATAACGAAGGATCTACGTCATCAAAGGCCGTTTTTACGTAAAGTAGTGGGTCTAAAACAAAGTTTGCAACCATCTCATTATTCTTTTTGACGTTCAGGAAAGTGTGACTATCTTTATAAATCAAAGCGTAGAGGAAGCCGCGATTTATGATGCCCATGGGTGCCGCATTGGGCCGATCGTTGCGCGTGGTTGCTATGACCTCGGAGATTCCCTCGCGAAATTCGATCTCCATCAGAACTTATATCCTCCCAAGAGCGTAACGAACAACGATCCGATCACGAGATCTGCCGTCGTGCCAGGGTTGATGCGCCGTGCGATGAGCTCTTCGTTAAAGTCTTCAATATTGCCATGTTCCAGTACGTGTGTCGCCTTTGCCGAAACCTGAAAAGCTACCCGAGAACCAAATTTCTTAGCCACGAGGGTGTCGGGCTCCTCGCTAAGAAGGCGAAGAAACAGGCACACGATCGACTTGTTTAGGTTATGTCCCGATTCGTCGAACTGTCTGAAGAGTTCAGCGCCGTGAAAGATTCGCGGAAACCCTTCAATCCATTCCTTAGCTATCGTATCGTTTGAGCTAGATATTTCCATAATATCGAAGAGCGTTAGTTGTTGCTTTTGAATAGTACGCACGGAATCAGGATCATTTATGTCTAGATAATGCCGTTCTTGGACGCGCACGTTGACGCTCCGAAATGATTTGTAAAACCGTACGGCGTCCGTACTTGTTGTGCTTCTCACTATATCCACTGCGTTTTTCCTAAGCTGAGGTATCGTGCTGCTTCTGCTTGCCGCGGCACACAACGGAATCAACAGAAGGATGGCACCAAAGTGGCAGTTTCCTGCCCTTTGCCACGTAGCGCTAGCTTGCACGGCATTTAAAATCAAATCACCAATATTATTTCCCTCCGATGCTGCTTTTCTGAACACTGGAAACATGCCTGCAGCCGACCCGAGGAAATGCTCGTAGGTTAAATCTTCAAAGTCGTGTGTTCTGTCTACATTGCCTGGTTTTGGTGTCGCGGAGACTTCGAGCAACATTGCAAGCTCCGCGGAACCGGCTATGAAGTCTGTTTCGTACATGTTGAAAAGGTGTTTCACTCAAGATTTCGACAAGCGAGAAATGTGTCCGCGAGCTGTTTTTTGAGTTGCATGTACTCAACATCAGAAAAGTCTAGGTCTTGTAAACTGCCGTCTCTCCAAGGACAAGGCCTCGTGATCTTACAACACCAAACCATGCTGCCGAAGCACGTATGTGGGCCCTCACCGAGCTTTGTTTCCTTAAAGCTCTCTTTAATAAGGACATAATCTTCCTTTGTAATGCCCGCTCTTTTCAGAACGTACTGGAGGGGGCAATCCTTCACAGGCATACAACAATACGCCAACCCTCGCAGGTCCCCACTGGCACAGATGTGTTTTGGCGCGTTATACCACCCAACTGTTTCTTGATAAAACTGAACTTCAGCTAGTATTTCCTGTAAAATCGTGTCGCCGGCAATTGCAGCGCGGGCTACTGAAACATAGTCTGCACCCATCGAGAACATTTTGTGAGCGCTTGTATAGTCTACTATAGAATTGTTGGCGATGATTTTGAGCGCGGTAGCATCTCGTATCTTCTTGACTAACGTAGGCCCCGAATCCATCATGTCGATATGGATTACATCGGCCCCTGCCTTGTCTATGGTCCTAGCAAGCTCGACGTCGCTGACCACTCCTGAGCGAACCTTCACAGATAAAGGCACGTCTGTCTGTTTTATCTCCTGAATCCAAGTGGCAAGCTTGGGTAGATCTCGCGTCAGACATTGACCAGCGCCTATAGCTTCCATCTCAGGCTGCCTGCAGTGCGCATTCAGTTCAAATATTGCCCCTTTTTGATGGGCCAGTTCAGCGATTTCGAGCAGAGGTTCTAACGTGGTCGATCGTGCATTTACTCCCGCAATTATTTCAGTCGCATTCATGACCCCAAGCTCGTTTTTAATAACGGGGGTTGGGTCATCATACGCGAATTCGCTTCGCCCTTTCTTAACCAGCTCTTTTGCGGCTATGATGGTTGCCTCATCGAGATTATAACCACCTAAAAATGCGAGCCCAGCACTGCGCGTTATGGCAAAAGAACTGTTCGTCAGTCCTGCCATTGACGCGAGCACTAGAGGGTTCGGTATCTTAATGTCTCCGATTGTCAGGTTATAGTCTATTTGCGGCAAGATTAGCCTCTATCGTCTCGAGTTTATTTTTTTAGGGCGCTGAGGTAACTGGGCAACAATGCATCCTTGTTTCATTATTGTAGTTCGCTGATATTTAATCTTACTTTGCTGAAAGGCGCAAACTTTGACTACGCCCTCAGTAATGCTGAGCAAGTAATTGTAGGATCTTTGCAGCAAGTGCGTTGCTTTGTCTTCTGTCTGACATGATAGTATTCGTGTGCATCACTTCTACTTCGTCGGGCAAATCGCTCTTCGAGACTGCAAAGTCTGCATTGTCGACGATTAAGATATCCAAAAAGTCGGAGTAGAACTCGGCAACCCCAATAGAACTAACCGGAAGTCCCACAGATTCCATAAACTTTCGTGCTGGTCCACTAACGGGTTCAGTTCCCACTATCGGACTGACTGCGACGACGAATCTATCCTTAAGAGCTTCTCTCATACCATTTACGCGAAGAATGGGCCCAATGCTTGAAATTGGGTTCGATGGCCCGATGACAACAGCATCGTTCTCCTCTAGGGTGGTTTTTACCTCTGTCGTCATTGCACTCGTCTCACAATTGACTTGTGTAACGGCCGGCAGCTGCTTGTGTTTAATAAGAAAATCTTGGATATGCATCTCGCCTTCGTCCGTTTGGATAATGGTAGGAACGAAGTCGTTCGTCATCGGGAGGACTCTGGAAGACACACCGAACGAAGCGCACAGGAGGAGTGTTGCTTCAGTCAAAGACACGCCCTGTCGCAGAAGGTCGGAACGGAAAATATGAGTCGCCCGATCAAACTCCCCTATAATAAGCCTCTCTTCGTGTCCTCGGCTGACTAGCGCTTCGTGGGTTAAGAACGTATCGTCCCTTATGCCCCACCATCGGTCGGTTGTAACTCCTGCTATAGTATAGATGACTGTGTCGATATCTGGACAAACAAGGTTACCAGAGGCCCAAATATCGTCTCCAGTATTTGCAATAACGGTCAATTGTTTTTTAGGACAGAGGCTAAGCAGCCCGCGAAGCAACTTCGGAGTGCCTGTCCCCCCAGACAGCAATAGCAAAGCTTTCCTCCGCGTTTGTAGTAAGTTTTACTCAAATAAATGCGTATGTCTAGTCAAGATAAGATCTTCACTCAGTTGCTAAGGCCTTTCTAAAGCTTTCGTTAAAACAATTATAGTGTTATGTCAGATTCGGAGTCTTTTCGATTTACGCGTGCCTTTTGCATATAGTCGTCTACCATCTTTTTTTGTGTCCAAAGAAAACCCCCGGCTGTTATCTAGCCACACTTTGCCAGCACTTCTAGACTCGTTGGCTCGTCTATTTCAGCGCAAAAAACGCTAAACCCAAAAGCCTTTAGGCTGTTAGTACGATAAAACAAGAGGAGGCTGCACGGTGCTCAGCCCACGGTTTCGGCGATTCAAGGACTAAATCGCCAAAAAATCACTTAAAAGGAGCAAGTATTTGTTTCGTGATACCTTGGTATTGACCAGAAGCGTAGGCTCAACAGATTTGAGGATAGATGTGACCCATCTGGGTCGAGATTTGCTTGTCACGCTCGTAGGGGGCGAAGCGCACGTAGGCGCCGTCGCGTTGGGCGGATTTCACACGCGGTCGTACGCTTCAGTGATAACTGTGCCTGACCATCGGGATGACGTAATAGCTAAAGAAGCTGCGTCGTTAATTTCAAAAGAGCTGAATTGCAGCTGTGTAGTAATAGTTGGAATTCACGTCAGCAATGCATCCGAGAAGCAAATCAGCCAGATTGTTGAAGCATCATTTACGCTTATTAAAGAACTTATTGAGGCACTTAAATGACGATAACAGTGGCGATTACCGGCGCAAGCGGAGTGCAATACGGCGTTCGGCTACTCGAAGCCTTAAGGGATTTGCAGGTTGAAACGCAGCTCATCGTGACCAAGAGTGGTCAAGATCTCATGAGCATTGAGACTCAACATAGTTTGAATTACGTCACTTCGCTGGCCCGCCAGACTTATGAAGAAACAGACTTATCTGCGCCCATTGCCAGCGGATCTCACATTAGCGATGGTATGGTGATAATTCCATGCAGTATGAAGACGCTTGGAAGCATCGCACACGGTATTTCTTCAAATCTTGTGACTCGTGCGGCTGATGTGTGCTTAAAGGAAAGAAGAAAACTGGTATTAGTGGTGCGCGAGACGCCACTTAGTGGGATTCATTTGAACAATATGTTGAAATTGTCACAATGTGGGGCGGTGATAATGCCTGCTAGTCCCGGGTTTTATACACGTCCAGCGACGATCGGAGAGCTCATCGATACCCTAGTCGCTCGCGTGCTCGATCTGATGCAATTGGATCATTCGCTTTCGCGGCGATGGGGGGACTAGATGAGAAGTTTTGTTCAGTATCTAATGGACTCTGGGCAACTTGAGGTCATTACGAAGGCCGTTTCACCTATCTTAGAGGCCCCGCGTTTGGCCCGTGGACGAGGACCCGTTCTATTCGAGCGCGTCGGCGGTTGTCGTGCTATTGTAAATCTTATCGGCTCACGTGCGCTGCTTGCCCACGCATTGAGGGTTAACGAACTAGGACTCATCAGTAGACTTCTGAGCACAGTACCTGAAGGAAAAACAACGGTGGAAGATTTTGCTTGGGACGTTGACCGCACTCCCGATTTGAGCAAGTTGCCTGTTATGAAGTTCTTTGAGCGAGATGGTGGACCTTACATCACAGCAGGCGTTCTAGTGGTAAAATATGGCCAAAGAGTAAACGCTTCCGTTCATCGAATGATGGTCCTCGACAACACGTCACTTGCCGTGAGGCTTGTTCCCCCGCGTCACGCATACTTGATGTATAAAGCGAGTGTGAAAAAAGCGGAGCCTCTAAGCGTCGCTATTGCTATCGGCGTCGATCCTATCACGCTGTTTGCTACAACAACGAGGGTGCCATGTGGTTTAGAATTCAATTACGCTGCGGCACTGAAGGGCGAAGTGCAACCTCTTATCGAATGCGAAAATGGAGTTCCAGTTCCGCCGAGCGAAATTGTATTAGAGGGGCAAATAAGCCCAACAAGAACGGCAAAGGAAGGTCCGTTTGTAGATCTCACAGGCACTTATGACCTAGTGAGACAGGAACCAGTCATCGAACTAACAAGACTGGTTTCAGTTAAAGATCCGATCTATCATTCCATATTGCCGGCCGGCGTCGAGCATTCACTTTTGATGGGCATTCCCTATGAGCCACGGATATACAAAGCATGTCAAGACGTCACGAAAGTCAAGAATGTGATATTGACTGCGGGGGGCCGGCACTATCTGCACGCTATCATTCAGATAGAGAAACAGACTGAAGGGGATGCAAGAAATGTTATGATGGCAGCGTTCGCATCTCACACTAGTTTGAAACACGTCGTTGTTGTCGACGAAGATATTGACATTTACGATATGGCTGATGTGGAATTCGCAATTGCCTCGCGAGTCCGAGGGGACACAGATATTATGATAGTACCTAACGTTCGCGGATCGTCTCTTGATCCCCGAGCACAAAGCGACGGTACAACAACGAAAGTTGGCATAGATGCAACTGCTCCGCTTAGTGACCGTTGGAAGTTTGAGAAGGTTACTTAAACGCGACTCGTCAGTGGCTCGATTCAAACTGCGCGGCACGCTCCACGTAAATCACGATCTTATAATAAACGTAATTATTTCCAAAACTGTACCCTATCAATGCAAACGATACTAGTTATCGAAGGTCAAACCCCTGTCTTAGTACCAAAATTGGATATAAGAGCGTCTTATCCCCCTTCATCGGCCGCGGTCTTTTATAACCCGACTATGGAGTTTAACAGGGACATAAACGTTGCTTGTATGCAGACTATCGCCGAGAGTCTAATTAAGGGGTCCACTATCACGTATCTCGATGCCCTGAGTGCGAGCGGCATTCGAGGGCTCAGAGTCGCAAATGAAGCACATTTAGAAGTCACCCTAAATGATTATAAT
>PMYA01000046.1 GCA_003170935.1 Methanobacteriota archaeon
GCAGCTCTCCTGCTGGTGATCGCTAACCAGTTCCTGCTGTGGGGCATACACATAACACCGCTGACCCTCGGCGTTGTGCTGACCATCGTCGTCGTTGCTGCTTTATTCCTTGTACCGCGGAGCGACGTGGCCAGTTTAGCGGTTCTCTTCTTCGTCCTGTTTGCGGGCATACTGCTGACGCACGAAGGGACCGCGGCGTATACCGCAATCGTCCTTGTCGTCGTCCTAGCGTCCTTTTGGTTGGTCAGCAAGCTGTCGCGCGGAGCGACGGACCGAGGCGAAATGCCAGATGTGACCACGCCTCCCCGCCATTTACGCTCACTTGCGCTTCTAGTGGCGCTGTTCATTGGGGTGCTCATAAGCTATTGGACCTTCATCGGGGGCTCAGCCTTGAGCCGGGCGGTCGCTATCTTGCGTGGGGGCTTTACGCCTACGAGTGTCCTCACACCACCTTCGGCTGCTTCAGCTGGCGCGCTAGCGAGCATCACGCCGACCATGCCGTCCTCGTCGATACCGTTGTTTACTGATTTACCTATTCTAATCTTGATTTTCTTTGCTGCGTTTGGATTTTTGTGGCTTTTGGGCAAAAAAAGGACCAAAGCGCTCACTGCCGCGTGGCTTGGCGGGTCAGCGCTTATACTAGCGATTACAGCAGGCATCTACTTTTTAGGCTCACCTGTGTCTCAGCCCGAACGATGGATCGTGTACCTGCAGGTGTTCATGGTAACGCCTGCGGCAGCTGGCATCTTGGCGCTCGGCTCTCTCTCGAACGCGCGAAAAGGTCTGGTAGTAATTTTTTCGGCGGTGCTTGTCCTGGGCTTTGTAGGCGTAACGCATACAAATGCAAAGGTCGCAAGCGAAATGCCGTGGGACCAACGCCCTCGGATTGCTCTCGTCCAATCAGAAGCAGCCGCTGCTGAAACCATTGCGAACAAAACAAACGCCGGGCTGATACTGACGGATCTTGCTTACGCACCGATCTTCAAATATCAGTATAACTCGTCGCACGTCTCTGTGTTTCTACCGTTATCGGACACCAATGGGTTCTCCGATAAAAACAGCAGTTGGGTGCTAAGGCTTGAGATTGCTAACAATCCATACCTCGCGAGCAATGGCCTGGTTGCTAAGATCGGAGCAGAGCGATACGAATCCATTAAAGCTACCGAAAATGTAGCGTACGATGCAGGCACCGTCCAGGTCGTGACTGCGAAATCGTAAACTGACATCGCGAACAACTAGAGAGCCCTAGTGCATTGAATGATGAGGTCATCTCGTTATGCACTGCCCTGGCTGCTCAAAGGAACGGCGACGCCCGTTATGCTCTTGATTTACTATCAACTGCTGACCTTTGTGAAGAAGATCGGGCCACGGTGACAGAAGAAGATGTTCGACGTGCTGAACGACTTGCAGAAGTATCATTGCTGCGCAGGGAGGTCGTGCGTCTCTCTCCACATCAGAAAGTGTTGCTTGAAAGTGTTTACAGCAAAGAAGAAAAGCAATCACCAACCGGGGTTTATCGGGAATTCAACAACATCATGCGGCTCAGTAGTCGAGAGCAGGTTTCGCATAAGACGCTTTCAGCACTCATAGCTGAATTGGAGTAGTACGGCTACGTCGAGGTAGAACGAAAAGGACGTGGCAGGGGAGGTGGAGTCGATTTTCATATATCCCCTACGGCTCAGTTGAACGGAAAGCACTTTTAGATGCGCTTAAGGATTTAGCATCCATATATGGGGGCTAATCATTATTTATAACAAAGAGCAGTATGCAAACGCACCTTTTTAAAAAACGGTAACATTAAGCCAACCTTGGCCTCCTAAAAGACGAAAGCCACTCATCTAAAGCACCATGATCAGACGAAATATTCAGAATGTCCTGAAACTAGGATATAAAACGGTGAGTGGAAGATCCGTTTTTGCCAAAACGCCCCTTCTCTCAAAGTTGTTTCGCTCTATTGCTAAGCGGGTCGTTGTGAACAACGGTGGCGTTTACGCAATAAAAGGGCACGAAATGCATATTCCTGCTGACGATGCTTGTTTTTACGAATATACATTGGGTGATTATGAATCAGCTAAAACCGAGGTTTTTGTTAAGTCACTTCATACTGGAGACGTGGCCATCGACGTTGGAGCGCACATCGGTTATTATACTCTCCTTGCTGCTAGGCAAGTTGGTGAAAATGGGAGGGTCTTCGCATTTGAGCCAGATCCAGATAACTATGACCTCTTGGTGAAAAACATCAAATTGAATAACTATGAAAATGTCGTCCCAATCAAGAAAGCGGTCAGTAATAAAACTGTTAGTACCGAGCTATTTCTGGCATCAAGTTCAACACACAGTTTATTTCGTGCTCCTACTTCTGAGCCCGCAAGAAGCATAGTTGTAGAATCAGTAAGTCTTGACGATTTTTTCAGCGGATGTCCCTCCTCCGTGACGTCAAGAATCAGACTCATCAAAATGGATATAGAGGGAGCAGAAATGTTAGCACTGTTGGGAATGGCTCAACTAATAAAAGGTACGCCATTGACGATGATAACCGAGGTTGCCCGTCACCAGATAATCAATTCTGGCTTCGAGCCTGCAGAATTTCTTTCAAAACTTGTTGAATATGGTTTCGAGCTTACGGTCATCGGTGAAAAAGCTTACAGCACAAGTGCGATCATCGATATGGCCAATCGAGGCACGTGGCTGGACTTGTTGTGCTTCAAGGCCCACTGAATTTTCAATCCGTCTGTAACCTAACTTGCGCTTGCGAGAGCTGAGGCGGTGAAGGCGTTGCTGTAGCCGCTACTGTTGCGTTGATCGATGGCAGAACACGTGATGATGACTCAATAATTAGAGAATCAATTCGCTCTAAATAGTAGGTCGTATTACCAGAAGGCACAGTGACCTCCTCCGAAACGGAGGAATATATAACGCCGGTAACGAGCGCATAAAGTGAAGCGGGTTCGGCTGTGTCAGGCTTGTGCGTGTATATAAGTTCATGACGATCGAAATATGCTCTAGCGCCATCTATCGTTGGGAATGAGTAAACTTATAATCCCACGTTGTGATTTCAGTTTCGCTTGTTATTTTCATATGAACTGTGATGGTGGTATTATTCATCCACGTCACGTTGTAGTCCTCATACCGGTGATTTGTTGCGCTTGCGTTATATCTAGCTTCTACACCTTGTAACAATACGGACCGCCCTGTCGTCGGATATGCGGTGCTTACGCTGCTTGCTTGATTATTTGCAGTGCAACCCGCTACAAGCAACGCGACTAAAATAAGAACAAGTATCGCTTTTATCGGTCAATTGCATACGATTAAGTAAGTGGTGATTTGTGGCTTAACTATTCCTATTCTTTTTTGACCCAAACAGTCTAGCCCAGAAGCCAACTCTGGGGGCGGGGACCGAGCATCACGATTTCCTATCCTTTACGTATATGGCAAGCACAGTCTTGCGTAGAGCGTATAACTCGGTGAACATGCTTACTGAGTTGTGCTGACAGTGTTTACCTCACTCGCCCGGATACCATAACCGTTATATGATCGTTAGGCATGTAGCTAGCTTGGAGCACCCCCCGCCCTCTTGCGCCACAGAGCACTAGAAACACGACGAAAAGTCCTGACAAGCCATGCAGATTTGCGCTGTTACGGTTGCATACAACAATCCCAAGGAGCTTGCGCGCTTGCTGCGTTCGCTGCAAACTCAACCGAGCTTGAACGGTTTAATCGTGCTCGACAATTCGCGCGAAGAGTACCTCAAAGAAAACGAGGCAATATTCCGAACGCACGCCGACCGTTACGTATTCACTCACCTCGTCCACCTAAGAAAAAATATCGGTTCAGCAGGTGCCTTTTGTCAAGGAATGAAAATCGCGCACGAAAAAGGGTTCGATTGGGTATGGCTGCTTGATCAGGACGGTACTGCTGAAAACGGCTGTTTAGCCTCTCTGCTGCGAAACGCTGGACAGGCAGATATCTTATGTCCTCAAATCGTAGATATTGACAATCCCACCATCGTTCTGCCACAATCCGGAGCAATACAGAATTTTTGGGGTCGGATGGTCTGGATTGCTTTCACGCAAAGTCGCAACATCTCTTTTTTTGCGACGCACGGAGCACTGATTTCGAAGTCCGTACTCGACCGAATAGGATACTACGACCCGCGCAACTTCTTTGTCGGTTCTGAGGACAGTGATTATGCGTTTCGGGCAACTTCTGAACACATGGTGGTCCGCCTTGTGGTTGAAGCCAGAGCTTTCCATCCAGATGCCCGCTTCAGGAGTATCGAAAAGAGACGCGGTTTGATTGACGAGGGGGTGATTGACAACATTTCTGCCGAGCGTGGTCGAGATGCGATCGACCATTTGAGCGCTCGTCTGCTTTTGAGGGCGCAGCAGTCCATTCTCCACGTTGCACGTTTACTTCCTGAACACCTAGGCTACGTGGACAGTAGGCTAATCGGGGATAGAAACTGTCGTAAGACACAAGGTGTTGCCAGCTTATCCTTCGCGTACTTGGCGACTAAACGATTAACTTCCTTTCAGCTCGGAGTTGCTTGCATATACTCCCTGCTCACGTTGTTGTTTCGTAAGCTCATTGGCGGTAGCCGAATTAGTTTAAAGGGAACCGTCTCGATGTATTCGATCTGCTTGCAGAGCAAGCTAAGAAAGGAATGGCCCTTTGGGTCCATTGAACAGTTTTGTCTACGTATTGCCGAATAAGCTCCTCGATCATATTATCGTCATCATTTATGCGACCGCTCTTAACGTTCATAACGCGTTCTGCGGATGCCTAAAGCGTCGCAACGGCTCTTCGCGTGCTTGAATTTGTGGGTTATCGTTTACGACTTTCACTGGTAACGCTTTATCAGGCTGTAACGTTTGGCAACACTAGGTTTGTCTGCCGCAACCACGGTCGAGCGTTTAGCTAAACATATAAAGCATTCGCGACGTTAAGCGGACAAACAGAACCAATTAAGCGAGTCACGATACGCAATATAGCACCGAGGTAGTGAAAGAGCAAGTGAAACCCATTAACACCTTCGGAGACCTCGTCCTTATTTTAGGCATCGCGCTTGCAGCGCTTGTAGTAGCGAGTGTTCCAGCATTTAGTGTAACCATCGCTCGCCCCATTATTGGTGCGATAGCAGTTCTTTTTGTCCCCGGATATGGGTTCATCGCGGCGCTGTTTCCCCAAAAGGCGACGCTCGGAAACGGCGTCAGGATAGGGTTCTCTTTTGGCGTCAGCATTGTAATCGTACCGCTCCTTGAAATAGCCCTCAACTATACCCAGTGGGGCATCCGACTAGGCCCGACACTTGTCGTCCTTGTCGTTTTTACGCTTGTGTGCGTCATTGTTGCGAGCATTCGTCGGTATAAACTCCCCCCAGAACAGCGCTTTGCCGTCAATTGGTCGGCGTGGCACCAATCAGACGACCGAGAGGGGACTTGGCCCGTTGTAAGCACGTTCGATCGAATGCTCTCGATTGTACTCGTTATAGCGATAATAGCGTCGGTCGCCGTTGCGAGTTACGCGTTGATTATCCAGACACACAGCGAACACTTTACTGAGTTTTACGTTCTCGGTGCTAACGACACGCTTGGCAACTATACAACGAACTTCACGGCGGGGGTTCCAAGTCCTGTAACGGTAGGTATTATTAACCACGAGGCGCGGAACGTTACGTATACGCTGGTCGTTTCTGCGAACAACAGCACGCAACGCAGCACAGTCCACTCAGAACAAGTGACCCTCTCCGACGGCCAGCAGTGGGAAAAGCAGATAGATCTTGTAGTAAATCAATTGGGGGAAAATGTTAAACTTGATTTTGCCCTTTACACGGACCCCTCAACCGTTGACCCCTATCGCGACGCGCATATCTGGGTGAATGTTGCAGCATAACGTCGCGTAACGATGCTTCCACGCACAAAGCCTATGTGAGCGTGCAAATCTGCTGTTCGTTGACCCCCGCTTCATAAACAAAAACTTATGAATAAGCACGATGAGTAAAGGGAGTGACGTGAACCGTACTAAAGTTCTCACTTTAATCTTGGCAGCTATATTGCTTCTCGCCATTGCCGGAACAATACTGATCGTGCTCTTCCCGCAGCCTTCTGAACCGTTTACTGAGTTATATCTTCTAGGTCCCGGCGGAAAAGCTTCAGGTTATCCTACGAATCTGACTGTGGGTCAAACTGGTAACGTGACTGTTGGTGTCGTCAACCACGAAAACGCAAATGTAGATTATAGGTTGGTCGCGACGCTTGAAAACAAAACCGTCACAACAAAAACGTTTAGCTTGGCCAATGGTCAAAAATGGGAAGACTCGATCTCCTTTACCCCGACTACGAGGGGCGCAGGGCAAAAGATGCAAGTTGACCTATACAAAGGGGGCAATGCGACAGTTTATCGGTCGGTATACCTCGTTCTGACGGTCAGCTGATACAACGTCGCGACTGCCGAAGACTGCCTTGGATAGCTCCTTGTCATAAGCTATGTTAAACCGCTATAGCTGTTCTGAGTAACTTCTAAGCGTTATGCTCGATCTGTCAAAAAACGGCTTAGGACGTCGTACAGCAGGTTTGAGAAGCAAAGGGGCTACATCTTTATATGCCTCAGCCCATGACGTTACGGCATATTATTATAGGTGTAACGCGATCACCAAATACAGCTTAAAAGAACGGTGGGACGATGCCGAAAGCACTAATAACCGGGATTACGGGCCAAGACGGCTCATATCTTGCAGAATTACTCCTCGATAAAGGCTATGAAGTTTACGGTCTGGCGAGACGGCTAAGTACGCCTAATCAGACGCGCATTGGGGCGCTTGTCGAAGACCTTGTGCTGCTCGAAGGCGATATCACTGACCAGTCGTCGCTCAACATCGCCGTGCAGACGGCGATGCCTGACGAGTTGTATAACCTTGCTGCGCAATCGTTCGTGGCGACGTCGTGGAATCAAGCGGTGTTAACAGGCGATGTAACGGGGCTCGGCGTCGTTCGCGTCCTCGAAGCGGTGCGACATTTCTGTCCTGATGTACGATTCTATCAAGCATCGAGTAGCGAGATGTTTGGGACGTCACCACAATCCTTAAAAGACGAGGAGACGCCATTTCATCCGCGAAGTCCGTACGCCGTCGCAAAGGTGTACGGACATTACGCGACAATCAATTATCGCGAAAGTTACCAGCTGTTTTGCTGCAGTGGGATTCTCTTCAACCACGAATCACCCCGACGAGGCATTGAGTTCGTGACGAAGAAAATTTCAGACGGGGTGGCACGCATCTATTGTGGCAAGGCAACTGAGCTCCGGCTTGGCAATCTCAACGTTAAACGCGATTGGGGTTTTGCTGGCGATTACGTGAGCGCGATGTGGTTAATGCTCCAACAGGACGAACCAGACGACTACGTCATTGCAACAGGCGAAAGCCATTCCGTTAAGGAGTTTGCTGAGTTAGCCTTTGACTGCGTCGGCCTCGATTGGCAGGACTATGTCAAAGTCGATGATCGGTTCCTCCGACCAGCAGAGGTATTCGATTTGCGCGGGGACGCGTCGAAAGCCCATAAAAAGCTAGGTTGGGCACCTAAAACCTCGTTCAAAGAGCTTGTGCGGGTTATGGTCGAAGCAGACGTAGAGAGATACCGCGCGTGACAGCCTCGCACGCATGTCGCAAGGAGATTGACTATCGGTGCATTAATGTCTTTTGTCGCTTTTGGATGCTCAGGGCCAACGGCACCGCCACCGACTAGCGTGTCGCTAATCGAAGCGTAGGCACATCTGCGGTAGAACCTTTAGTGAACGCGTGAGGCAATATTCACAGAACACTATGGTGTTAAACCCATTCTTAATGAACGATTGGAAGCTCAAAGCGGCGCTTAAAGTTGTCTTTGTCTTGCTACTCACAGTCTGGGCACTCGTAGGGCTTGACGTATCGGGGGTGCACCTTACTCTGTTGCGTGGCATCTTCAGTGTGGCCTTCTTTTTATTTATTCCAGGTATCCTTATTCTTCGAGCGCTGCGGGCTCACCGCATCGGAAGTGAGCGTACCCTGCTTTTTGCTGTTGGCCTTAGTATCGCGACCATCATGTTTTTGGGATTTTTTATGAACGTCGCCTATCCGCTCCTCGGCATCGCACAACCGTTCACAATGGTCCCGGTAATCGGGACAATGAGCGCAGTGATTGTGCTCTTAGCTGCGATGAGTTATTGGCGAGATCGGGATTTCGTCGGTGACGTCACAATAGATTTGAATCGTGTGCTGATACCCCCCGTCCTTTGGCTCTGCACCATCCCGTTTATCATGATCTTAGCTGTGTATGCGATGAATGTATATCACACTAATATCGCACTGCTCTGTGTACTTGTTATTATTGGGGCGACCGCGTTTTGGGTGTGTACGTCTACTTCGTTTCCGAAGGCTTGGTATCCTCTCGCCGTTTTTGCAATCGCCTTAGCGATGCTCTACTTCGGGTCGCTCATATCGCCATACGTGTGGGGCTGGGATATTCAAAAGGAGCTCTATCACGCGAACCTCGTGCTCACTAACGGCGCGTGGAAT
>PMYA01000109.1 GCA_003170935.1 Methanobacteriota archaeon
TCGGACTTTCTCACAAAAAATGCGCGGATAACACCTGATTTGAGAGCGATTGCAGTAGCGATCGGTATTGCACCGCTTTCCATTCCTCCGACGGCGTCGACACCCGCCAAGCGATCAATCATCAGTTCGGCTATTAAAGAGGCACCTTGAGGGTGCATCGTCACACGGCGCAAGTCGAAATAGAAATCGCTAAGCACCCCTCCCGATAGTCTATACGGGCCATCAGTAAAGCAGCCGAATTTCTTGATCAGCTGTTTCAAATCTTCATATGTATCTTGCACGATTGCCACCAGTCAGGTGATTTCGAGAGTACTTTGCTAAACATACTCTCTATTTTTAAGCTGATAAGGATACAGGTCCTCGGTTAACTTCGTTCCCGAGGGGTGCATTGCGATGCGAGACGAGGATACTTATAATAACGCTTGATTTAACCTAAAAGCGCGAATGCGAGAGCACGTTGACCTTAAACTGATTGTCCCTAATTCTGTCGAGGCCCGAGTGTATCAGGTAGCACTAGCAGAATCGGCTGCCCGCGCCTCAACGATGATTGTACTGCCGACTGGGCTTGGCAAAACAGTTGTCGCGCTGCTCGTGATAGCAAAACGCCTTGAAGAGGGCGGACGGATCATATTTCTCGCACCGACAAAGCCACTTGTTGAACAGCATGCAGAGTTTCTGAGATCACATCTGCTTGCAGAGACAACCATTTTTACTGGAGAAATTCCTCCTGAGAAGCGAATGGAGCTTTGGAAGCAGGAACAGCCGGCGATCGTTTCAACTCCTCAGGTTATCGAAAACGATCTTAAAGCGGGGCGCATCACGCTTGCTGGCGTCAAACTGATAATCTTTGACGAAGCGCATCGAGCAGTGGGCAATTACGCGTACCGATTCATCGCGAGCAGATACATCGAACAAGCGGATGACCCGCTGATCTTGGGCATGACCGCGTCTCCCGGCGGCACTGTGGAGAAAATAAACGAAGTCAGCGAAAGTTTGTTCATCGACAATATCGAGATCCGCACCGAATCAGACCCTGACGTGTACCCATACACGCACGAAAAGAATGTGGAAATGCTGAGGTTTACGTTGCCTCCTGAGATGGAGACAATTCGACAGCATCTCAAACAGAGCGCCGCCGAAAGACTGCGCAAACTGATAAAAATGAAAGTCGTCTTTAGTGAGTGGGTCTCGACGTCAGAATTGATAAAGATCCAAAACAAGGTTGCGACTGATAGGAACTATAGAGCAATGTCGCTCGTTGCTGAGGTCATTAAGTTACGTCACGCGATTGGACTGATCGAAACCCAAGGCGTTGTACCAACGCGCAAGTACTTTGCGCGGCTCCACAAACAAGCACAGTCAAAAAAAGGTAGCAAAGCTGCGAGAAACCTCGTCAGCGATGATCACATCAAGGCCGCTGCAGAGCTGTTAAATCGCCTTGACGAAATCCATCCGAAGCTCGAAGCATTGAAAGGCGTTGTTCAACAACAACTGGCGCTCAAGCCCGATTCGCGTGTTATTGTATTTACCAATTACAGAGATACCGCCGAAATGGTTAGGAATACTCTAAACACGTTGCGAGACGTTAGGGCGGAAAAGTTTGTCGGCCAAGCAAAGAAAGATGGACTGAAGGGACTTTCTCAAAAGGAACAAGTAAAGCTCGTTTTAGACTTCGTGAACGGAACGTACAACGTCCTCGTTGCAACAAGTGTAGCAGAGGAGGGGCTGGATATCCCAGCTACTGACATGGTCGTGTTTTATGAGCCAATTCCTTCTGAAATTCGCAGCATCCAACGTGAGGGTCGCACAGGGAGAAGGCGCGCGGGTCGCGTCGTCGTTCTGATAACAAAGGGGACACGCGATGAAGCGTACAGTTCATCTAGTTCGCGAAAAAAACGAAGGATGTCTGCCGAAATGAAGCGTTTGAGCACGAGACGCACACTCCCTGCCGAACGTGTAGAAGTTACTGCTGAAAGGGGGCCTGAAGCGTCAACAGAAGCTATGCGCTCACTGAACACCGATCAAGCGACCACTTACGCTCAACTAGAGACCCAATGCAGCTTCCACGCTGCTAAAAATGATCCCATGCCTACACAAATCCACAGCCGCCACAAAACTTCGGAAGGGATCGCAGGTACCATCTCTGAAGAACGCCAAAAAACGCTTTTGGACTTTGATTCGGAGGAAAAAAATGTGGGCGATAATCTTATCCGCGTCGTCGCTGACGAAGCAGAGGTCAAATCCGGGGATACTAACGCGGAGCAAGAACAAACGGGTGAAAAGAGGACGCCCGCAGTGCAAGAAAAGAAGATTTCAAAAACGCTTCGAGAACAACAAGAGTACGTAATTGCTGCAATCCCGTCGGTAGGCCCCGTTACCGCGCGTGCCCTGCTGGAATTTTTCGGCTCACTTGAGGCTGTATTTCGCGCGCCAATGCGAGAGCTCACCAAAGTTCGAGGCGTTGGTCCCCAGACCGCGCGGGCAATCCACTCCCTTGCTACGACCTATTACGAAGCCCCGACGTGACCTTGCTTCCGAACTCAACATGAAACACGCTTTAAAAAATGATCTTAATGCTAGAGGAGTACGGACTTGCCGCTTGAAACGGGGCGCTAATCTTGTTAGCGCCGTCAGACGAAGTGTGCGGGAGATAGCGTCGTCCCCCTGAAGACAAGGCCCGGTCTTAACGCCAGATCGATCTAAAATGTGGTTGTCCCCCCAATTGATGGCACGGTGACGTGGTGCCCCGCATTTTCAGCAAGTTGCTTAAAAAGCTGGGGATCAGCTTTGATCTGGCTGAAGGTATCGTAATGCATCGGAATGGCTATATCAGGATTAATGATGTCGAGCGCGTCGAGCGCCTCTTCTATGTTCATAGTGAAAAATCCGCCTATGGGGATAAATAGCACATCTATATTTTCCAGCGATTGAACGCCGTCCAAATAGGTGTCGCCGAGATGGGCAAATCGAACGCCGCCTAGTTCGAAGACATAGCCGGCGGGGTATTTGCTCTGATGATGGCTTGCACCAATCATTGTCACACGAACCCCTTCAACAAGCCTAGTTTCTCCGTGCTCCATTACGATCATTTTCTTGAACTTACCCGTCAGAGTTGGCGGAGCGACCACAATAGCATTGAACTGCTCTGCACCGCTATGATCGAAGTGCTCGTGGGTGACAAGAACGATATCAGGTTTCCCAGCGTACCTCGGTGCGTAGGGGTTCTCTTTGCCAAAAAAAGGGTCAGTCAAGAGCGTATGATCAATGTCTTTGACTTCAAAACACGAATGGCTCAGATACGTAACGCACACCGAGATATCTTCTTCCATACAAATACATCACATAACGCGGATATATTGTTTGGTGTAACGAGACGGGTTTTTGAGTGAACCTGTCCTGCTGCAGCTAAGTGCCAATCTGTGCAGCGTGCGATGACCGATCTCATCATTGTTGGCGTTGCAGCAATCCGAACGCACAATGCGCTAAATTTTGTTGAACAGTTTGTCAGAGCGCATCTTTAAAACTTCGCGGGCAGGAATGTTGGGTACTTCCAAGATGTGGTAACCTATAGACTTGGAAGCTGCCGACACGAGAACGCTCTGATCGCCAGAAAACGTAAGCCTTGCATTTCCCAATGTGGCTCTTGAGACCCCTATCAGACCGTCAGCCACATGCGGATTTATGTCTTGAGGAAGGCGGAGGTACAAATCTCTCACATTTGCCTGAAGCGTCTGAGCTGCATCATATGCTATTTTTGCAGCAACTCCTATCGCGCCACATTTCTCTCCGTGATAATTGAACCCTTCGCGCAGGAGCTCAGCGAGCACGTCATCTCGGGCCATATGACGCGTGATAAAAGAGGAGTGGACGTCTCGAGCCCAAAAAATTGCGTCCCATCCTGATGAATACGGCTTGATATCCATGACGGGCGATCCATCGATAAGGTCGAGTGGTTCAACATAAAGGAGGGGCCCCTCTACTTTAATTAAGCGTGTGGCCGAAAGTGAAAGTGGATTCGGGCGAGTAGGTGAACGAAGAGAGAAGACGCCGCGCTCCTCTAACTCGGGATTGATTTTTCGAGGCCTCACCTTGAGTGGCGCCCTTTTAGCTTTGCTAAACCAGCCGATGACGTTTATGTGACTGTCGCCTTCAATACCACTAAGCCCCTCGACGAACTCATCAAAAACCTTAATTACCGCCGGAACACCCTGAAGTGGCAAGTCCTGCGAGTCCTTCACAGCGGATTG
>PMYA01000002.1 GCA_003170935.1 Methanobacteriota archaeon
GTTATCAGTCCTGCACCAGCCCGAGTATATAATCCTTATGAAAAATAGGTCGAGTGTCTCCAGTATGCCTAGAATGTCCGCGAGGTAAAATTGTGAATGGGCAAAAATCCGGAATAAACTGAACGATCTTGCTGGGGACTGCCACAACGTCATATCTTTCTTTTTTTTCGACTAGTTCAGCCGGTGTCTTGTGCTGATCTCTCCTTAATACGGCTGGCAAGATACGCAATGACCATGCCCACGATAAAGGCGAGCGTCATCGAGCTGACCAGTGCCAGGACGCCGATAACCACCGTCACCAGCAACGAATCGGTTTTTAGACTGTGACGGCCCATCTCAATCCCGACAAAGACTAGGAGTGCCCCAAGGACGCCAACTGCAATAATGGAAAGTACCTGGGGAGATGTGAAAAAGAGGGCAAGGGTGAGGAAGATCAGGCCGGCATACACGTTTGCACCTCCGGTGCGGGCGCCGTACCTGTACTGGCCGGCAAGCCCCCCCGCACCGTGGCACATCGGGAACCCTCCGAACGGAACGGAGGTCAGGTTCATCAGGCCGATCGTGGTCGAGAACTTCTTTGGGGGGATATCTTTTCCGAACAGGTCTTTTGTGAGAAGGGATGTGGCCAGGATCGCATTGGCGATGGTGAGGACCAGCTGGGGGAGGACGAGCGTGGAGATTGCGCCCGGAAAATCCGATGGCAGGGGGATAACCAGCTGCGGAGCGGGGATCAGGCTGACGGGGGGATGCCCGAGATCAGGATTCCTCCGATAAATCCCGCCCCGATGACGCAGAGAGAAGAGAGGTCTGGGATCGAGCGGTACTTTACCAGTACGATGAACAGTACGATGATCGCGACACCAATGCCAAAGAACAGCGGGTCTTTGATGATAAAACCAGCCGAAGCCCGGAACAGGAGCAGGGCGAGCCCCAGCTGGATGCCCCGCACCACACTCTCCGGCACCCATCGTTCGATGACCGCAAAGAAGCGGCCGTACCCGAGGACGAGGAAGACAACGCCCAGCACTAGCCCTGCCGCGGCAATCTCCCCGCTGGTGATGCCTCCCGCGATCACAATCACCGCTACAGCTTTCATCGGCTCAAGCGGGATCGGCAGCCGGTAGTAGAGGCCAGTAAGGATGAACCAAATCCCAAAGAAGAGAAGGATATATCGGGGATCGACATCCGAGACCAGCGCAACGGCAAGGATGAGCGGTATGATCGTCCCGAAATCGCCAAACGATCCCGCCAGCTCCGAGAGACTAAATTTCAACGGGAGTGAAGTGGTTTCGGACAGTATCGGAGATCTATCCTCAGCCCAGGATGTGGCAGATTACGTTGAGCCTCTTATTAGATATGTAATATGTAAAAAATATTTGTTGTTTTAAAATTAACAATAGTCGTCCTCCACCGCGCTTTGTGGGCTGTATTTCGTCAGGGACGTCACAGTCGTGTCCTTATGAGCGTATCGGACACGACCGAAAAAAAGTAGTGCCGGCTCACGCGCGAACCGCTAAAGCGGCGCTTTCCCCGATAGCGTCCATTGGTTAAACCGAGGGTTCGTCATTAGCGTAGCGTTAAAACTAAAAATTAGGCTTAGTGGACAGGTAAATTCGAAAGGGCAACACTAATTAAGAATAAAGGTGATATGTTCTGCGCAGCATATCGATTGCGAGCTAGGGAGGGAAAAATGAGACCACTCTATAAATTGCTCATAGTAAGTATTTTAGTCACTACCATGGCAGTGGCAGCTTCAGGCTGCACCACCTCGACCACCAGTACCAACCAACTAACGCTGGCGACCACCACCAGCCTGTATGATACCGGGCTTTTAGACTACCTTAAGCCCTTTTTCGAACAGCAATACAATGCCAGTCTACTGATCACGTCCCAGGGAAGCGGCAAGGCACTGGAGGTCGCAAGCCGCGGTGACGCCGATGTGCTAGCCGTCCATTCACCGGCCGCGGAGAAGGCTTTCGTGGCTAATGGCACGGGGATGAACCGCCGTTGCTTTGCCTACAACTACTTCGTTATTGTCGGTCCGAAGAGCGATCCGGCCGCGATTAATGGGACGGGCGCAGTGTCGGCGTTCCAGAAGATCTACCAACTCGGCACGAATAACACCACAGGAGTGACGTTTGTTTCCCGTGGTGACCAATCGGGCACTCACACAGCGGAGCAGAAGATCTGGGCTTCGGCTGGATATAACTATACTACACAAATCGAGAAATCCGGAGCTTGGTATGTCGAAACTGGGTCAGGAATGGGCGCGACGCTGCAGATTGCCGATCAGAAACAAGCGTATACCCTTAGTGATCTGGGGACCTTCCTCGCCTATAAGGGTAACCTTACACTCGTTCCGCTGGGGGTCACGAATGACAGCGCCTTGCTGAACGTGTACAGCGCTATCACCGTATACAACACGAAGTTCACTACCCAAGAGATCCAATTGGCCAACAACTTCGTGAACTTCATGATCTCTAATTCGACCCAGCAATTGATCGGCGCATACGGTGTACAACAGTACGGACAGCCCCTGTTTTACCCGATGAACGGAAATTGCAGCAAATATAACTGCACGTGCACCGGTCTTGCGACTGATCTCGTGCCGCCCACGCTTTTGACCGCCACATCGACAGCTACTGCGAACGGGACGATGACCGCGATGGCCGTATCGACTACAAGCGCGACGACGACTAAAGCGGCCGGGTAATGGTCGACGCATTGAATAGAGGATATCACCAAGACGAACGATACGAAGAGAATAACAGCAGATAAAGGGCGTTAGGTTCACCTCCAACGCCAGATAGCAGATTTGCGGGTAAGAGTATTTTTGCTCTTGCCCTTTTTTTTAGCTATGAACATGTTAGGCGTTGCGTTTGCTTACTTCCTTGCCTCTAAAACTTGGCTGGGAAAAGTGTTGCGGAAGCTTTTGGTGACCTTTCGTTGCAAGAAGAACCCTCGGCACTCTCCAATTCAAACTAGCGCAGCTAAAGTTTGAGGATAACAATTCTCAGATAGAAAAAATGACCGCAGTTACAGTAGAAGGTGCACACGCAACCTTAGGCGATTTCAAGCTGCGCGACATCAGCCTCAACGTACCTAGCGGCGAGTTCTTTGTCATACTAGGCCCAAGTGGAGCTGGCAAAACGGTCTTGCTTGATCTCATTGCAGGGTTCGTCTATCCGCGCCAAGGGAGAGTACTGCTCGACGATATAGACGTTACTTACCTTCCAACTGAGAAACGCAGCATTGGTTATATGTTTCAAAATTATGCGCTCTTTCCAAATATGAGCGTGTACAAAAATATTGAGTTTGGGCTTGCTTATACAAAGTTGCCAAACCGTGCGCAGAGAATTGAAGAGATGATGGAACTGGTTGGAATTAATAACCTTCAAGATAGGACGCCGACCACGCTGAGCGGCGGGGAACAACAACGTGTTGCCCTTGCCCGATCCTTGATTGTCGAGCCCCACGTTCTTCTTTTGGATGAACCCCTGAGTGCACTCGATGCACGTTCTCGGGATGTGATTCGCGAAGAACTGAGAGACACAATCGATCAGTTTGGCATTACAGCCCTCTTTGTAACTCATGACCAAATGGATGCGAGGCTGTTAGCAGATAGGATAGGTATCATGTACGACGGAAAGCTGGTTCAGACCGGTTCGGTGCACCAAGTCTATGATACGCCTAAAAACGAGGAGGTTGCCGCATTTGTCGGGATGGAAAACCTGGTTGAGGGAACGGTAGTTGCGCAAGAGGGCGGAATCGTCACGGTAGTCGTCGGCGGCGCGACAATTGAAGCTGTTGCCAACTATGAAAAAGATGAAAGGGTCACGTTAGGCATCAGACCCGAAAACGTAACTCTCATGCTCGAGCCAACAGCGAGTAGCGCACGAAACACCTTGAGAGGGACGGTTTCGCTGATTCAAAACCTGGGGCCCCTCAACAAGGTTGTCGTTGATTGCGGCTTTCCGCTTGCCTCTTACATAACAAATCTTTCGATTGAAAGATTACATCTTGAAAAAGGTACAGAAGTCACTGCTTCTTTCAAAGCGAGTGGTGTCAATGTTATGAGAAAGCGCCCTCACAATACTATGTAAAGCCGACGGCAACGTCGCTATGTGCAATAACAAAGAAAACATCAAAGTTATTTCCCTAAATAGAATATAGCAACGCAAGGTGCAGCAAGAACATTTAAAAAGACACACACTTTTTCGACTCGAGGCTAGTCCTTTTAACTGGTCAAATTTTGGAGGGCTTGCTGCCCCTTGTATCACTATCCACCGTGTTGTTAAGCTACGATTGGTCTAACTTCACGGCTAGTTATATAAGCAACGGTTTTGTTGCACGTTGCTTTTCGTAGTATATTGACAATACTATAAAAGCGTTATTAC
>PMYA01000186.1 GCA_003170935.1 Methanobacteriota archaeon
AATGTACGGGAGTAAAATATAAATATTTACCTAAACGGTGCACGCAATACGCTCATATGCCATCTAAACGGTCTAAAACACGATGCTGGATACCAAATCTTTTAGTGAACTCTTAATCGGTGTAGCTAACTTAAAGGCGCACACGTAAGGCGCTCATTTGCGGCTCGAATAAGCTAGATTTTCCACATCAGCGTTCGCTGCCAGTCGTTTATGCGACGCTTCGGTTTTATAGTTCGGAATCCACTCATCCTTTTCGATCGCACGCATTTGTTCGCACTTTGCCTTGGCAGCTTTCAAAGCGCCGCGCCACGAACCATAGTCTTGGATAGCCCTGTTGTAAACTTCAGGATATTCTATTTCAGCACTAATTGCAGTCATATCGAAACGATTTCGGTATAACGCAATAATGTCATCCATGATGTCAAAATTCAGAGCGGCTTCGAGTGCTCTATCGAGAGTCCCGTAAATTAACTCAGCTACTAGGGTCAATTTAGGATTGTCAAATAACCCATCTACCCCTAGCTGCCTTATCTTCTCTCTTATAAATTTCTCAAGCTCCGCATCAGACATTGAACTATAACATGATGCATGAGTATAGAAGCATTACGGTGTTTAACACGTATTTGTACCTTGTTACGCGTCCAAACTTGACTCTCCGGCTGACTTATAATGCGATTCTTTACTCGCTGTCGCTTGTATAGTCTCTGGCCGATTCTAAAGCTTCAATAAGTTGATCAAGGGTCGCGCGCGTTAGTTGTATTGCAAAGCCGTCCTTTGTTGGATACTTCTCAGTGCCTCGTTGCAACCACTTCCGTATTCCCAATACCTTAACGTCATCTTCTCCCTCAGAGATACTAATCTTCAACGATACACTTTTTGAACTCTCTACCTCGACGCCCCACGATTCTTTCCATTCCATAGATCCCTCCTTGCCCTGCTGCGATTATAATACTTTACGGTTCGGCTTTCCCGATAACGCCCTCAAGTAGTTTCACTAGATCGTGCTCTTTGACTGGCTTAAAGTCAGATGCTGAACCGCCTTGGCACAAGCGCTTGTATAGCCTTACAGCTGTGGGCTCATTCAAATTAGCCCTAGCTAAAACAGACTTGTTATAAAAGATATCGCGCGGCGTTCCGGTCGCGATAACTTGACCTTCAGCGATGACATAAATTCGATCCGCTATCCTCGCTGCAAGATCCATGTCGTGAGTGGCAATCACAATACTAATTCTAAAGTCTGTTTTCAGTTCAAACAAAACAGATTCGATCTGGCGAGAGTGGAACGGGTCCAGATCGCTAGTCGGCTCATCTGCAACGATTACTTCAGGATTCATGGCGAGAACTCCTGCAATCGCAACAAGTCTCTTTTCGCCTCTACTCAAGTAGTAAGGTATCCTGTTAGTTAAATGCGCAGCGCCGATGCGCTCTAGGGCACATATTGCAGCTAGTCGCGCCGCGTCAGCTGTAAACCCCTTGTTGAGGGGCCCAAACATCACGTCATCTAAAACGGTCGGCGCAAAGACTTGGCTGTCTGAATCTTGGAACACTAAACCCACTTCTGTAATGACGCCTGTCTTCTGAGTAACCTCTTGCCCCAACACGACTAGGCGTCCAACTTTGGGCTTTACGAGTCCATTCAAATGTTCCACTAGGGTGCTTTTTCCCGCACCGTTTGCCCCACATATGACTACTATTTCGCCTTTGAACAGTGAAAAACAAACGTTGTGTAGAGAACTCGTCCCATCGGGGTAAACATGCTCAAGACAGTCGACGTGGATCAGTTCATCTTCTTCGAGTTCTCGGAATTCGCAGGCGCTTAGCTGCTTATCATTCGACATCTTCTAGAAATACCTCCCAAAAGAATAAGAGAATATAGAAAGCAAAACAGCAACAAAAATAAACGCGTATCCTCCTGCAGATGGCCTTGGCACGTAGTAAGAGGAGGCAAGTTTTCCCTGATATCCTCTCGATTGCATTGCTTTTGCGACGTGGTCAGCTTTGTCGAATGACCTAATAAATGCGAGAGCAAAAACCGATCCATAGAACTTGCCATGCTTTCTAATACCTGATAGCTTAAGGCCTCCCCGACTTTTCATCGCGATTACCATTGACTTTAGCCCCTCCAAAGTCAAAAAAAGGAATCTATACGTAAGTAACGCTATTTGGCTCAAGGGGTATGGCAAGATCTTCGAGATTATATGTGTCAGATAGTTGTATTTAGTTGTCATTAACAAAACTAAGCTGTAGGTAACACCAATAAGCGTTTTAACTATCAGTGTCACGAAAAGTGCCACGCCCTCTAACGTGAGGTGTATTGGGCCATAGCTTACCAAATCTGATCCTGGAACACTCCAAATAAGCAGGAACGTAATGCTTGCAACGAAAAAAACAGGCAAAGTCCACCAGTAGAGAAGGAGTACTATCGGCAGCTCTGACGCCCAATAGAGACAAACTACGGCAAACAGTATCATCAGCAAGAGGCGAAGGTCTATTATCACCGTTATATTAAAAACCACGACTGGAAGTAAGATAATCTTCGTCCAAGGACTAATTTCGTGGACTGGACTCTTCCCAAACTCAGAGTAATGGGTAATCAAACCAAGATCTGGGAGATGCTTTTCAAATCCAATGTTTGTCATCAAGCCCCCCAAGCATCCACGATATGCGTTGACACACGCAACTATTATTAGCGCGACGCGCATAAAGTCTTCTAAAGAAGATATGTCAGAGCTCACTAGCGCTCGAACTGCTTACGACCTTTGAAAAGTAAAAAAAAGCTTTATAACGCTATACAAACTGCTCCCAAAAAACCGATTTATGCGTGCGTTTTACATCGGCCGTTTTCAGCCATATCACCTAGGACATCAAGAGGTCTTGGAAAAAATAGCTCGCGAATGCGAGGAGATCATTGTTGGCGTCGGTAGTGCGCAGCTCAGTCATACTTTTTCAGATCCGTTTACGGCTGGCGAACGGATTTCAATGATTATGCGCTCGCTAGCGGATATAAATGTCTTGTTTTATGTGATACCGATTGAAGATATACGCAGAAACGCGATATGGGCTGCTCACGTACTGACAATGACCCCTCCTTTCGACGTCGTCTACACGAACAACCCTTACGTAGTACGACTGTTCAATGAAGCAGGGTTCGACGTCAGGTCTTCTCCGCTCTATCAACGAGAAAAATACTCAGGATCAGAGATTCGAAGGAGAATGCTCAATGACGAACAGTGGGAGCAACTTGTTCCGCACGTAGTAGCGGACATTATTAGCCAAATAGACGGTGTCAACAGGCTGAAGGAAGTTTCTAGAAAGGATAGGCACCAATTTGATTTAGCAAACAAACATCAATAGAGCTAAAGAAGCGCAGAAGTAAGTGGTCTTAGATATAGCCTAACATGTGAGCTAGAGCTGCGATGATGAATGACACCCCGGCACAGATTAAGACAACGGACGCCCAAGCGCTACGATACCTTCCATGCGTGCTGGATGTATAGCCCCTCTTATCGGTAGATGGTTTAGAAGAAGACATGTGTTTCTGTAAAGCGGAGACTTTTTTTCGCGTACTGTTACTCGCTACATAAATTAACCGCACCTACTTTTCCATCGTGAAACACGTTAAT
>PMYA01000125.1 GCA_003170935.1 Methanobacteriota archaeon
GACCCTCGTCGCCCTCCTGATCCTTCCGAAACTGGGGCTTGCAGACGCGACAAGCTCGACTGGGTTGGCGGCATACTTTGTCATGTGGGGGATCTTTACGCTCGTCATGTTCATCGGGGCGCTCAAAGCAAACCGGGCATTGCAGGTCGTCCTTGGCTTACTTACCGTGCTGTTCTTCCTGCTGGCAATTGGTGAGGTAACAGGGAGCGCCAACGTAGTCACGATTGCCGGCTATGAAGGGATCCTCACCGGTTTCGCGGCAATCTACGCGGGCCTCGGTCAGGTATTAAATGAGATGTACAAAAGGACCGTTGCGCCGCTGGGGTGAATAGAACTCCCTGCATCACTCGCAGGGATTCTCTTTTTATTTTCTGAAGGCCGGTACATTTACTCTCGATCATATTCTGCGGGAATGCGGCTAGGCCTTGGGGGCTATCTCGCAATTGCGCCCGCGTGCACCGCCGTCGGAAGCCATCATCATAGACGGCTCGAGCACGACATTCTAATAGTGATAGACCGGTTGATCACATGGGTACATGGGTAGCGAAAATCAAGCTTCAGAAAACAGTGCACTGACACTTTTTGGCATGAGTCCAGAAAAAGGCCGCTGGATATACGTCGCGCTCGGACTCGCCATCAACGTGTGTTTGGGCAGCATCTACTCGTGGAGCGTTTTTCGGTTGCCTCTCCAACAACTCTGGTCTATCGATGCGACCGCCAGCTTGTTACCATTTATCTTCTTTTTCGCGTCTTTCGCCGTACTCATGCCGTTAGCCGGAGCGCCCCTCGATAAATACGGTCCTCGACCGCTGACGATCATTGGTGGGATTGTCGTTGGAATTGGATGGATTCTGGCAAGTCAAGCGCCGAATATCACGTTCCTTACGTTAGCTTACGGTATCATCGGCGGTGCGGGAGTCGGAATCACCTACAACGCCACAATTGGCGCGAGCGCTCGATGGTTTCCTGATAGGAGAGGGCTCGTAGTAGGACTCACGGTGCTGGGGGTCGGCGTATCGCCGCTGATTACCGCACCACTAGGCAACTATCTGATCGTTAATTACGGGGTTTTGACCAGCTTTGGTATTTTGGGCATTGCATTCTTGATCCTGATCGTGCTGCTTGGATTGCCGCTGCGATTTCCCGACCCTGACTGGCGGCCAGAAGGCTGGACGCAATCGCAAGAGAGCTTGCAGTGTGAAGACCTTAACAGATCTCAAATGGTCCGCACGAGAGGTTTCGTTGGACTCTGGCTCGGCTTCTTCATCGGCACCTTAGCAGGGTTGATGGCAGTTGGCATCAGCAGTCCCGTAGGACAAGAGGTGTTCAAGTTGAACGCAGCGACCGCTGCCGCCTTGGTGGGCGTCTTCGCCGTATTTAACGGCATTGGTCGGCCTATCTTTGGGTACCTCGCCGACCGGATACACCCGCGCAATGCGGCGATGCTGAGTTTCGCCATTATCGCAGCAGCCGCGATACTCCTTGGTTTTGGGGCGGCTCCTGGTGCCACGGGCATATATATCGTTGGGTTCTGTGCCCTGTGGTTTTGTGGCGGCGCTTGGCTCGCGATCGCGCCTGCGTGCACTGCCGCTTTTTGTGGCACCAAGTACTACGGGCCAAATTATGGGCTTGTCTTTACCGCTTTCGGGGCCGGAGCCATTGTGGGAAATCTTCTCGCTGGGCAGTTGCGGGACCTCGTCGGCAGTTATGTCGCGGTGTTCTATCCGGTCGCGGTTCTGGCCATTGTCGGCATTGTGATCTCATTTTTCCTTATTCGGGCGCCAAGTGAGGCAAGTCTTCAGGAAAAAAGGGCATAAGCCCTCCTTTCTAAAGTCACTGCGGCGCTCACGTCAGGGTGCTTTGAGAGGCGATGTGCCACACATTTCTACCTTCGGTAGATCAAATCCTCGGGATAGTAGTGATACCAAACGTTCTCATACGGGTTCCAGTCCAGCTCGGGATCGACGTCGTAGGTTGCTAAGCACAGCGCGTGTATGCCAGACTGCTGCGCTATTTGCAAGCCGTAATCAGGAGCACCACTGTAGGTGAAGTCAGATTTAAAGACTTCGAGTTCCGCCATGAGCTCAGGAAAATACGGGTACGAGATAACGCGCTTGCGTATGAGCATGCCGAGGTTCTCGTACGCCGCTGCGAGCTCCTTCTGGCTAAACTTGACGCGCCGCATGGTAACGCCTTTGTACTCTACGGCCTTCAACATGGCTTCGTCAAAGCCGTCAACGGCCCGGACGGAAGCGTTGTCGAATTTAACCGATGTCTTAAACACATGCTCGACCTCGTCGATGGGCTCAGCAACGATGCGCTCGAAATGGACGACGACGTTTTTAGTCACGTCGTAGACCAGGAGCGTGCTTTTGTCATCGAGGCGTGTAGGGACCCACGCTATTGTGTAGTATCGGCCAGGTAACGGCCTTGCCTCCACTGAGGTGACCACGCATTGCTTTGATTCCGGAAATAACGTCCCTTTCAGCTGATTGAGCGCTTGAGTTGTTGCATCGACCTGGTCATCGTGCTCGGCGTTTGGGAAGCCGATAAGTTCCTGAACGTAGTCGTTCACCCAGTCATACCTGCCGCCATCGGGAGTGGGCAGGTACACGTTTCCAGATTGCCAAACGGGCACACAGTTGAGCGCCCTAAGCTCCTTTGAACCTTTAGCGGTGATCGGGATCAGGCCGGGGACCTCGTGTTTAAGGTGCGAGGCAATAGCGGCGCCGAGCATCTGCGCCTCTATGATCTTAGCTGTTGAGCCGGGCCATTTCGCTGACAGGCGCTTTATGGCCTCCACGATCCCGTCAAAATCTAATCGGTCGCGCACTTGGTCTAGCAGGTAGAAATCAGCGCCCTTACGTCCCCATACCTGTCCAACTACGTAATCTGACGTCGCGCTCTTCGTGAGCGCCATGTCCCATGACTGTATGATTGTGTCCATATCAGGGACCGCTTCGGGGTTGTAGTAGTGTATCCACCCTTCCTTGAACAACGCGTCGTTGTCCTGGCGAAACTCACAAAGGTACTCCTGGGCGAACCACCAATCGCCGATGTCACGCCGTTCCCGTTCGAGGTACTCCTTTGTAATACGCGGGCATTCGTATGCCGTCACTCTCACCTTCGTCCAGTCCGCATCGTGCTCCCATACACGCCAAAATATGCCCCGCTTGCCGCGCGGGGTGCTCAGAAGGATTAATCGTCCCCCTGATACAGCAAGCATGGGTCGGGCTGCGTAGTAGAGATCGTCAGAGACTTGTGCGGCTTCATCCAGCAATATCAAAGACGGGCTGCTGAAGCCCCTCGTGGTTGACTCTGATCCGGGAAGTGCGACGATGCGACTGCCGTTACTGAGTTCAAGCGTGGTGGCCTCGCGATTGCCCTTCCTTCCAAGCTTCCTGTAAAAACCGATGATCTTTTTTAAAAGCTCTCCGGACTGCCGCTGGGACGGGGAAAGGATAAGGATAAGCGAATCGGGATGGAGGAGGGCGTGATGAAGCGCGAGAATCGCGACGATGGTTGACTTTCCAGACTGGCGAGAGCAGTTAAGAATGACGTGGTCGTCAGTTGAGGTAAGCAGGTTGCGTTGCCACGGGTCGGGGTCTATGTTGAGTTGTCTGGCGAACGTTACGGGATCGGTGGGCGTTTCCGTCGTGGTCTTCGCGTCTGGAGCATCTCGCCCCTCCAATCTTTTAATCCTTCTGTTATGTTGGCCCATGGGATCCTCCTTCAAGAGCGGCTATTCGCTGCTCATGGTCGGTGATCTCAATGACACGCAAGCCGATCTCTACTGCCCGCAATTTAATTCTCAGTTTAGGCTCAAGATCAAGCATCGCGTTGTCGGCGTTGCGTACCTCGGCGATTACCTCATTGAATAGGGCGCGGAGGTCTTCCGCGGTTTTGATGTCAACTGTAGTTAGATGTTTGTCTATCCCTTTTTTCCTCAAACCCTCACCACGCTTCTTGCACTTGTAGGCCTTGTCGTATTCGCGACGCCTTTTTGGATCTTTATAAGGCATTGCTCCGGCCTCCTCCGTTTCTTTCGGAAGCTGTGTCGAGCGACCTAAGTGTCAGCGATTCCAGTTTATCGCATCGGAGGAGGCGATGCGTAGATACCGCTTTTGTTGCTTTACAAACAATTTTGTGCATAACATACATGAGCATGTTCTGCCATAGTAGTCTATAGGAAAATTTCCAAAAATCATAACGGTCTTTAATTTCCATTTAAATTGATTGAGTGCCTTTAATGAAAACAGAAGAATTAACAGAACTGCTTTGCGAGGAATATGGGATAGCGAGCCGCGCAAGGAATGGGAACGGTCAGAAAACGAGGATTAGTTCGAGGACGCTTCGGAACTGGGCGGGTCAGGGGCTTATTTCACGCACGTGGCACCGCGACGGCAAGAGGGGCCGCCCTCGGAGCGAGTTTCCTAAAAGGGCCATAGCAGAGGCCGCTACGTTGTGGGCAATTAAAAAAATGAAACTCGTTAAAGGTTATCCGCCAACGAAGGAGGAATTTAGTCGTTTTTTGGATCAAGTAGGGTTGGTATACTCGAGCTACAACACCGGTGCACGTTTGGCACTGCACGATATTGAGACGACAAAAGGCTTTGTATCCCTCTTCGTCCCGTTTGATGATGCAACGGTCAACGCGAGTCCGGTGCTTAACAAGCTGCTGGTTGCCAAGATTGTCACAATTCTCGAAAAGGCGAAACGAGGGTGGCCATTGGAGCAGGAAGCAAAGGTGATCTTCACGTGGCGTTTGGATTCTGTTCCTAAACGTCACTCGATTATGGGTGAGGAGATAATTGGGATAAAGCCGACTTTTACCCGCAATCGTATACACCTAGAAGAAGCGGATCAAGACCAACTAATCTATTACCTTCTTCCTTGTGACTGGTGGCCTTCTGGGAAAACTATGCTTACGATCGTCAACGGGGGGATTACTATTGACCTTCCGCATTCGATTTTGGATCTGCTCGAGCCTCGGATAAGCAAAAACTGTGAAATGAGGCACACAACTTAATGCAACTGAGCTCTGGGGCAGAGGGACTCAACGTTCTTTGCTTTGCTATCTGTGGTAGGGAACCTTTTC
>PMYA01000093.1 GCA_003170935.1 Methanobacteriota archaeon
TTTTCAGACAGCGCCTCCGCGGCGCGCCTTGACGAGCTCCGTCAGATCCCAATGGTGAATACGGCACGGAAGGAAGGCGACAAGTACAAGCTCTTTACCGAGGATCCTTCTGAGGTCATCGACGGCGTGATGGCATACGCGCAGGCGCACAACACGCGGGTGATCAGTATCACGACGCTCGGTCCGAGCCTTGAAGACGTCTTTGTGAAGCTGACCGGGCTGCAGCGCTCAGGGGGTGGGATCGCTGCCATCGATTAACCATATGGGGCTCCAGGACCGCATTTCCCGCCAACTCGTTGCCGCGTGGGCGATTGCGAAAAAAGATATCGCCATCTACTACCTCAGGCCAGGGACCATCATGGGCGGAGTGCTCTTTCCGCTTTTCATGTTCCTCGCGTTTACAGCAGGGAAACTTNNGCGTCATCGATAGAGCCGGTATCGATCCCGATCGAGCGGAGGACAGGGACGTTTGACCGGCTGCTTTCCGCACCCATCTCCCTGAACGCGCTGGTGTTGGGCGAGAGCCTGAGTGGTCTTCTCTATAGCGTTTGTATCGCGTCTGTGGTGTTTGTCGCGGCGCTGCTTATCTTGAGGACGTCCATCGTGAGTATCGTCCCCATTGTGATTGGGGTCCTTCTGAGCTCATTCTGCTTTGCGACGATGGCCTCGCTCTTTGCGGCATATCCGACTGAGAGCCCCGGAGATATCATCTCCATGGTAAACCTCGTGAGGTTTCCACTGATCTTCATATCCGGCGTCTTTATCCCTCTCGCCATACTCCCTTCCTTTGGGCAGATGATCGCCTATGCTTCACCGCTCACGTACGCAAACGACCTCATCCAGGGCGGATACAACGGGACGATGGAGTTCCACCCGATTGTTGACGTCGCAATGCTCGTTGTCTTCATCTTGATCTTCCAGGTCGTGGCAAACTACCTATACAAGCGATTCAACGATTGAGCGAGTCGAGCGGAGAGGCCAACAACAACGTGGTATCTGAATCGGGTCGCACTCTCATATAAGTGCTCGTTGGAACGAAGCAAAACCGTATCTTTTTTATAACACAGCCGTGTTTTTGTCTCTGATAACAGGCCTTTTGTGTTGGCTGCATTTTCAAATGGGTGCGTCTCGTGACTCGTTCCGTAAGTAAATCCCGACTTTTGTGTACAGCGCTCTTCATGACGTTGATGATCACGGCAGGTTTTGCATTTTTGGGAGATAGTTCGTCACACTGCGGCGTGCTCAGCGTTGCTGCCCAGGCATCACCTGCGAAAGCAACGGTGACGAATAACGTAACGGTAAGTCCAGCCAGCATCGCACTCGGCAGCACATTGCAGGCTACCGGCACGGTTACGACGGGAGGGAACCCATTGGCAAACGCCTCAGTTGCGCTTCACATGGGTGATGTAAAATTAGCGGATGCCCAAACGAACGCGAACGGCGATTACTCCTTTAACGTTCCGGTCGGGCTTTCCTACTTCCCGGCGGCATTTTGGAACGGTGCTACCGTCTACACGGTCGCTGCGCCTCAGAATGCCTCGTTAACAAGCGCGCCGAGCGCAGTAACCACAGTTGCCGTCAATGTGTTGCCGTTATACCTCATTATTGCCGTAATCACCTGCGCTATTCTTTTTGGGCTGTATTTTTACACGCAGCGCATGCGCGGAAAGAAACTGTTCAGGCCGCTCGGTAAGTTACGCGCAAAACCGGCTGCAGAGGAAAGGGCAAAGGAGCGAGCGGAATTCCCGTCATCTGAAGCGCGTACGCTCGAAGAAGGACCGGCTGTTGTGCCCGCGACGCCACCGGGAGAAAAAACAGCAGAAAAACCGCCACAGGAAGCGCTTGAACCTGCCTTGCATACGAAAAGCGCCGAATCCCCTGTCGATGAGACGCCGCTTGAGGAAGCGACGCAACCACCCGAATCTGAACCACCTGAGAGTGCCGAAACGGGCGTGCTAAAACAGGCACAAGACTTTTTTGGGCAGGGGGACGACCGACAAGCGGTCAATATGCTTTATGAGGCAGCACTATTAGACGTCGCGACAACTCATGAAGTCACGATCTCATCGCACGCGACGTATTGGGAGAAATACCAAACCATTCAGGCTGTTTTACCAGAAATACAAGAGCCGTTGTACACACTGACTACGATCTACGAGCTTGCCAATTATGCAGGTAAGGCGCTCACCGAGGAACAGCGAAAAGCGGCCGCCGATGCGTTTCGCGCCATCAAAGCGCACACCGAGAGCGCGAACAAGTAGCGCCATACAGCGGGTTTATCGCACGTTTTTCGATCATCATCACTCGCGCTGTACAAGCTTTAAGCGGACTTACTACGTTTTGACCCCTTTTTCCCCAATGAAATTGAGCCTGCTGAACGGTGCCGGTGCAGTCTCGAGTTAACGGGATGTCCGTCGAAGAAGGAGTCCGGCTCTCCAAAGTGCGGTGAACTGCGCGAGTATGGCGACGAGCAAAACTGCAGGTTCTACGAGACCGACGATAAGTCCTATGGCGAGGATAATGAGGCGCTCGCTTCGTTCAGCCACGCCAGCGGTGCACGAAATCCCCATGCCCTCAGCCTTGGCACGGACGTAACTAACGAGTAATGAGCCCATCATGGCCACTCCAACATAGAGCCAGTTGACACCAGCTATGCCGAGACCGAGCAAAACGATGCAATCGACGTAGCGATCTGAAATCGAGTCTAAGGTTGCACCGAAGGTCGTTGCGGTGCGTCCATTGCGCGCTACTGCTCCGTCAAGCGTGTCGACAAAGCCTGTCAAGAGGATAAGCACGCCGCC
>PMYA01000101.1 GCA_003170935.1 Methanobacteriota archaeon
GGGATGATTGGCAAAAGCGGACTCAGTGGGTTTATGACGTCTTGGATCTTGAGCCAGCACGAGCCCTACTACCTGTCTGATTTGTTAACGGGGCTTGGACGTGCGCAAGCACACGGCAATACAACTTACCGCGCTGCACGTCGCTCTTTGCATAGCTTGTTTGTCTTTAACTGCAACCTGCTATAATTGCTTACCATCACACGCGAAAATTACGTCATACCAACTCGTAGAAAAAGTGAGATTAAAAAAAATCAAATTGGCTCTATGGTGTATGTGGGGCAAGAAAAAACTCTTGTTAATGGCGTGTTTATAAGCCAAAGGCCTTTGTCTTAAAACATCTGAGCAAACGTTAATTCGCTCCATCATTAACAATTGGTGTTTTCTTCTCCACATCACCCATAGAGGGTAGCACACTTGTAGTCTTTGTCTCCCTTTATAGCTTTCACAATATTCATGCGGTTATTTAATCGAATTCAGGCTGAAAAATGCTTTAAAGGCCGATATAGTGCGTTTTTTACGTGCCTTATTTTTATATACAAACTCTTTCCCTCCTCAGATTTTCCGCGCGCTTAGCGGTTTGGGAGTGTATAGTCTCTCGAGGAGTAGAATCACGCGCGTATTTGAGTGGTCGAACTTTTATTTGCGC
Organism: Methanobacteriota archaeon; assembly: GCA_003170935.1. Lineage (GTDB taxonomy): Archaea > Halobacteriota > Bog-38 > Methanoflorentales > Methanoflorentaceae > Methanoflorens. The sequence continues at coordinate 647 of PMYA01000101.1, forward strand.
CATCGCAGAAAGGCTGGAATGCTCGGAAAAGCTATTTAAGCATTTGAATTGAACGTTTTTGCGGTGATTATAGATGGAGGAGATAGAACGGATCCCCGTCGTGCCGACTATTACTCTTGGTCACGACAAGGACAACTACACTATCGAAGTTGAATTGCCAGGGGTGCACAAAAAGGATATAGAATTTGAAGCCTCTGAGAACAGCTTTTGTCTTAGCGCTCCGAGAGATGACATCGAATACTTTGGGTGCTGGATGCTTGCGCACGCCATAGACCCGAAAAAGGCAACAGCTACATTCACTAATGGACTTTTGAGAGTAACGGCACCGTTAATAGAAAGTTGTGAAGGAGTAAAGGTTCCAATAAAGTAATCTTGAAGCAACAAGCCCTTTGGCGGGCTTGTTTTCTATATTTTTGATGAACCACGTCAAAGCAATAACGACCCCCTCGTTTTCCAATCACTGCCCAACGGAGCTCCAAAGCATCGCTTAGAGTCTAGACTATTTCTTCTTGTATTTCTCAAGCTTTTTTAAGATGTGCTGATATTTACGCTCTGACTGTTTGTTCTCCGTCTTCAGTCGGTTATTATCCTTTTTCAAGCGTTCGACTTCTGCGCGCAATCGGTTAAACTCTTCTGATCGCTTCGCATGCAGCGTTTGATTTTCTGCTTTTAAGCGCTCGTTTTCCACAACAAGCAAAGATTCCTTGAGCATAGCTGATCATAAGGTTTAATACCATAAATATGGGCGTCGCTACGAAAACGACATTAAGCTCGTCAAGAGCGTCGCTAACCTCGTGCAACCTTTAAAGTTACTCTTAGGATGAGCTCAGTGTGGGAAGAAGCAAAGAACTGCGTTAAATTATCCCAGGAAGAGCGTCCCCTCTAGTAAGCACTTCACAGCCGTTATCAGTGATGTGTATGACGTCCTCTCTTCGGTAACCTCCGATGCCTGGTGCTGCCAATACGGCGTGCCCAACGCTTAAGGTCATACCGGCCTTGAGGACGATCTCACCGTGTTGTGGGTAGTGACTTGGGTGGGGGTACTCCTCAGCCTCAAGTCCAACGCCGTGGACGTATCCGGGAACGACGTATTTGCCGAACTCGGTCTTTTTGATGGACTCAGCCATAAACTGCGTGACCTCCTTGATTTTCCAGCCCGGCTTTACCGCGTTTATGACCCCCTGCTGGGCCTCATCATAGGCATCAGCAAGCTTGAAGAACCCCGTGCTTACGGGCTTNNGCATAGAGATCCATGACAGGGTGCAGATCTACAATGACAGGATCTCCCGCGTTCATAACCCTGTGAGAGACATATCCGTGCAAGCCGAGCGAGCGCTCACCCGAGTTAACAAAGGTGAGAAACCCCAGACGCTCCGAACCCGCCTTTCGCAAGGCGTATTCAGCCTCTCGGGCAACGTCGTTCTCCGTTGCTCCAGCGACGAGCGCATCTGCTGCTGCCATCATCCCGAGCTCTGCGGCGTGAGCGGTCTTTTTCATACGCTCAATTTCGTCAGCCGACTTCACCATGCGAAGCTCGCTCATGATCTCGTCGTTCTCGACCATATTGATCTCGGGATTGAGTTTTCTGAACCGAAATACCTCAAATCCGGGAGCAGTGTGCGTATCGAAACCAACAGTCGCTTTACGAAGGTCACTCTCCCGCATCGCGTTAAAGAAGTTCTGCATAAGCTCGTTGACGCTGCTCCAGCCGCGGACGTCATTCACCCACGTGCTCGCACGAACCTGCTCCACCTCGGGCTGGAACACGATGATAGTAGGATCCGCGTCTTTGTAGAACAACATTCGAGCCTGCCGCCGATAATCTCCCGTGATGTAATAGTAGTTCTCAGCCCCTGCAATAAGCATCGCATCGACGCCCTTTGCGCTCATAAGCTCTTGAATCTGCTTTTTTCGTTTGCTATAGACCGCCATTTTTTCTCCGAACATAGATGAAAGACTCAGCAAGCAGGCGAAATTACCCTCACCGGCGAACTACGTACATACTACTCTCGACCGACTTCTCAAAGGTACGCACATGCTCTATGCGTGTAATGAGATATAGCCGTCCGTCTCGCTCTTCGATGTATTTCTGTTCTTTAAGCTCAGATATACCAGCGTCAATCAGGGTTTCTGGCGTAGCTGCGTCGTCCAAGCTACAAGCAGCGCATGCTTGATGTATCTCGGCGGAGGTGAACCCTTCGCGTTGTGCTGGTTCTTCTTCTCCTTCCTCGATGAGCATTGCGTATAAGACGCTTTGAGCTCCCGGACTTAGTCGTCGCACTTTATCGATCAATTCCTGACTTTCTGGGGTCTCTTCCCCTGTGTAGGGGTCCCCCTTCGTTTCGTTTGTCATGAGGTACCTTGAAATTTAATAACAGAGTTTAGGCGCGAATCATTGTTAAAAGCATCTTGAAGCGGTCTGTGGCGTGGAGCGCGTGAGGGATGTTTGCGGGTATGACGACCATGTTTCCCTCACTGGCATAGACAGCGTTGCCTCCGATGGTAATCTCAGCATCGCCATCGATGATCTGTACAACTGCATCGTACGGCGCGGCATGCTCACTCAAACTCTGCCCTGCATCGAACGCGAACAGCGTGATTGTGCCTACTTTCGTGTCGATCAGGGTCTTGCTTACTATCGAATCAGCCGAATATTCGACAAGTGTTTTTGTATCAACTGCTTTACCTTTGTACATTTCAATTT
>PMYA01000117.1 GCA_003170935.1 Methanobacteriota archaeon
ATAAATATTTGTAATATTAGGAGTTTTTGTCGTTATGCCATCTATCCCACATATTAAAGATATCTACAAAATTAGGACGATAATCAGCAGGAGAGAAAAAACCCGCAAGGGTATTGGACTGCTGGTTGATGGACCTAATATGTTGCGCAAGGAATTTCAAATCGATCTTGAGGAAATACGAAACACCTTGAAGGAATTTGGTGACATCAAAGTAGGTAGGGTCTATCTTAATCAGTATGCGTCTGAGAAACTTGTGGAAGCTATCGAGAACCAAGGATTTGAACCAGTAGTCAGCTCAAGCGACGTAGATGTTCGACTTGCAGTTGAAGCGACTGAGCTTATTTTTAATCCTAATATCGATGTTATCGCGATAGTAACTAGGGATGCTGATTTTAAGCCAGTTCTGTCGAAAGCGATGGAGCATGGTAAGGAGACCATAATTTTCGGGGCAGAGCCTGGATTCTCAACTGCTCTAAAGAATCTTGCTGACGTTGTCGTGACGTTGGGCGAATCAAGCGCCGTAGGAGGCACAAGGCCGGAAAAGTTTCAACAAAAAGAGGGGGAGGAAGTCTATTAAAAGCTAACGTAAGATAGATTCCTCTTCACGCCAAAGTAGTAATCACGCGCCTTGTGGCGCGGTTTCACCGCCAAGTGCTTTTTGTAATTGCTGTTGTAGCTGCTGGAAACGCGTTTGGACGCGCTCTTCCTGCCTTTGGAGGCTTTTCAAACGAACGTCTGACGTTTCTGTTTTTTCAGTGAGCTCCTCTTTGACTTGGTCCTTGTTTGAGCGAACGAGGATCGTTCCAACGGTCTTGAAAATAACTGCTTTTTCGTCGAGCTTATCAAGCTCTGCGAGGGTTTGGTTGGCTTCGTTTAACGAGAGCTCAAGTTGACTACGTTGAACAGCAAGCGCTTGAGCTTGCTGTTGAAGTTGCTGCAATTGTGCAACCTGATTTTGTATTTGCGGTGGTAGTTCTGCACTCATTTAAGCTTTCTCCTAAGTATATCATCCATTTATTCAATTAAAAGAGCTGACTTTGGGCTTTGTTCAAACGTATTGGCAACAAGTTCGTTTACGTCAGCAGCAATTAGCGCTAGCCTCAGCCAAGAATTTGTCGCAGCTCGGCACGATGTGATATCTGAAGCTTTGATATTAATAACGAGCCTCTTAGGGGTTTTATGTATTCTGACTGACGCCCGTACTCCGGCTGTACTAATAGTCTTTAGCTCGGGAGTGATTGATCTGTATAGATAGTCAACGTTTTCAGTGTCTATGATATACGTCGAACTTACTGTGTTGTGATTGTGTATCTTATTCACGGTACTGCCAGTTTCCTACGGTGCTGCAATCTGTCGCAAGCTTTTTATTAGGCGTTTTTCTATAGTACCTTTACCTTTTTTATGATGGTGGGTCGTTCTTTTATCAATATGCGATGACCACAGTAAGGACACCGGATACCGCCGTATTCAGATTCTATTTCTACCTCGCGTTTACAGCGTATACACTTATAAACCGTGAAATCACCTCGAGGATCTGGTTAAAAGTTGTTCTTGTTCCTCGCTCGCACGGCGAATAGCGCGCGCGACCGTTTTTCCGACAGCGGTCTCAGGCATATAAGCACCACCAGCGAAAGTTGCGTCGCATTTTGCACACACCCATATCCCAGTCCCTTTTCTGGAAACCGCCTTACGCCCACATGCTGGACACTTGTGCGCTTGGTTCATCGCCGATTCCACATCAGCAATTCGCTTGCGAATCTTACGACCATATCTCGGGCCAAAGCGGCCCGCAGAACGGGTCTTCCTTCCCTTCTTACGAGTGCCCTTTTTAACCATCCGTGGAACCACCAAAAAGATCGTCTCTGATCTGCATCGCTTTGCTGCTCGCGAGCTTAACGATTCGTGTTATCTCCTCTATTGAAAGTGTGCCTGTTCCGCTTTTTTGCATTCCTGCCAAAGTCCCTTTTAGGCCAGATATGACTGTTAATCTCGAAGATGCGATAGTCTCTTCATCCAACGATGGATCGAGCATAATCTCGCCATCAAGGTCTACAGCTGTTACGGCAATCGGATATTCATTTATTGGAAGCGTTGTATCGGGCCCATAGCCATATCGTTCTGATGGCATTTTAGCATTTATAAGCGCTGCGAGTGCCCCCAACGCAGAGGCGTCTATAAGGTTTCCATCGTGGTCTAGGACGTGCACGTCGATAAAGATGAGCCATACTTTACCGTCTGGCAAGTTAAGTTTAGATAAGTCAATGGCGCCCGATTCCCGAACGCCGCGATCTACCACTCGCGCAAGCTCTATCGCATTTTCATTAGGTGGACCAGGTTCAAAGGATGGAGAGGCTAGCGGCACGAGCTCAACGTTGGTAATTATAACGCCAGTCTCAGGCGAGTCGGCAAAAGGCTCACCGGGTTGCATCTTGACACCGACAAGCACCTGCGTGTTTCCTATCTTGACTCTCGCCGACCCTTCAGCTTTGCCTATTAACCCGACCTCGACCTGAATTGGACGATACTCATCAAGCGCGCGCCCGTCTGCTCTCTCGCTTTTTTTAGCAAGCCCGTAAATGTAATCTTTTCTTATCTCGGCAATGACGTCATTCATTTTCTTCTCCTTGGTATTTTTGAATTAGGGCCTCTCTTTGCATTTCGGCTATGGTCGCACACCCGGTTTTCCCTAGTTCTAACGCTTGTTCAAATTCTTCCAACGTTAGGTGACCGTCCATTTGGAGTAGCGTGACTTCTCCCGTCCGTACGTCCATAGCGATTGGCATGTCTGCTTGACCGTAATTGTCCTCCTCCTTAAAAAGGTCTAGAACCACGGTATCATCTACTTTGCCAACAGCGCAGGAAGATATAAGACCGCGCATCGGGACTCCTGCATCGGCTAAAGCGACGGACGCCGCATTTATGCCAGCTGATCGAGTGCCGGCATCCGCCTGTAGAATCTCCACAAAGACGTCAATTGTAGACCTTGGGAAGAACTCTTTGATAATGACTGGATCGATCGCTTCCCTACTCACTTTTGAGATCTCTATACTCCTTCGATCTGGACCTGGTCTTTTTCGCTCTTCGACTGAAAAAGATGCCATGTTATAGCGGTACCTAATTATCGCGCGATTTGCTTCCTGCAAGTGCCTTGGGTGCACTGCCCTCGGCCCGTACACGGCGGCAATCACCTTATTTCCACCATGTTCAACGTAACATGACCCATCAGCCCGTTCGAGCACGCCGACGTCGAATTTGATTGGACGCAACTCGTTAGGAAAACGATCGTCTATTCTCTTACCGTTTTTAAAAAACTCCATGCTTTTCTTCCTCTAGAAATTTAGTAATCCTATCTGTAAGTCCGGACGTATGCGCCTCTTGCTCAATCCGTTTAATCGCTTTGACAGCTAGCTCTTCATCAGCCGCTTTTCCATTGATCCAAATCCGGCCATTTTTTCCAACAAAAATATTAACGTCGAGTTTATCTTTTAGTAGACTTACCATTGATCCCGCCCGTCCGATAACCCGCGGGACTTTTGTGTATGATACCTCGACCACCCTGCCACTTCTCAAAACGCGCAATTGGCCTTCTCGGGGCGCAAGCTCTATTTTCATCGACTGGTCAACATCTACCACCTTAAAGATTGCTAGATCACCCACGCGCATTATCTTCGCCATTTCGCTCGATTCGATACGGCGCGGGTATTCTGAGATATGCATTAGTGCCTCGTAGGGTGAGTTGATGTTAATTTTCCAATTTGAAAAGCTGATGTCTGACACCATTCCAATAACTATGTCCCCAATCGTTGGCAGGTATTTTCCAGAAAGAGGAATTACGCGTATTCTCTCCCTATCATCAGCTAGTCCGTACATTAATGAGTAAACTTTCCCATTTTCAATGTAGGTTCCTTCTCCAGCCTTGGCTGGATCGTCAGAAAGTAGGTCTCCTGGAATGACGATTGTCTTATCTACTTTTTCTTTTTTCCTCATTTTTGTCCTTTCCGGGTAATGATTCGCGTTTCAGCTTCTCCTCTAGATAATCGATTCACAAGCTCATAGAAATCGTTTTGGAGCCCTGCGGGAAACCTGACGACTCCAATCCACGCACCGTCCTGCTGCCACTCCTGTTTACTAACTTTACCAAAGCGTTGAATAGCGCTTTGTGATTTTGCAGCATAGTGGGCCGGAATCTTAACAGCGACATCGACCTCCTCAAACCTAATAGGTATAAGGGGCCGAATTGCTTTTAACGCGATGTTTACCAGTTCGTCGATGCTTTTGAATGGATCTACGTTAACTTTCGCTTCTTCAAGAGCCTTTTCTATTCGCTGCGGAGGATGGGGCAGGCCCGTTTGGGGATTTATCGCATTAGCAGCAATCGTAGCTATTAGTTCTTTCCGTTTGTGCTCTTGGATCTTTCGCCTCTGTTGTGCGGTAAGATGAAGCTCCCCATCGATAATTATGCGTTTTGCAATTGCTGAGTTGTCAGTTGTGTCAAAAACGTTTTTTAAGCCTTCATCAGACGCTTTTTCACCCTTAGATGCGTCCTTAAAAATCTCTTCAATCGCTAGAACAGCGTCCATGTCAATATTATGACCTTCTCGCATTGATAAAGCATTTTCGGGGTCAACGAGCACTTCAAAGTGTTCCCCACCTTTTACAAATCGAGCGACAACTGCTTTATCGAGAGATACCATCTGTGTGCTCCTCTCAGTGTCATTCGCTCAAAAAGGCATCTAAAACCTGACTTCTTCACTCTTTTGGCATCGAATCAAGTACGCTCTTTACGTACTCTTCGAGCTCATCTGCACCTAGCTTTTTAAAACGGTTGTCTTTCGCGTCTATGGCAGCGATTTCGGCGGAGTCGACTGTAAGTTTGCCTTCGGTTGCCTTGTAGAGTGCTTCGAGTCCGAGTCGTATAGCGTTGCCAATATCAATGTCTTCGTTGTACTTCTCTTCGAGAAACTCCATAACTATATTTCTGCCCGAGCCGATTCCGGTGGCTTTGACCATTAAAAGGGCGCCGCTCGGGTCTGTTTCAAAAAGACGTGGACCAGTATCGTCTATACCACCTATGAGTAATGCGGTTCCATAGGGTCTGACGCCGCCGTACTGCGTGAACGTTTGTTTGTGGTCAGCAATTTTTTTCGCAAGTGTTTCAATGCCGATCGGTTCATTATATACGACACGATTGATCTGAGCATCAACACGAGCACGGTCGACCAGTGCTCGAGCATCTGCTACGAGGCCAGACGTCACGGCGCCAATATGATCATCTACCTGGAAGATCTTCTCGGTGGATTGTGGCTCTAAAAGCCTGCTAGAAATACGTTTATCCACGAGCAGGGCCACGCCATCCCTTGCTTTTATTCCAACAGACGTTGTACCCCGTTTCACAGCTTCGCGCGCGTATTCTACTTGAAATAACCTACCGTCTGGTGAAAAAACGGTGATTGCCCTATCATACCCCATTTGTGGTGCCATCTGCATTATATCAGCCTCTCGTTATCATCGATCGTTATGCCTATAAAATTGACATCGGCACGATCAACAGTTTTCCTATCTTCTGGAATTATATCAATTTCCTTGCCGCATATCCTTACTGCTTTCCCGGATACGGGCATCGTAACATAAGAAGATATATTGCGACGTATTTTCTCTTCAATTTGTAAATACTTTTCTATAGCCGCCTTTATCGTTCCTGAGGTGCCTATCGCTGTCACGCATATCCGCTTGTTCTTAATTTTGCTTATGCTAGCTAATGTCACCTGTAATTCTGGAACGTGTCGGAAGTTACATCGTACAAGTCCCTTTGACCCATCAAATGCGACGACTCTGATGTTCAGTTTGCTCACGCCAACATCTCCAAAAAGACTTTTTGCGGTTCTAGCTATCTCCGTTTGCAAATCTCGAGCTCTGATCGGTTCTTCAAAACTCAGTCTAAACGCTATATATCGGTAGTTGTCTCGCAAAGTAGGTGATAGCGGCTTCATAAGATCGTATCTTCTTTCTGTCCTCTTCGTTTCATGATACTAAGTGGTGCTTTTGATAAGGCGATTTCAGCCTCCGAGTCTGTTAAAAGCAAAAGCCCTGCCAGTGCTTTAAGTTGACGCGGAGTTCTCAAGTCAAAGTGTGAGTAGGCATCGCTCGTTATAATAATCGGCACTCCAAACTTTCGGCATAATGCGACATTTCTGCGCTGGAAAGCGAGCAAGCGAGATCTTTCAAGTTCTTCTGTTTTCCAAAAATAATCCAAGCTCATCCCTAGCGAGACCTCGCTTTTTTCGGCAAATTTTGCCGTTACTTGGTTTATACCATTGTATTTCCCCCTTTCGGGGTGCATTAGAATATCGACTCGATCGTCTTTACACGCCGCCCTGTTGATTCGCTCATCGCCACCGTGCACGCTTACAATTGTAGTTATATCTCTGAAAAAAGCAATTTTCTTACGTAAATCACGAACCGTAGCCGCGACAATTTCCACTCCTAAGGGTAAACTAGAATCTGGAAACTGAGACCAATGCGGCGAATGGGCCGTTACAACGATTTGAGAAAAACCGAGACCATAAGCTACGAGGTTAAGCCTTTTTAGAGTATCTGCGCCTTCGGGAAAGGCGTGAACGCTTATATCAATATATGCATGCATCATTCAATACATCGCGCGCAATCTCTGCCGCTATACTTGGACGAGCTGGATATGCTGCTATCTTTGTTCGTACAACTATTGGGTCATCATCCCCTAGCTCTAGGTCCCCACGTGCGGCTGCCTGTTTGTTGAATTTTACAACGAGTGTACATTTTTCGCTTAAATGTTGTGGGATCTGCTCCCGTAACCTTATAAACTCACGTTTGGAAAGTTTATTTCCAATCGCACGAATGATGAGGCGTATTGCTTGAGCTTGTTCTGTTCGTGCTTTAAGAATGACTATAGAGTTTCCAAAGTGACCCGTGACCGGTTGGCGTTCTATTAGCACGTTTTCTGGTACTATTAAGCGGAACGCTGCAAGGACTTTGCTCTCGTCTTCAGTGGAACGGACAAAAACGTTGACGGTTACACTATGTATTGCCTTTTTTCGATGGGCGCGGTGAGTCGTTGCCATTCACGAAAAGAAACCGATGAACGCGTATGAAGCGGCTTACGTTCCTCTACGTCCGTGCGCGGTAAGAGAGGGCGCCGTTTTTTCCGAGCCTCGACCTTTCTTCCTTAGACCACGGCCTTTTCGGCCTGCACTAGTTTTACCCCTAAAAGCGCGTCTCGGTGAAGACGCTATCCAGTTTAAACTGCTGTCGCTAAGGATACGAGGGTGGTTTGGATCAATAAGTATTATTTCATACCACTTCGATTTCCCATCTTGTCCTACCCAGTATGAGTTTAAAACCTCTAAGTTTGGGAATTTTCGCGAAGCACGTTCCTCTGCAATGCGTTGTGAGCTTTTTCGAGCAGTAAGCCGATTAACTCCGAGATGCTTTGTACGGCGGCCACCGCGTGGGCGCTGTTTCCTTCTGCCCCCGCGCCATGTTCTAACTCGGGCGGTAATGACACCTTGTTTCGCTTTATACCCCAGACTTCTCGCTCTATCAAGTCGTGTTGGCCGTTCGATGCGAACAACTGACGGTTCGCGCCGCCATGTTTGCAATCGCTGCCACATGAGGCTTTTGACGTAACTGTTTTCTGGCCTTTTCCACGCATCTCGTATGAATCCATACATCGATTTCATTATTTATCCTCTAGTGATCGGTTCAGCATTTATGCTACATTCCTAAGGATCCAAGTAGTGCCCCGATTGGGGCTGTTTACAAAAGAAGATCATAGAACATATATCTTTCTTACTTGGCACGCGAAGTCGAAACAATCTTGATAATATCGCCATTTTTTAATTCGTGATGCTCACCAAGTCGCTTTTTCGTACGAACGTCTAAAGCATATAGAAAACCGCGACCAATATCAGTATGGACTTTGAAGGCAAGGTCTTTAGCAGTCCCTCCTTCCCTAATTAACAATGCGTCTGGTAAAACTCGTCCTTGCTTATCTGACCATCGGTGTTCGTCTTCGACTGGATACACCACTATGTACCTAAGCACGTCGAACACCGTTACGTTCAGACACTTCTGGACCCCTGTGCCCCCTTCACTGACAAACTTTTGTAAGCGCTCAAGCGCAGTTTTTTGTTGCTGATTTAGCGATTTGACTATGGTGAAATGAGTATCACCTGGTACATACGCTATGAGTCCCTTTTGTTGAGCAAGTCGAAGCGCAAGTTCAGCTTCTCCACTTGTTGCCACTACATCTTCATACGCGCCTGCGATTCGGGAAATATTTTCAAAAGATGTGACATCTTTTTTATTTGCTGCGATAAGAATGGGTTTTGCGACCTTTCTAATTTGTTGTGATAAGTTTATTATGACCTCGTGCCCCCAGCTTTCTGGAGGAATGTCTAAAAGTCCTAGCTTCTGCATTGCGTTTCTGATTTGACGTGCTTCAATATTGAGTCCTGCCAGTTGAGTGGCTATAACTTGCACGATGTTGTGCTCAAGTTGTGCTTTCTTTGCGAGTCTTTGCCAATTTTTTTCTATGATGCCAGTAATCCACAACGAGATCTCACTTTCCAGTAACGTAACGTCCTCCAATGGATCGTGCGAGGGTGCGCCGAGCACGTTGCCCTCTATATCAGTCCCACCTGATGCGTCAATTACGTTTATGATCGCCTCCGATTGACGGAGGTTGTCGAGGAAAGTATTGCCAAGTCCACGCCCTTTGTGAGCCTCGGGAACCAAGCCTGCAACATCAACCAGCTCGATAGGGACAAATCTCACTCCATCCATGCAGTGACCGCACCGAGTTGTGAGCTGAGTGCACGGGCAAGGTACACGTACATATGAAGTTCCTCGATTAGCGTTTATAGTCGTAAAAGGATAGTTCGCTATCTCAACATTAACAAGTGTTGCGGCTTTAAAAAAAGTTGATTTGCCTGTATTTGGTTTACCGGCAAGAGCGATTGACAAGCTCATTTAAAGTTTACATCAGCTCCTTTAAGCAATTTTTTTGCCCACAGCAGCTTTTTTTTCTTTGTTGGGCTGACATTATTATCGGAAAAATCAAATCCGATCGCGCTTATTACTTGAGCCCCAAACTCTTTCGCCAAAAAAACCGCCCTATCCCCGTCAGTAAAACCACCTACATTAAGTACGTTTTTCAGTGGTTTAGCCTGCGTCGTCCCAAGCACGGTGCTAAATGAGGGGACATGTGTTTTTATGGCGTCGATGTTGTCTCCGTGCGCGTGAATAACCATTATCGCACACATCACATTTGCTCGCTTTAGATCGTTGATGCGGCCGTCTAGATCAGACACAATAATATGGGGGATAACTCCTTGCGCTAACAGCATAGAGGTAGCGCCATCTGCTGCTATGATTGTCTCTCGAGTCTCAATTTTTCCATTTTGAATGTCTGCAACTAAGGTTGGCGCTTTGCCGCAAACTAAAACATCGCGCTTAGTGATGAGATGGCGGAGTTTGCTTTGTGTCTCCTCGAAACTACCTTTTGATGTCAGCAAGGAGGATAATAACAAGCCTGAACGCTCATCTTTAGTGCGGTCAAATCCGAAATCGCGTACTATCTGTTTATAGATAGTATTCCACTCTTTCTGGTCCATATGCTATTCAGCAAGTGAAATCTCGACTTTATGGCCGTCGATCACCCACTCTTTGCTAAGCAGCGCGTTTACAACTTCCCCTTCTTCAATGGACGTTGAAAGCGTCTCATCTTTAACATACGATTCAAACGATTGGATAGCCTTTGAGACTTCACCAGAGCAACGGTAACCAACCCTAATACGAGCGGTGTATTCTAAATCCAGCTCTTTACGCATGACTTGTATTCTCCTGATAACCTCTCGAACGAGCAATTCTTGGCGAAGTTCGACTGTCAATTCGGTGTTTAAAAATACGTTAAGGCCGCGGTTCTCACTTTTTATCAGGCTGGGCTTTGTTTTTTTCGAGATTGTTATGTCTTCCTTTGAAAGAATAACTGTTTTTTTTGCCACGTCTAATTTAATGCCCTCATCTAGCTTTTGTAGTACTTCATCCGATGCCAAGTTGCTGAGAACTTGTTTGATCTGGGGCGCTAATTCTTTATATTTCGGCCCGACTTTTGCAAAATTCAGGCTAACATTATACTCAACGAGATCCTTTTCGTCTTTTTCAAAATTTATAGACTTTATGTTGAGTTCATTCTTTACGATTGCTTTAAGCTCATTTTGCGTTAGTTCAGGTCCAATGCAGATTATTTCTTTGAGCGGTTGTCGTGTTTTGATGTTTGCGGACGATCGAGCTGCCCTTCCTGCTTCGACGATTTGCATGGCATAAGCCATCTCTTGTTCCACTTCAGGAATCATTCGATTAACTATAATGTCGGGGTAAGAATCTAAGTGAACGCTCTCTTCGGGTTCTTGAGCATAGCACGAAAGGGATTTGTATAAATGTTCTGAAATAAATGGCGTAAAGGGAGCGATTAGTTTGCTTAACGTCCATAAAGTCTCGAAAAGCGAGACATACGCAGAAATTTTGGCCTCATCCCGTTCATTCTTCCAGAAACGTCTCCTAGATGTTCTAACAAACCAGTTGCTCAGCTCTTCAATAAATGCGTCTATTTCGATTGTAGCAGCGTGGTAGTCATACTTATCCATGTGCGTGACTACGTTCGATATTAAGCCGTTTAAACGTGAAAGCAGCCACCGGTCGATAAGGTCTCTCTGTTCATCTGCAAGGTTCCATCCTGCATCGAACTTATCTATTTCAGCATATGTCGTGAAAAAGGAGAGCACATTCCAAAGCGTAGAGATCGTTTTACGCTGAGATTCGACGATTGCTTCTTGATAGAATTTTTTTGCAGTTCCTGGATTACCGACGCTGAAAAGGTACCAACGTAGGCTGTCGGCCCCTTCGCTGTTCAGTATTTGCCACGGATCGACAGTGTTACCTTTACTTTTTGACATCTTTCGACCTTGTTCGTCTACGATGTGGCCGAGGCTTATCACGTTGTTATAGGCATTTGACCCGAATACAGCGCTAGCTATGGCGTGCAAGCTGTAAAACCAACCGCGCGTTTGATCGACGCCTTCTGCTATGAAATCTACCGGCATTTTGCATTCGTCGCTGTGCTCGAACGGATAGTGAAGCGACGCAAAGGGAGCGCAACCTGAGTCGTACCAGCAGTCTATTACGTCCGGAATACGGTGCATTTCCTCTCCGCATTCGTCGCAACTAAAAACAGCGCGGTCAATATACGGTTTATGGACGTCGCTAAGAGAGGTTTCAGAGTCCATTCGTTGCTGAAGCTCATCAATGCTTCCGATAAAAGATAGGTGGCCGTTAGGACATTTCCATATAGGTAATGGCGTCCCCCAATAACGCTCTCGACTCAGCGCCCAGTCGCGCGCATTTTCTATAAAGTTGCCGAAGCGTCCGTGTTTCAGCACTTCTGGATGCCACTGAACCAGTTCGTTGTTTCGGGTCAGGACGTGGCGTAATGAACTCATCTTGATAAACCACGTCTTTCGAGCATAATACATAAGTGGGGTCTCGCAGCGCCAACAGAATGGATAACTATGTTCGTGTATCTCGCTTTTAAATAGCAAGTTTCGAGCTGCAAGATTGTCCCTAATTACGGGGTTTGCTTCTATAAAAAAGAGCCCGCCTACCAAATCGACGTGATCATCAAAACGTCCGTCGGGTTTAACAAGTTGGATAAGGGGGAGGCCTTCAGCCTTTGCTACGTTAAAGTCATCCTCGCCGAACGCCGGAGCGATATGGACGATGCCAGTTCCTTCACTTGTGTTGACGAAATCTGCAAGCACAACACTAAACTCGCTATCGCTAAATAGAGATTGATATTGTTGTCCGTTGAGTTCTCGTCCAAGGTACTCCCTAGTCACCTCAAAATATTGCTTATCAGGCAATACTGTATCCAGTAAATCTTTCGCAAAAATGAGAGACTGGTTTCTAACTTTTACTTTGACATACGTGATGTTTGGATTTACAGCAAGTGCTACATTCGAAAGGAGGGTCCACGGCGTTGTTGTCCAGGCTAAAAAAAAGGTTTCACTTTGGTCTGAAAGAGGGAACTTAACAAAGGTTGCCTCCTCGTTGATAATAGCGTAACCTTGAGCTACTTCGTGAGTGCTTAAGGCAGTTCCGCAGCGAGGACAATACGGAACGACATAATGACCTTCATAGATAAGATCTCGCTCCCAAAGGCGTTTAAGCGACCACCAAACCGATTCGATGTAGTGTGGGTCCATAGTAGTATACGGCGTGGCTAGGTCGATAAAGAAGCCCACTCGCTTGGTCATCTCTGCCCACTCGTCGATATGGCTAAATACTGAGCTTCGGCAAGCGTTGTTGAATTTTTCAACTCCATAGGTCTCTATGCTTGCTTTATTCTGAAAATTAAGTTCTTTCTCTACAGAAATCTCAACTGGAAGTCCGTGGCAATCCCAACCGCTTTTGCGAGGCACATAATAACCTCGCATCGATTTATAACGGAGGAACAGATCTTTTACCACTCGAGCATAGACGTGGTGAACGCCAGGAGAGCCGTTCGCTGTTGGCGGCCCTTCAACAAATCTAAACAGTTCAGCTCCCTTGTTTGCGCTTAAACTCTTTGTTATAATGTCGTTATCATCCCACGCTTTGAGGATGCTTTTTTCCATAGCGACGAAGTTAGAATCTTGCTGAGAATGTGACATTATTATTGCCGTAAGTTTAGTTTTGGGGTTGCCTTAGTTTGCGGTTCGCTCCCATTTCTTAAGATCAGTATGACGGGCGAGATGAATGTTCCTCAGATAATAATCTGTCTTAGTCCACCAATAAGTCGAGTGTTTTCGTCCATAACAAGAAGTCTAAATGGCTTTAGATCAGCTTTTTTGTGTTTTAGGTTGACAATTTCTTGAATCGGGGTGCATGTCTTGGTAACCAACGCTCATGGTGTTATTTGCACGTTGGTCTGAACTTCCCAGGCTAAGCGTGGGAATAACAAACGTTCTCACCTGAAAAACCCCGCTTTGAATCATCATTTTTTCAGCAAAACCGCTAATATCTGTCGCACTCCCGTGAACTACATCGATCTCGAGACAATTAGTTGGGTCTAAATGGATGTGGACGGTAGATGTGATAATCTTAGCATTTTCGTGTTGAATATCAGTTAAAAGCGAAATTAGGCCTCGCTGTTCATGATTATATACCAGTGTTATTACGCCAATCTGTTCTCCTTCTGTTTGGCCTAACGACTCATAATCTAGCAGATAACCCCTAATTGCATCTCTAATTGCCTCTGATCGTGAAGAGTAGCCCCTCTCGTTAATAACGTTATCAAATGCAGAAAGGAGCCGTGAAGGTATTGAAACTCCTATCCTCATCAGTTGGTCTTCCATAAAATATCTCTGTTTATACAATAAGCAAGACTTATTATGATTGTTAATC
>PMYA01000172.1 GCA_003170935.1 Methanobacteriota archaeon
ATCTTAGGGATAAATAATGGGTTTAGGAACTGGAACAACTGAATCCGACGTAGATTGCGCAGCGTTTATGGGATACGAACGTTACGGAGCGACCAAGTACGTACGTTGTGGAGCGTTTGGTATACTTCCAGTTGATTCCTGCAACCGATGCGTCGAGTTCCGGAAAGCAACAGTGCCTGATTACTACCGCTAGTCTTTCGATTACGCAACTGCAGTAGCATAAGCGTTCTCAGTTTGTTGGGCAATTTTGTCCCACGTAAGTGATCCTATCACTCTTAAGTACGCCTTATTTGCCAGCTTGTCTCGTAAACCATGATCAGCAATTAGTTGGTTTATAGCTTGTGAAAGGGCAAGCGCATCTCGCGGGGATACGAGCACGCCGCAGCCTTCTGTCATTATTTCCGGGATCCCTCCCACGTTAGTTGCGACAACAGGGCGTTTGCAAGCCATTGACTCGATCAGGAGGAGGCTCGAAGCTTCCATGAGACTCGGGATTACGACGATATCTGACGCTGAAATTAATTGCGGCAACTTAGAATGCGGCACCGCTCCGATGAACGAGACGTCGTTTTGAAGGTTGTGATGCGCCACTAGGTTTTGGAGGTGCTGCTTGTGCGGGCCGTCTCCTGCTATCACAAGCTCGGCGTCATGTTGTGCAACAATGTCTGGCATCGCTAAAATAAGGTACTCTAAACCGTTTTTCTCAACTAGCCTTCTCGCAGTAAAAAGAACGGTCTTCTCTCTGATGAGGTCGTTAGTTGCAACGTCAGGCTTAAATGCACGTGGGTCAAAGCCGTTGTGAATCGTTACTACCTTCTCGGGTGGGGCCCCCCATTTGATGACCTTTCGTGCAAAATATCCACCTGTGTGAATTTGCATTTTGGACATCCGTGCAAGCGCTGGAGCTAGCACGCGCTCAGTGAGTCTGTACATCGACGAGATGATAGGAGGCTCTATGTAACGCCAGATGTCATAATACGAGCCGTGGATTGTGTTGACCGCGACCCCTCCGTATTTTCGAGCTAAGACGTTTGCTACTACGCCCGATGTGTAGAAATGACCGTGATAGATATCAAATCCTGGGAGGTCTGCCGCAAGCGCCGCGAATGGAAATGCGATCTGTCGTGCAAATCTAAGGTTTGTAGGATCCCAAGTAAGTCTCATGGTGTCTGCCAGATCAATAGTTTTAACATGCACATCATCGATCTGAAATTCGGCAGCCCTATTGCTTGCCCCATTAATGATCGTTACTTCGTGTCCCAATCTTGTGAGAGATTTTGAGAGTTCAAGCAACGCAACTTCAATGCCACCCAAAAGCACGCCCTCTGGTTGCGGACCGAGTTCGTAAAGGTGTGCAATTCTAAGCGGATTCAAACACGCACCTTCCATTGTTGGGCAATTTGAGCCAATGTTAAAAATGTAAAACGTGAATCTTCATGCAGATCTCGCAATACCGAGGAGAATAACTGCATATAACAGCCGACTTCGTGCGCTGGGTGAGCGTATATTACGAACGGTACCCTTTTTTCGTGCCAAACATCCCTATTCTTGCGAATTTTTGCTTTAATTTGGTCCTCGGAATATCCTGCCATAAAGAGCTCACCAACCGAATCCATAGAAACCGGCACTTGCAAGACAGAATCGCTTTTAGGCTCTGCTTGGGGGTAGAACGGGGCCGTCGGCGTATTGATTTTAAAATCACTTGAGTAATCAAATCCAAGCGCGTCAATAGCACGTATCATAGCGTTCGTTACAGTAAATCCAGGAGAGGCAAAGCCTCTTATGTCAGCCTCAGCTGCAACCTGTAATGCTGCCAAGCCTCTACTGATAAGCTCTTTGATCTGGATCTCATCCATGTTGCGCAAGTTACGTATCCATGCATAGTGATCATATCCGTGCAGTCCGATTTCGTGTCCTTCTTTTTTTGCTCTTAGCAAGACCGCTGGACACATAGCTTCCACTGGCGTTTTTCGCAACAGCCCATTTAGACTGTGGGACCCATATCGCAGCGGTTTCGACTTGATGAATCTCAAGGAACTTCGCGGATCTGTAATGTACTTGAACAGGTTGAGCGCTAACCTATCAGGACCAGTGGTAACGAAAAAAGTCGCCTTAATGTCAAGAAGTAGAAGCAAGTCCAGCAGTTCAGGTAAGAGCGCAATATCGCGTGTGCTATCAACATCTATTCTTATAGCTGCAGAGGTTTCTGGCATCGCAAATTCCACAAAAAGTATATGTACAAATTTTCACAAACTCTATTTAGTGTTAAGGCTAGTGTAGCTAGAAGCTATTTTATCGTGCGTTTTTTGATCTGATCTCTCAGAGGCAAATAAATCGTGGATCGTTCGGATTTCAGAAAGGACCACAGCGTTGTGTTGAAGCTAGGCTTATTATGTGCCTGCCTTATTTTTACGTTTGCGGTGTTTAGAAGCGTTTTCGCTGGTGCTGCGCTTCTTTTTGATTACGCCACACTGAAGCAAAATGGATTCTATTTTTGGGCTGTTTTAGGCCTTTGCATCTTGTGGACGTACATCAAGCGAGCAGACATCATCGAGGCTTATCGAGGAGAAACCGATGCTAAGTGGCTAATTTTTAGCCTGTTGTTGGTAAGTGCTTCGATTGTTCTCTTATTCTACGTTTCAGCATTCGCAGCTTCGCTCTCACTCACTATTTTTGCCATAGGATTAGTCATCGTCGCGCAATTCTCACTTTTTTTTGGACGAGCCTCCAAAATACCACTCATGCTGTTGGGATTGTTCGGGGTTGCCGTAGGTGTTCCAGTCCTACTTGAGACCACGACAGCTTTCTGGTTTCCGCGGGTAACCGCGGTCCTCTGTGTGTCAATTTTGCAGTCTCTCGGAATCCCGGTCACTCTGAACGGCGTTACGGTTACGTTGACAAGTCTATTGGGTTACGACATCGTCACAAGAGTTGATACGAGATGCGCCGGGAGCGATTCGCTCGCCATATTTTTAGCCATTTTTGGACTCATGATAATTGACCGAAAACCTCAGAATAAGCTTTTGGTTGGGCTACTCATTTTTGGTGTGATTGGCACTTATCTCCAGAACTTCGTGAGGTTGTTGTTGCTTTTTGCAGCTGGCTATTACTACGGAGCTGATGCGCTTTGGACAATTCATGATTACGCCAGCTATGTGCTCTTTCCGGTCTGGTTCCTCGGCTTTTCTGTAATTTACATACGATATTCCAAAAAGCCAGGTAACTCAGCGATCGAACGGAAGACGAGCACAGAGAGTACTCTATAGCTTTAGAATCCTATGACTACTCAAAGGTCAGGCGAAGATGCTTCAGCCTGAATTCTGCTCTATTGCAGGAGATGATCGACGCTTCTCAGACTGGCCTCGGGGCGCTTAGTTCGAAGTGATCACACTTAAATCTGCAAAGAAACGGTGAATGTGGATTCGTCATTCTTATATACGGGCTGCGCTTAATTTAGGTAATTGACAAAAAAATGAAAAAAAGTTACCTCAGTTTGCTGACGGTCACGATTGTCATCGCTTCCATTATAATTGCTGGCTGCACCACATCGAATCAGGTCAATCAAGGGTCTAGCTCAAAGACAAGCACGAATGCTTCAACGTCTTTGACTACTACAGCGGCCACCTCAAGAACTGCTACCACCACGTCTAAAGTTACGCCGTCGCCAAGCGCATCGCCAACTGCGGCGATGCCCACACCTTCAGGGAAGATAACTACCACGATACAATTCGCCAGCGATCCAACTGTGGCGAAGGGCGGCACTTTGTTCATCAATGTACTTGCGTCAGGGATCACTATTTGTGGCCACGGAGCGGTCACTGCGACAATTGGAACAATATCTTCGGAGGGTTCCAGTGACTGTTTTCATACAGCGTTCCTCGACACAAGCGGCTTGGGTCAAGGCAAACATGTCATCACACTGACATTTTCAGGCG
>PMYA01000018.1:0-2062 GCA_003170935.1 Methanobacteriota archaeon
TCGTGCCACCACCTCTTTTTCATGATTTTATGAACGATTGCGCAGAAGTTGATGAACTCCTAAGACAGCTTGTAGACTGGATGACCTACCTTATCTGAAACGAATCGATCATTTGCTGCGCTGCGCTCAGGTGTGTGTCATAGTTTGTGGGGAACCCTTTGTACGTTATAACGTATGCCTTTCCGTCTTTTACCGTCCACGTTTGAAGTAACTTGAGCTGATCGCCGTCTATTGTTGCCGTATAAACGATCTTGTAGGCAGGAAGCCCAGCAAGCGTCGTGTTTGTCGCTTCGATTTGCTTAAAGTTGTCGTAGTCCTGTGCATTTGATATGACATTATCCGTTACGGTTGCGAGTGTATCACTCGCTGAGAGATTGACCACCTGCACGTTGAGGTTCTCAGTCACGTTATTGGCAGGCGTTAAAAAGACTACAAAAGTGCCGCTGTTTTGCTCTTCTGGTTTGCCCCAGTCTGATGAGTATTTGATGGAGTAACCTTTCGCACTTGTATAAGTTGTCGATGAAGGAGTTGGACTCGTGTTCCCTACATTGAAGGTGCAGCCTGACATCAACACTGAGACAATTAGGACGGCACCGATCAGCAATACAGCGGTTTTTTTACTCATGAAATCAACCACCCAAAGTTGAACTGTAATGGCGTATATTAGCCTTACCGGTTTGTGTGCTTAGTATTCTCAAAAAGATCTTTTCAATTTCACAATACGCATCAGTTAGGTAATAGATGCTTTGTCTCGGATTATTGACTATGACCTACTGCGTAAACTGCGAGCTGTATGTCGCGTGTCAACGACGCCAAGACCAGAATCGCGTCCCGTTCCATTGTGACTTATACAGGCGGCAACGAAACCTCGAAGCGCGCGACTTACCCTATATGGGAGCTTAGGTGATAAGCGTCGCTTTTAAGAAATAATGGTCCTGATGCGTCGTTAATATCGTCAACAGAAAAAACCGATTATACTAAAAGTCGAGCTTGTTCACGTAAGAAATACGAGGAGGGTGCAAAAATGATTGAGAGAGGATTAATCATAACGGGCAGCGATGCGGAACTATTGAGCCGTGTACTTGCAGAAGTGAAAACAGAAGCCTATGAAGATTCCGAGGCTCAATTAGATAATACCCAGGCACTCGAAACGCTCGTTTCTTGCTTTAGGAGCTTCAGAAATGCCTCGAATTATGGAAAAGAAAAACGTCACTCGTATTTTAGACCCTTACGAAAACGCCTTGTGTTAGGTACAATTATTGATATGAAACGCGAGGCTGCTAAATGAATCAACTTCAGATTAATGCGCTTATTATTGCCCTCATGCTAATACTTGGACTTATGGTGTATTACCTGTCAATTCGTGGGCTAATATGATAGAAACGCTGCGGCCGGAACGTTACTAACTCATGGGCCTCGCTACTTGGTGGAAAAAAGAATCGGAATAGTTAAGCTAGACTTGGCCTTTTGTTTAAGTGAGATGGACTTAAAAAACGTCATCATTCGCGTAACCATAATAATAGCGGGACTTACCTTAGGGGTGGCAATAGTAATCACAGTATGGACTTTGCTGATGTAGTAGTCGGGTGCTATGCAAAACTCCCAAGACTCCCACTCTAGTGGGCCCATTGCGTAAGCGCTTGGTGTTAGGCACGATTATTGATAGAAAAGGCGGCGCGGACGGTCGCAAGGCCTGAGCACACTGCCTTTGTTTTATTTTAGGCGAATAACCGTAAGAGGCTTACTCTCCGTATCCCAATAGATCGTGGTGACAGCGAACTTAGCACGGTACACATACTTAGAATTCTGCTCGATCAAAGAGAGGTCCCTGCCTTCTCTCTTGTAGTCGCCGGTCCGGTCGGTAATCGAGACCCCCGATCTATACCACTTATCATCGTTTGGGTTTAAGACTTCTAACTGGACAAACCCCTTATATCGGCGTCCTGTTACAGTCTTAAGATGTCCGTAAAGGGTATAGGCTCGCCTTCTGCTGGTGTTTCGTTGTCGATCTGCTCGCGCGTCGTTTACGTAACCACGACTTTCGGACGTTTGTGGTCAGGAG
>PMYA01000018.1:2081-4536 GCA_003170935.1 Methanobacteriota archaeon
ATCCGAAAAGGATCGCCCCTACCACCATGAGCGAAACGCCGTCGAGCGCGAGCTGCGCAACGTCGGGCAGGTGTGCGAGCTGCGCCACGAGCGCACCAGCGCTTATGAGGACGCCGAGCGGCAGAGCGATGATTCCCGCGCCATAGGGCACGATAATCGGACGAAACCGCTGCACAATGTACCTGGTCTTGAGCCGCCAAAAGAACCCCCTCATCAGCATCGGCCCCACCTTTCGAACGTACTTTCCATAGCGAATCGATGACCGTTCCCGTCCGTAACGAGCGGGCATCACCACGTCAACGGTGTGAAGGCCTGCCGCACTGAGCTTGATGAGCATGTCGTTGCAGTACCCGTAGTAAGTGTAGATTATATCCAGATTCAACGTGCTCAGCGCCTTTCGAGAGATCACCGTGTACCCGTTTTGTGGATCCGAGACGTCCCAGTAGCCGCTCGCGAGCTTCGTTAGCGTCGTCAGTACAAAATTGCCAAACTGGCGCCATCTGCTCATCCCCTTTCGGTACACCCTGCTTGCGAGGCGGTTGCCCTTGGTGTAGTCCGCATCGCCTTCGATCACCGGAACGAGCAGACGGGGTAACTCCTCAGGGTCCATCTGGTTGTCGCCCCCCATGACCGCGATCAAGTCCACCTGATCCGCCTTTGCGAGCCGGTATCCGGTGACGATCGACGCGCCGACCCCCTTGTTGACCTCGTGCCGAATAAAGACGATGCGCGGATCGTTGAGCGCCACAATTTGCTCAGCGGTCCGATCACTGCTGCCGTCATCGACCACGTATATGCTCGTGACGTAATCAGGGATGCCCTGAAGCGTCTCTTGGATGAGCAGCTCTTCGTTGTAGGCGGGTACCACGACGGCTATGGTATAACGTTCTAAGGTCTCATCGTGGCCAAGTTCCATGCATTCTCCTTTTGCAGCGCCCGCCAAGCGGCCAGTGACCCGCCGACGCGGTCAGATCAGCGCCTCATCCAAAACGGCATTGTGAGCGCATCGTTCGAATCCCCCTACCTGAGCGCTTTTTTGAGCCGGTGCAGCAGCGAACCCTTTATCGGTGCTTCTTTTCGCCCCAGCTTGTCAACGGCATCGGAAGCGGATTTTCGCACGAGTTCATCGGAATCGTTTGTCAGCGCAGCAAGTGGCTCGAGCGCATTTACATCGCCTATTCTCCCGAGCGCGATCGCCGCATTGGCGCGCACGTACGGGTGCGGGCTCTCGAGGGCCCCGATCAGGGGGTCCGTGGCCGGCTCCCCGATGCGTGCGAGCGCATCGGCCGATTTCAATCGCACGTCGATGTGTCCGTCGTTGAGCGCCTCGATAAGCGGCGCAACCGCCCGCACATCACCAATCGAGCCGAGGGCGTCTATCGCTTTGAGCCGCACCTCGACTGCCGGGTCGCCCAGCCGCGTGATCAGCGGGGTCACATCGTGCACCGTGCCCGCCTTGCCGAGCGCCTCAGCGGCCCCACATCGGACGTGGGGGTTCGGATCGCTCAGCGTCTCCGTGAGCGGCCCAACCGCCGGCTCCCCGATACGCGCGAGCGTCTCGCCGGCCCTCCAGCGCACCCGCTCATCGTCGTTCCCCAGTAGTGCGATGAGCGGTCCAACCGCCGGCTCTCCGATTCGCGCGAGCGCCTCGACCACCTTCTCAACGATCGCGTTGTCGGCGAGGGACACAACAAGACGACTCACTGCCCGCGCGTCGCCAATGTTACCCAGCGCCTCGGCCGCATTGCCGCGCACGAATCCATCGGCATCGTCCAAGAGTCCTATCAGCGGCTCAACCGCTCGCGCGTCGCCAATGTTACCCAGCGCCTCGGCCGCATTGCCGCGCACGAATCCATCGGCATCGTCCAAGAGCCCTATCAGCGGCTCAACTGCCCGCTCATCTCCGATCATCCCCAGCGCTTTGGCAACGCGCTGCGAGGACGTTGATCCGCCGTCAAGCGCGGCGATCAGCGGTTCGGTGGCGTGGTCGCCCATCTTCCCGAGCGCGACAATCGCCAGGCCCTGTACGAATCCGTCCCGGTCGTCGAGCGCTTCGATGAGCACGGGTATCGCTTGTGCGGCGCCGATAATGCCAAGCGCGGCGATCGCGTTCCCGCGGATGAAGCGGTCGTCGTCGTGCACCACCTCCATGAGCGGCTCAACCGCTTCGGTCCCGGTCCGCCCGAGCGCTTGTGCCGCTTTCCATCTGACGTTGCCGTCCGGATCGCGGAGCAAGCTGAGGAGGGGAACGACTGCCGCCGGGTCCTTGAGTCGCCCCAACGCTTCGGCGACGCGCTCCCGCACGTATTCGACGTCGTCTCCCAACGCGCTGATCAGCGGTCCGACCGCTGCCCGGTCGCCGATTTTCCCGAGCGCCTCTGCCGCGCGTTCGCGGACATCCCACACCGGATCGTCGAGCGCCGCCGTCAGAGGAACCACGCCTCGCTCATCGCGC
>PMYA01000018.1:4570-11284 GCA_003170935.1 Methanobacteriota archaeon
TCCACGTCTCTCGCGCGACGCAACTCTTCTACGTTCGGTTCATCCAGATTCAGTATAGCCATACAGCATCATCTTCGTCTTTTGCAGTGTCACGAGGGTTGCTAAGCATTTCTTTGCCGATCTTTCGCGAGCGACCGCAGGTCGCCTCTTGTCGAGCCGGCTTTAAACGTGCTTTATTTGGATCGTTCGTTTATTAACGTTTCTTTTTGCCCAATCCGCTCGCACGACGGCCTTGAGACCACAGATAGGCACGTTGCGTTTTTCAGGAGATACACCCCAGAAGCGTCCGCAATGCGACGGCGGTTGAGCTGACGACAAACCAAAGCTCTTATGAATGCGCTCGTCCCACTGCTTACGCGAAGAATCGGTCTCCCGACAATCTCCAAACCGCCACGAAACGGCTGGTTGGAGGAGGCAGACGCACAAGCGGCGAGCTGACGGGTATATGGGTCACTCCCGCTCTGTTCGGAGGGCGTGCTGGGAGTGACATGAGAATAGGCGTTTTCATAAATACCCCGGGGCAACTTCATTTTTACCGGAACATAGTGAAGGGTCTCGAGGACCACGGACACGACGTTTCCGTGCTCGTGCGAAAATATGGCGAAATGCACGACCTGCTCGACCAGCTTGACGTCACGTACTACGCGTACTCGTCCAATCCGCCGTCCAAGCTGGGAAAGATGCTCGCGTTTCCCGGGGACCTATCGAGGGCCCACACCTACCTTAAGCGCCAGCGGGTCGAGGCCGTCACCGGATTTGGCATTTATAACACCTTGGCAGACCGGCTGCTAAAGACGCCGGACATCGTGTTCACCGATTCGGAGCCGATGGTCAACAGCCTCTCATATGCGGTTCAGTACCGCGTGTTTACGCACTTCACCGACGCGATCATCACGCCCGCAGCGTATCGGCAAGATCTGGGGAGCAAACACCTCCGCGTGGAAAGCTACAAGGAGATGGCGTACTTGCATCCCAATTACTACACGCCAAATCCCGACGTTTATAGTGTGCTTGGCATTGCAGAATCGGACGATTTCGTGCTTCTGCGTTTCAATGCGTTCTTCGCCGTCCACGACGTGGGCATACACGGGTTTACGGCGGGAGAGAAGATCGACCTGGTCAATCGTCTTGAAAGCGCGGCGCACGTGTTCATCTCATCTGAGGCTGAGGTTCCGTCGGCCCTCAAGGGCTACGTGATGCCCCTGCCAAAGGCCCGTATCCACGATGCGATCTACTACGCGAAACTCTTGGTAACGGACACGCAGACGATGGCCACCGAAGCGGCGCTGCTCGGCACCCCCACCGTCCGAAGTAACACGTTTGTCGGGGAGCGAGACATGGGAAATTTCGTTGAACTTGAGCAGCGGTATGGGCTGCTGTTCAACTACCGGGAGCCGCACAAGGCAACCGAAAAGGCAGTAGAGCTTGTGCACCAGCCTGACGTCAAAGCACAGTGGCAGGCGAAACGGGAGCACCTGCTCAGCGAGAAGATTGACATTGCCGCGTTCATGCTCTGGTTTATTGAGCAGTATCCGGAAAGTCGCCGGGAGTTTGCGGACAACCCGGACGTGCAGTACCGATTTACATGACCATGAAAGTCGCGAGCATCGTCGGGGCCCGGCCGAACTTTGTCAAGCTCGCTCCGGTGTCAGAAGCGCTGCGGAAACGATGTGACGAAGTCATCATTCACACCGGGCAGCACTACGATTATGAGATGGACACGCTCTTTTTCGATGAGCTCCAGATACCAAAGCCCGCGTATCACCTCGAGGTCGGATCAGGGTCACACGGCGCACAAACGGGCGAGATGCTCATCGGGATCGAAGCCGCGTTGCTCCGTGAGCAGCCTGATGCCGTGCTCGTTTTTGGCGACACGAACACGACGTTTGCCGGAGCGCTCGCCGCCGCGAAAATGCAGATGACGGTCGGTCACGTCGAAGCCGGCCTGAGAAGCTTCAACCGCGCGATGCCCGAGGAGATCAACAGGGTGCTCACCGATCATTGCTCAGATCTCTTGTTCTGCCCCACCGAGACGGCGGTCGGCAACTTGGCGGCGGAGGGTATTACGACGGGGGTCTCGCTCACCGGTGACGTGACGGTTGACGCGTTACGCACGCACACCCAAATGGCCGAGACGAGCTCACACGTGCTCGATGACCTGGCGCTCACCCGGCGCGAATACTGCCTCGCCACGATTCATCGACCGAGCAATACTGACGTCGAGCGCAACCTAAAGAGCATCATCGAGACGTTTGCTGGGATAGCGAACGTCGTGTTTCCGTGTCACCCGCGGACCGAACGTTTTCTGAGAAAGTACGGGCTCTGGGAGTATGCAATGAGTCACCTGAATGTCATTAGACCGGCGGGATACTTCGACATGATCGTGCTCGAAAAGAACGCCCGGCTCATTCTCACCGATTCGGGCGGCGTCCAAAAGGAAGCGTACATCCTCAAAGTGCCGTGCATCACGCTGCGTGGCGAGACGGAGTGGGTTGAAACGGTCGAAGACGGGTGGAACATCCTCGTCGGAAACGACAGAGACAAAATAATGGACGCGGTCGCTCACTTTTCGCCCCCGCGCGCGCAACGACACGTCTTTGGGCGCGGAGATGCAAGCATCCGAATAGCGGCGACCCTCGTTGAACACGCCCTCACGTGACGCGGTGCAGCGGTATCCGTACGCACGGCGCGGCACGCGGAATCAGCACCGCACTGTATCTCATCGACTGAATGCAGCCGTACCAATGGCTACCAATATCAGAAGATTTATAAGCCTGAATGAACGAAAAGAGGCGAGAGGAGCAAAACGGTGTCCATCAAGCGGCGCACTGCAGTGGTAGTTCTCTTTGTGTTTTTTTTGTTACTTGCCTCGGTCAGCACCGTTGCCGCTGCGTCAGCGCCTCCAATGCAGTGGCAAAAAACGTTTTCGGGCAATGCATGGGCGGATGCGTCTGACGCTATTCAGACTATTGATGGGGGCTATTTCATCGTCGGCTACACGAATTCTTCCAACCCGGGCACGAACGACCTGTACTTTCTCAAGACCGATGAAAATGGCAACAAGCTCTGGGATTTAACGATCAACGCTACTGGTGGCGAGTTTTATCGTTCCGTTCTTCAGACCCGGGACGGCGGCTATACCGTGAGTCTCTATCGAAACGCAACGTCAACAGTCGGTCACGACGTATGGATCATTCGGGTCAAAACGGATTTGGTGACGTCAACCGCGACGAGCAACGTCACGCGGCAGGAGGGTTACACGCCGGTCATCGAATGGACACGTCTTTTCAAATCCATCGATGCGGACGGGAATTTCATCATACGGCCGCGCGAAGACGGGTACATGCTGCTCAGCGAGATAAACTCCACCATGCTGCTTTTTAAGCTCACCACCGATGGGAACCCCCTCTGGCAGAAGAACTACTCCGTCGGCAACCAGACGCTCATTCGCAGCTACCGACTCACTGAGGACGACGGCGTGCTCATCGGTGCGTACAACAACTCCTCGGGGGAAAACGATCTTGCCGCACTGAAGCTGAAGTCCATCGAATCGCTCCTTAACAGCAGCGACAATGCGACTCAGAACCTTGAGCTGGAGTGGCAGTCGAACTACGGCAGGCCCGGCTACTTCTTGCAGGCGGCGAAGCTCGCCACGGAAAGCTACTTCTTGTCCGGCGATGCAAACCGCACGGGCAACGGCAGCCAAATGTACATTCTTAAGACTGATCTGAACGGCAACGCACTCTGGGAGAACGGGTACGGGGATCATGAGGACCAATTCCGCGCCGTGTATACGACAAACGACAATGGCTTCCTTGTAACGAGTTATCGGGGCACCGACCTCTATTTAATCAAGACGGATGGAAATGGAACGGCGCTGTGGAATAATGCGTACGGCGGGCAGAACGTTAATCTCCGCTACGTTCAAGAGAATCCCGATGGCAGCTTTTATCTCGCCGGCAACGCTAACCAGGATCCGAACAAGATGGCCGACTATTATCTCCAAAAGATCGACGCGAACGGGACAAGCCTCTGGGGACAAGCGTACGGAAGTAATCAAGACGATAAGCTCGAGACCTTCGTCAATTCGAACGATGGCGGCGTGTTGCTTGTGGGCCACTCTGCGTACGCCGGAGGCGATAGCAGCGCCATTTACCTCGTGAAAGTTGGTCCGGAACAACCGTCCCAGGGTCTCTTGGGATCCTTCCTGTCCTTCCTGTCAAATAGAACGCCCATTGCGATAGCAGCAGTGGTGATCGTTGCGGCAGTCGTTATTTATGGTGCGTGGCGCTATATGCGGTAAGATCATATCCCTCGAACGGCTGCGCATTCCCATCTGGCCACTGTCACATGCCTTTGATCGCAACCCGGTGAGTGCGCGTAAAAAAACGTTTAAGGCATGCTTGCGCAAGGATGGGCGTTATGTGGAACCAGCTCCTCTTTGTGGCCGCACACGAATGGGGAAACCGTCATTTCTATCCGCTTTATAGGCAGCTCGTGCGCAATCAGTGGAGGCCCTACGCAGAACTGAAGGCTGAGCAGGAAAAGGCCCTTCGACTTATGGTGCGCTTTGCGTACGAAAACGTCCCATACTACCACACCGCGTTTCGGCAGCGCAACGTGCAGCCTGATGACATCCGCGTCATTGAGGATCTCGTGAAGCTGCCCGTCATCACGAAGCAAATCATCAATCAGCACTGGGAGCACTTCAAGCCACGCAACTTGGACCGCATGAAGTACACGGAAAATGCGACGGGCGGCACGAGCGGCACGCCGTTCACCTATCGGCTCGGAAACTACGATCGCTTTTTCAGCGCCGCGCTCACGTACCGCGGATGGGGGTATGCGGGGTATCAGTTAGGCGACCGGATGATGATGCTCGCTGGCGCATCGCTCGACGTCGGAAAAAAGTCTCGCGCTGCTGCGCGCTTCGAAGAGACGTTGCGAAATATCAAGAAGCGCTCATCATTTGACATGAGCGATGAAGCCCTCCAGACCTATGCCCACACCGTCAATTCATTCAAGCCGAAATTCGTACGCGGGTACCCGTCAGCACTCCACGTCTTTGCGCAGTGGATTGAAGATAACGGCATCAACATCCACGTCCCAAAAGCCGTGTTTACCACGTCAGAGAAGCTGTTCCCGCGCATGCGTCGCACGATGGAAAGCGTCTTCGGATGCGACGTGTACGACGGGTACGGTCTCAACGATGG
Organism: Methanobacteriota archaeon; assembly: GCA_003170935.1. Lineage (GTDB taxonomy): Archaea > Halobacteriota > Bog-38 > Methanoflorentales > Methanoflorentaceae > Methanoflorens. The sequence continues at coordinate 9,784 of PMYA01000018.1, forward strand.
GGGCCTCAGCTCCTACGAATGTGCAGAACACTGCGGCATGCACGTCGACACCGAGCGCAGCGTCATGGAAATCATCGACGAAAACGGTCATCAAATTGATGAGGGTGAGGGTAGCATACTTGCGACCGCCCTTCACAACTACGCGATGCCGTTTATCCGCTACGATACGGAAGACATAGGCGCGTTAACGGCTGACAGCTGTCCTTGCGGACGGGGGTATAGGCTCCTGCGTGAACTCGTCGGAAAGAGCGTTGACGTGCTTATCACCCCCGAAGGAACGCACGTGCACGGCTGGTTTTTCGCCTTGCTACTTGAGCACGCTAAGGGCGTAAAGGAGTATCAGGTTGTGCAAGATACGATCGACACCGTAACGATACGAATCGTGCCGGACGTGGGATTTGACAGCCACGAGATGGACGTCATAAGGAAACACGTGCACGAAAGAAGCCCCGAGTGGCACGTTGAGCTCGTACTGGTCGACCACATCGACCGGACGCAGGCCGGGAAGTACAAGTACATCGTCAACCGCGTTACCAGTTAGCACGCTCGTATCGTTTTGCCCGACCGATGCCTCGCGTTTTTGTGCGTGCCCGTACAGCGGCTGATACGTCCCCGCGGGAACGACGATCGTAGGTCCGTTCACTGAGACGCATGGGCTCCACACGCAACGTCCACAATGAAGCCGGCCCACGCGGCAATGGTGCGCGTCCGTTCGGCTCCGTCACGGATAGTACGCGCTTACCGTGTTGGACGCGTACACCTTGTCATAGCTGTCCAACGTGCGAAAAACGCGTGCGTCCTTATCATAGTATTCCAAAGCGCCGCTCCAGCTCGGCGAGGGGACGTATTTTCCGTCGGTGACGGGGTATAGCTGCAACGGCCGTTTTTCAAGCTCACCCTGCCGTATGAGAATGAGGTCATTGCTACTGCTGTTGTTTACGACGAATACCATATTGAACGGATCTATCTGCAGTATCTGAGCCGTCGCGTTGTACGATGAATACCCGAGGTAGCGCGTCGGGAGGTAGTCTGACATCACCAACCCCGCTGCGTTACTCGCGACGGTGTTGAAGCTTGTGAATTCGCTCTCTTCGAAGTAGTACGTGTAAAAATTGCGCTTTACGAGCGGATTGTCCGAGGCGACAAAGTCGTTCGAGACCGACGCTAAGACGAGCACGGAAAAAAGGGCGATGACGACGACCTTCGACACATTTCGACGGGATTTGTAATACAAAGCCGCAAGGCCTGTAGCTGCCGCCAACGTGATGAAAATAAATGCATAATCTTCGAATCGCCCTATCTGGAAGTTGCGCGCCAACTTGTTTACCAGCAGCGCCGGTCCTGGGAACGACACGAAGGCGAGCACAATCGCAACGAGACTGAAAATCGTCAGCCTGCACCACTTGTTTGAGCCTAGCAGGAAGAAGGCGCCGAGCAGGAGAAGCAACAGCAGCGGGGAGTACTGAACGTAGTTTGCGACCTCATTGAGCGGCACAAGTAT
>PMYA01000018.1:11348-19677 GCA_003170935.1 Methanobacteriota archaeon
AGAATCCCGGTAATGAAGATGATGGATACCGTGTGGTACATGATGATGGCGCCCGTTACGACGATGGCCAACGCGAACTTTCGCTCATCGTTCTTATGCTCTAACAACAGGAAAATCAGGACGACCATGAACAGCGCGACCACGCTTCGCGCGATCGAGCTCATTCCGAACCAGATGAATGACGCGTTCACCGTCAGGAAAAGCGCGGTGAGCAGCGCGATGCGTTTATTGTTGATGAGCTTCCGAGCGAGAAGAAATACGCCTAACGGGAGAAACGCGTAGATAATCCCGTTGAACAGAAACATCGCCTGCCAAACCGGAATGTTCAGGCCGGTCGCTTCATACGCGTAGCTCGTCAAGATATGCCACAACGGGAAAGCCTCGTACGCGGTAAACGCCGCAGTGACGTGGTGCTGCGTCAGGATCGTGTCGACGTAAAAAACGTGTACGGGCACGTCGGTCCGGCCAATGAAGTAGTAGTACTTCAAAGTGACGCCCCAGATAAGACTATTGCCCAGTAGGGTAATCTGCAGCAACACCGCGCTCGTTCGGCTTACGGAGGAAACGTCGAACGCGAGTATTTCGAGGAGAACGATCGTCGCGACGGCCGCGATCAGGAAGTAGTAACCGATAGGCCGAACGTCGTAGAAATAGAGTACGAAAAGCGAGGCGACAAAGAGCACGGCGTAGCCCACGATGAGAAGCGAAAACCTCGCGGAAGACTGCGCGAAACTTTCGCGATAGGCCCTTCGCTTGTAGACCGAATAAATAACCGGGGCCAAGACCATCGGAATGGCCATGTATAAGCTCAGCAACACGAGGTTGTACTGCTTCAGAAGGAGGGCAACAACCGGGCCCAGGACCCCCGCGGCCGGCAAGAGGACTAAAGCGAGCTTAAGAATCAGCCGTCGGGGGTCCCTCAATTCGCCCCTCAATGCGGCAAGAAGCTGTGCGAAATCCATGGTGAGTCCGTCGACAACTTTTCAGTCGGACGCGCGATCGCGACGAGCAGCGCAGTCGTATGTTGTTTCAAACATTATATGTGCCTTGCTATCCTGTTCCCTGAGATCTGAGAGAGTTAAGGGTGAATCAGCGGCGCGCTGCTCACGAAAATCGCATCTTCGGGGTCGCCGTGGCCGGGAAGCACGCGCGCCTTCGCTTAGCCTCAATTTCCCGGCACGACGTGCCGTTGCACAAGTGTGCCCTTTTGAAACGCGTCCCGAGGGGCAAGCCTTGGACTTTCACTTCGTCAGCATCCGTATGACTTGTGCCGCGAAATCGAAAAGGGGACTCATCAAAAAGAAACGTTTTTTGAGAACCATTCGGCGATTTCTTCGCCGCTTGTTATCCACGCGCCTTTTTGTGCACAGTACTCGAGAAGGTGCTCGTAGCACGTAGCCCACGCCTTCCGCAACGGAAAGTCGAATATGTAGTTGTGCCACAGGAGTGTGACTACCCCCGCGTGTCGCTCGACGACGTCGATGACTCGTTTCGCGAGGGCTAAAGCGGCCTCTTCAGATTTCGCGATCGAAAACAGAGCGCCGTCTTGGATGACAAGCGGTAATTCGAGGATGGGAATGAGCTCACTTCTGTTCAGATCGTACGGAAAAAACGGGTGACACAATCCGTTTCTAAACCCTACCGCGTCGTTAAATCCGTACGTGGTATCGTACGTGAAGCCGGCGTCAGCCAGGAATCGCCACGTATCTGGGACAGCAAAGCGCAAGTAATGGTTCCTGTAGCCGACGACTTTCCTGTTCGCTCCGAGCGCGTTTTCGACTCGCGCTTTTTCGTGTCGTATCTCATCCACGTCGTCGAACGCGTAGTAGCCACCGTGCACTCCTACTTCCCAGCCTCTATCGACGATCGTTGCGAGATCGTCCCGCACATCTTCGACGTCGTAGCGAAAACGGTGGATGTCTCGGGGCGAGGCGATGAAATAGAACGACGACTTGGCGCCGTATTTCTCCTCCAAATCCATGACCTTCTCAAAATTGCGGTACGGGCTAAACTCTTTGCCTTTACGCCTCCACGACAGCGACGTCATGAGGTTGCTCATCTGAGCTGTCAGCCCGTAATACGCCTCCGTAGTCCACGAATGTAAACGTGGGGGGTAAACCTCGTCGACGTCGTGCGTGAGACAAACAGCGAATGTCCTGTTCTCACCGTAATCGAATGTTGCCCCGTGTTCAATGAGGTACGCTGAGACAGCCGGTTCGGGGATAGCGCTCTTCTTGTCGTGAGTAATCACGGGCGCGTCGTGGCTCGTGAAATCGCTGCCATATTCCTTGCGCGCGGTGTATAAATCCCACACACGTGCGTCTTGTTTGAGCAGTTCGCAAAGAGCTGTCATGCGTGACGCCTAAAGGGTCCCGACAGCTCGTGGTGCTGCAGCAGCGCCCTCGAGCGAGTATTCCATGCACCTGCTTTAACGCTGGGCAAGTTTTTCCTTCAGAAGCCGAATGAGCGTCTCTGGGTACACCGGCTTCAGAATATAATCGGCGGCACCGTAATTCATGGACTTTGCCGCGTTTTCCAGAGTTGAGTAGCCGGTCACCATGATCTTGATCATCGTTGGCTGTAGCGCCTGCAGCTTTTCTAAGAGCCGCGTGCCGTCCATGTCGGGAAGCTTGATGTCCAACAAGCCCACGTCGTACTGCACGTCCTTAGCTTTTCGAATTGCTTCGCCTGCCGTCTCTACGGTCTCGACGTCATATCCTTCGGCTGTCAGCAAGTCGCCGAGACTCTCACGAATCATTTGGTCGTCGTCGACCACTAGGATTTTCTTGTGTTCCGTACCTCAGCCCCCCTTTTTGCCAACGTTGTTTGAGCGTGTCGTCGTTGCAGCGCACGCATCTTCGCACCGTTAGCCGCGCTGCACAAGGCGTTTCCACCCAACAACACCGTCAATCTCCGCACGCGCACGGGCTATAAACACACTGTCCCATCCTCGTTGGTAAAGCTGCCGGTTTCTTGCAGGGGTGGGAATCGGGCGTGCGGATCTTCCTCGTGCGTCACGCGTTGCCGGCGAAGGATCCGTGGATACTCGATGTGCCACCGTCGCGGGCTCTGTGCCTCCACAGCTTCGCTCGTCCAAGGGCAAAGGTTGTTTTAAGTAGGGAACGAATCAACATGGTTTTGACGTTTAGAGACTATGGTGGCAATTCTCGTTGTTGAAGATGAGGCGGTTATCGCGCACGACCTTGCACGATTGATAAGGCAGATGGGCCATATCGTCGATATTGCCCATTCAGGCGAAGATGCGCTGCGCAAAGCCGAAGCGAGGCGTCCAGACCTCGTTGTCATGGATATTGTTCTCCAAGGACAATTGAACGGAATTGAAACTGCGACTGTCCTCAAGGAGAGGCACGCGGTGCCAATCATCTACGCAACCGCGCACGGCGATGCAGTCACGTTGGACCGTGTCAAGGCCACCAGACCATTCGGCTACATTCAGAAGCCATTCAAGGAGTCCGAGGTCTATAGTGCCATTGAAATCGCGCTGTATCTGCACGGGACTGAGCAAGAACTAAAACGGCACGCCGAACAGTTGGAGGCGCTTCTGGAAGAAAAGAGCAGGCAACTTCGAGAGGCAGAGCGCTTGGCGGTTATCGGAGAGACTGCTGCGCTCCTTGGACACGACCTTCGTAATCCACTGCAAGTGCTTATCAACCTCACCTACATGGTAAAAAAAGCGTTCAACGCAACCCCCTCGCCCTTTACTAACGACCAGTACAGGCAGCAGGCGTTGGATTTTTGTGCGGCCGCCGAAAAGCAGATCCTTTATTTGGATAAGATCGTATCCAACGTGCAGGATTACGCGCAAGAAACGCCCCCAAACAAGCGAAGTATTCTCGTTCATGAATTGATTGCTGATGCGCTTTCCAGAGTCATTGTTCCCGATAACATCACCATCCGCACAAAAATAGATCGTGACGCTGAAAGGCTTAACGGAGATCCATTGCTCTTGTCGCGCGTTTTTGCAAACCTGATTCAAAATGCCGCGCAAGCGATGCCGCGCGGCGGACAGGTGAAAATTGCCGCGGTAAAAATGGCACGTCAGCTCGCGATAAGCGTCGCGGACGAAGGAATGGGCATACCGAAAGAGGACCTGAAATCTATATTTTGGCCACTCAAAACGAACAAGGCGCAGGGGATGGGGTTTGGGTTGGCCGTATGCGACAGACTCGTCAAAGAACACGGCGGACGCATTGAAGTAGACAGCACCGTCGGCAAAGGGTCCACCTTTACCGTACTTCTTCCCCTGGACGCCGAATGAGCAGGACGAATGAGCAAAAAGAGCATATTGGTCGTCGATGACGATTATGTCATTTTGACGGGCTTCTCAGAGATCTTGACGAATCGCGGATTTCTCGTAAAAACGGCTGCAACAGGGAGCGCGGCACTTAAAACACTGGAAACTGAAGAAGTTGACCTGATCCTCTTGGATATTCAGCTCCCCGATGCGCAAGGGACAGAACTCCTCGAGCAGATTCAAGAAATCAAGCCAGAGACCAGAACGATAATGGTTACCGGCTATGCGACGCTCGAAAACGCTACGGAAGCGCTCAACTTTGGTGCAGACGATTATTTGTTGAAACCAGTAAACCCCATAGACCTCTTGCAAGCGGTAGAACACGCGCTCACCAGATAATTATACGATTGGCTCCCGCGCTGTGTCGAGGTTCTTCACCGCGTTCATAAGGCATCCAAAGCTCAGGTACGTGGTTGTGCGCGCGGCGCTGCAGGTGCATTTAGTGCGTCAGTTGGTGACGGCTTTCGGTCCTTGTGCTCGTGCCGTGAGCACGGAATGACGTTCAATGCATAACGGGATGATCATTTTTGTCCCCTCTTCCTATGCCCTTGTAAATGAATCCGGATTGAATGAAACGATCGGGATCGATGACGTTTCTTCCGTCCACGGCTACCGGATGAGGATGTCCCGTCTCCTTCTTGACCTCCGAAGCGTCCAGTGAACGATACGCATCGTGCCCGGTGAAGAGCGCTATGGCATCAGCGCCGCTCATGACGTCTTCGAGATCGTGAGAAAGGTTGATGGCTGCATCGACACGAACATACGGATCGTGCACCATAACTCGTGCGCCCGATTTCACGAGAAGGTCGCGAAATGCCGCGGAAGGCGGATTTCTCGCGTCATCCGAGTTTGGTATAAATGCCCAGCCCAACACGGCAATGCGTGCGTTATGCAGCGTTTTTCTCACCCGAGCGAGGCCAGCAACGGTGAGGTGATACATATGCGTGGGCATAAAATCATTAACCGTGCGTGCCCGTACGAAAAGCGAGTTGTCGATGAGCGGATAGTCTGACGCGCGTCCCGAGATCGCGGCTCCTCGAACCAAATGGTAGGTGTCTTTGGTGAGACAGTGCCCCCCCACTCCCGCGCCTGGAAATAAGACGGCTCGAGTGATCCCTTCTCCTTTTAATGAGGCGATGCCCGAGCGTACCGTATACACGTTCACGCCAATGGCCTCGCAGTACAAAGCAAGCTCGTTTGCTGCGGCGATTTGAAGGTCTCTAAACGCATTCTCCGCGGTTTTGGTGACTTCTGCCTCTGTGGCGGACATCTCAATAATGGCGCCCAACGTCAACAGCGGGTTGTAAAGCTCGACGGCTCGCTGCATGCTCGCTGCATCTATACCTCCTACGATTCGATCGTACTCCTGTAGGTTTCGGATCAATCGTCCGACCATCACGCGCTCGGGCGCGTGCGCCAGGGCGAAATCCTCACCAGCTACCATGCCTGAAGCTTCTTCCAAGGTCTGGCGAGCCAGTCCCATCGTCGTACCGGGAGTGACCGTCGATTCGAGTGAGACCAGCGTCCCTTCTGTCATATGCGTGCCGATCTCGTTCAGGCCTGCGACGAGGGGTTCGAAATTGGGCTCGAGGCGCTTAGCGTCAGCGAAGGGCGTCTGGATCGTTACCGTTACGGCATCACAAGAAGCAATCTTCGAATAATCAGCCGTGCACTTGAACTTCTTAGCGTCCGTTACTTTTCTGATTAAGGCGTCCAAACCCGGTTCTTCGCCTTTAAGCGGATTTTCGCCTCGATTCAGCATGTCAATTTTGTAGCCCGATGTACCTGAATTGCGCTGAAATCCCCACACAAACTCGAAAGCATTTGCGTCAGCAAACAGCATCGCTGAGGGGATACCGACGTAGCCCATGCCAACGACGCCAATCGATCGTATGGGGCCTCGTTTCAGGAGCACGCGCGGTAGTCTCTTTCCCATATATGTTCGCCACTGCTGAGCTAATCGAGCACTTTCGTTCTATTTAAGCGTTCCGCGAAGCTGCGGAACGAATTAAGGTCTTCTATTGAGGGTGATTGCGGTCTCGTTACGAAGCGCATTCGATCGCTGCCAATACTCACTGACAGGCAAGGAATGTCCTCATCGGGTGGTCGGCCTCGCTCGCCTGCCATCGCGATCGCCGTTGCAGCGTCACTGTACGAGAAGCCAACAGCACGCTTAAGAACTTGGAAACGAAGAAACTCATAGCTAGTACCGAGAACAGCGGAAGACGGAACGAAATGAAGGACAAGCCTCCTCGACCCTCTCGGAGCGTCAAACCAACTGCTCACCACACCGCGATCTCGAACGAGCACGGAGAGTCTGAGCTGAGCGATGCGTCTGCGCGAAATACGCAAGAAGATGTACTTTACTTGACAGACATCGTGATGCATCATTATGACTGGGAAACGCGGATGGAGGCTGTCGAAAGACTGGCAAAGATCGATGATCCTGCTACGATCCACCCGCTAATACAGGCGCTGAGAGATCGCGATAGTTTTGTCAGATGGAAAGCCGTACGAGGCTTAAAGGAGAAGGGCCGCTCAGCGACGAAGACGCTTATACAAGCGCTCAATGACGACGACACAGCCATTCGAATAGGCGCGGCGTACACACTGGGGTCCACATCCGGTAATGTCGTCACACTCGCCCTGATTGGCGCACTTGCGGATGAGGAGGTCGATGTGCGGGCGAGGGCCGCCGAAGCGCTGGGAAAGATCGCCGATACTGACGCGGTTTCAGCACTCATCAGCGCTCTTGGGGACAGGAGCAAGATCGTGAGGGGAGGGGCGTTGCAGGCGCTTACACATATCGGGCAACCTGCGGTAAAACCGCTGGTGAAGACGATAGAGTTAGAGGACGAAGCACTCGTCACGCGCTGGATGGCCGCTCGGACTCTCGTTTCCATAGGCGAACCAGCCGTTGAGGAGTTGATTATCGCTTTGGATCATCCCGCGTGGGATGTGCGATTAAGAACGGCCGAAACACTCGGGCAAATCGGGGATTCACGAGCCGTGAAGCCCTTAACAGAGCTGTTAGGTGATCAAGCGGCTTACGTGCGTGAGTGCGCAGCTGAAACACTGGGGCAAATCGGGGATCCGCGAGCTGTGAAGCCGCTGGTGAGCTTACTAGACGATCCTGACGCCCACGTTCGACTGCAAGCAAAGGAGGCGGTTGCCCAGATAGGAAAACCGGCAATAAGGCCCCTCGTGGCGCAGCTGAAGCACGAAAGCCGTTTAGTCCGCGGAAACGCAGTCGCCGCTCTTGCGCAAATCGCAGATCCACGGGTGGTAACGCCGCTGGTGCGCATGCTCGGCGACCTCGATCGGTTTGTCCAGAATCTGGCTTTGGTCGCGCTCGTGGGACTTGGTGAAATGGGGACGGAGCACCTCGAAGCTGCCCTTCGCAACAAAAACCCGGGCGTCCGGCAGAATGCCACGAAGGCTTTGGGTATGATAGGTGACGTGAGGGCTGTCGATTACCTCATACCCATGCTAAAGGACCCGGAGCCTGTGATTCGCGCTGCAGCCGCTGAAGCGCTGGGGAACATCGGGGATTCAAGAGCGTTTGCCGCATTATCTACTTCATTGGCCGATGAGAATGCGTTTGTTCGGGCACATACAAAGGACGCATTACAGAAGCTCGAACCACACGGTTAGGAATCCTGGCAGTCGACGCTCCGCCGTATTGGTCGTTAACTAGGTCGATCCTCTCTCTTACGATCCTAAGCCGGATTCCGGTGGCTCTAAAGCAGATCAGGATTTGCTTCGAACGTCTTGCGCATCACGCCTGATTTGTGGAAAACCGGAATCGAGTTTCACTGAGTTCGTTTCTTGTCAAAAAAGGAGCAAGAGCGACACCATGCCTTTGTCCTTCAGCGATGCTGCGCGTGAAGGTCCGACATCTCATCGATTCTAGATAAATCGCGCGACGGTCACATTCAGCCTGAAGCTTCATTCCGGCAGAGGACGCCTAAAATCGTCTCCCCGCTCGCTACCGACAGATCCATCGTCTCGCTC
>PMYA01000018.1:19713-23222 GCA_003170935.1 Methanobacteriota archaeon
CTTTTCATGGTTTAAGAGCTGCAGTCCGGCGGGTCCAACGGGCAAAAGCTTGAGCCCAGAGCTCTTCTCTTGGTACACCATTCCGACAGTCTTCGAGCTGGATAGAAGCTGTACGTCAGCCTTGTTGGCATCTCGATAAAGTACCCCCGCGGCAATCCTGTGGCTCAAAAGTCCTACATCGGCATTCGATGCGCTGACAAGCTTGAGCTCGTTTGACCCGTTCTCAAGATACGTTATCCCGGCGATCTGTGATCCACTCAACAACTCGAGTTTAGCATTGTCGCTTTCCTTATGAACTATGCCAACAATCCGCGTTTCACGCTGCCGTTTCACGCCAATAGATCCTCTTTCGTGCGCTACTGGCTTGAAGGCCTTCTTTCTATCTTTTACTAACGCTTCGTGTAATGTTGTTAGTGGGAGCTCGTCTTCTGGTAATCTTGCCCTGCGTATGACCGCAATTATGATAAGAATGATGGTGATGACCGTTTGAACCGCGAGATAAGGGATGAGACTGATTCCAAAGGGCGTAAAGTTGAGTACGAAGCCAATAAGGGGCACAATTATAATACTCAACGTCACGGCGAGCAAGACCCGCGGCGCGAATGCAAGATCAGATCGACTCGGCAACACCGCGGCAACGAATGAATACCCCGGAACAAAGAAGATGAACGCTAGTACGCACACGGGCCTGATAATACTGGTACGAACGACAGGTAAAAAAATAGAGAGCAGCGCAACAAGCGAAATCACCAACATTGCGCCCAAATCAGCGGGAAAGCGGAACGTGGTGAGTTTTGGGGTCGCACCTGGATAGTTCTCCATCATAATGCCTCGCGCAACCGGCCGTGTCCCGTCTGCGCCCCGTTGTGCGGTCAGCCAACGGTCATCGTCCAGCCGGTCTCGGGGTGTTGTATGCCCTTTTCCGTTGTATAAATTCTCTCTGGGACACATATAGCTTGCGTTTTGAACAAAATGGAGTCGAAGTGCCCTCTGACGTAAACAGACCTCGTCAGGCGCTCCTTCGGTGCTCGAATGCTGATGGTCGAGCGCTTGGCGCTCGCGAGGTGTTCATTGAGGCAAGCTACGGCGCAGCCGGGGGCCCAGGTGCGGCAGAGCGCCGCCGACACGTCCTTTTCGACGCTCGAAGATGGTCAAAAAGAGCCGAAAATGGAAAGTATTATGCGGCAGCAGTGCGTACGAAGAGGAGACAACGTAGAGCGCTGCGCTGCTTACGTGAAAGGGACGCGCCCTACGCGAACTCCGTTCAAGCTGGCGCAGAGCCCTCTTCGAGGCTAGTATGAGGAAGAAAATCCCGCTTATTCGTCCGCTTATTGCCGAGCAAGAGGTTGAAGCGGCAGCTAGGGTGCTTCGATCGCGAATGCTTGCACAAGGAGCGATCACTGCAGACTTTGAACGCAAGTTCGCTCACTATGTCGGCGTGAATGAAGCGGTAGCCCTCTCGAGCGGCACCGCTGCACTTGATGTCGCCGTGAAATCCGCAGGAATCAAGCAGGGCGACGAAGTGATCACGACGGCGTTTAGCTTCATCGCTTCAGCCAACGCTATACTCTACCAAGGGGCAAGACCGATCTTTGCAGATATTAAGCAAAATACGTTCAACATTGACCCCGAAGACCTTCAGGCCAAAATTACGAACAAAACAAAGGCAGTCCTGGCCGTGCATTTGTTTGGCCAACCTTTTGACGTTGCTGCAATTCGAGAGATTTGCGCGGATCACGACTTGTTACTCATAGAAGATTGCGCGCAGGCGCACGGAGCAGAATACGAAGGAAGAAAAGTCGGCAGCTTTGGCACTGGGTGCTTCTCGTTTTACGCGACAAAGAACATGACAACTGGGGAAGGGGGCATGGTGACGACAGGCGACGCTGCCGTCGCGCGTACAGCGCGCTTACTGCGAGATCACGGGCAAGCGGACAAGTATGTTCACACCGTTCTGGGATACAACTACCGAATGACCGACGTTGAGGCTGCGGTGGGAATAGTGCAGCTTGAAAAGTTAGATGCGATGAACGCCAAAAGAATAGGTAACGCTTACTATTTGAACCGACATCTAACCCTCGAAGGCGCGACGTTGCCGCACGCGGCACGAGGAACAACGCACGTGTATCATCAATACGTTATTATGCTCGCTCGGGCGACTGATCGCAACCGGTTTGAGGCATACTTACAAGCTCATGGAATCGGTTGTGCTGTCCACTACCCACTCCCCATTTACCAGCAGCCACTCTACCAAAGCTTGGGGTACTCACGGGAACTCGCTGCTTGCCCGGTCGCCGAAGAGGTTGCGCAGTCAGTGCTAAGCCTGCCCGTGCACCCTGCGTTGACGCGTGACGATCTTGCGCATATCGTACAGACCGTCAACGGTTTTGAGGGTGGACGATGAGGGTGGGGGTTATTGGCGTCGGCGCGATGGGAAAGAACCATTTGCGGGTGTACTCCGAGATGCGCGGCGTCAGAGATATTTACGCCTTTGACATGGACAAAAAAGCGACACAGGAGATACACGATCCAGAAGTCATAGTGAGCCCTTCGCTCGAGAACTTGCTTGACAACGTTGACGCCGTGAGTATCTGCGTCCCAACGGCCTATCATTATGAAGTCGCCGTGCGCGTTGCAGAAGCGGGGGTGCATTGCCTCATCGAAAAACCAATGACGTTGACAGCGAATGAGGGCGCAGAACTCGTCACGAGTCTTCACAACGCTGACGTCATCGTCGGCGTCGGGTTTGTAGAAAGATTTAATCCCATCGTCGACGAAATTGCGCGCATATCTCGTCACCCGCATTTCATCGAATTCAGGCGGCATAATCCCACCTCTGCGAGAGTGACTGACAGCACAGTCATCCAAGATCTCATGATACACGATATCGATATTCTCTTTAACGTGCTCTTGAAAGAGCAGGCGTATCACCTGTACAGCGTCGGCGACGCTCACGTATGCAAAGCACTCGTCACAACGAACGGGACGTACGCAGAGCTCTCTGCGAGTCGAAAGGCCTGCAAGAAGGTGAGGTCGATCTACGTAGAGCTTGAAGACTGCACGATAGAAGGTGACTTTATGAGCCAAGAAGTCTATACGTACAGAAAAGGAGGGCGCTTTGGCCTGGAAGGAGGCAGATATTCGCAAGAAAGCGTCATCGAGAAAGTGCTCGTAAACAAGAATGAGCCGCTGAAAGTGGAGCTAAGGACGTTTTTGGATTGCGTTCGCAAACGGAAACCGTTCCCGATACCACCTCAACAAGCCTTGCGCAGCCAGATGATTTGCGAAGACATCGGTCGTCAAATCGCGTGAAGTCTTGCTATGTCGTACTTCAAACACCCGACGTCGGTCGTGGAAAGCGACGCGATCGGCGCTGACACCAAGATATGGCACTTCGTTCACGTGCGCGAGGGCGCCACGATTGGTCGTCGATGCGTTATCGGAAAAAGCGCGTACGTTGATGCCGACGTGACAATCGGCGATGATGTCAAAATACAGAACTTTGCTTC
>PMYA01000153.1 GCA_003170935.1 Methanobacteriota archaeon
GTGGATGCAGCAAGCCTTTGACTCTCAGGGCTTATAGGGATCTCGCTGGATTTCGCACGGTTTCATACTCGCTGCACCTTTTTGATAAAGTTATTAAGATAAGGGGTTATTCTACTCAAGGTGCAAGGAAATTTAGACCACCTTTCTGATGATGTTACGAACATTTACGAACGCTTAGCCAACACGATTTCAAGGGACGAGTTCGTTAAAAGAGTCAACCAAAAAGTGGAGGACATGTCTGGTTTGTGTGATGATAAGACTGCAGCCATGCTCGTAGCTCACGAGCTTGGCATCGATACGATTGTGCAAATCGGACAAATCGATGGACAAACGAGGGCCGTCGCATTTGTTGGGAAGCTCTCGCACATCTCGCCAACGAGAGAATTCTCCCGCAATGGCGATGTTGGACATGTTGCGAATCTTGTTGTTTCAGACGAAACTGGGTCAATTCGCGTAGTTTTATGGAACGATCTTGCAAAACATGTTGAAGAGCTTCAGATTGGACAGACCCTTAAGATTGGGGGCGTCGTCAAGGAAGGGCCTTATGGCTTAGAAGTAAACGCGAGAGAAATTGAAGTAGATGAATCAGTACCAAACACTGAAGTAGCCCCCTCTAGGGATAAAGAGACGATCGCTGACCTTTTGCCAGGGCTCAATGCGGTCGAAATGAGTGGGGTAGTACTCGAGGTTGGATCTGTACGCACTTTTACAAAGCGCGACGGCTCTGTTGGAAAAGTTTCGAACATCACGATAGGCGATGAAACGGGAAGGGTGCGAGTAACGCTTTGGGATGATATGGCAGAAAACGTCATTGATTTTGTTTCTGGCGATGTCGTTGACATAAAAAACGGGTATACTCGAGAGCGTTATGAACGGCTCGAATTGCATGTGGGCAGCCGCGGATCGCTCCTAAAAGGAACAAAAAGTGTTGAATTTGTTGAGCAAATCACACCTATTCGTGAGGTCAAAGCGGGCGCCTCGTGCACGGTTGAAGGAGTTATTGAGAACGTCGGTTCTCTCCGCGAATTCACTAGAAACAATGGCAGTGCAGGACAAGTTAGAAACATCGTGCTAAAGGACGATACTGGTGAGATAAGAGCCGCCCTCTGGGGCGAAAAGGCGATCGCTATAACTGAAGAGGATACCCACGGTAGTGTCATATTGCGCGACTGCACTCCGAAAAACGGCTTTGAAAATCAACTCGAACTGAGTGTTGATTGGAGAAGCGGTCTTAGTTTAGCAGGTAAGGCGGACCAGGCGCCAAGCCAAAATACCACGCCGCAAGAAAGTACTGAGGGGGGCATTACTGGTACGGTGATCTCATCGGGGGCGGCTGTGTGCGTCGACAATGGGATCGATTACGAGACTTTTGACAAGGCATTTAGTAACGTAACGCTGGACGTTGGGGATGAGGTTACGGTTGTTGGTGTCAGAACGAATGACAAGTTTGCGGCTAAAAGCGTATCAAAAACGCCGCAGGACGTGGCCGCACGAAAACTCACGGTGATCAAGAGGAGACTCGAAGAGCTTTAGTCCGCGATCCCGAAGGCGAAGGCGCTATAAACACTTTCGCTCTACACTCATAATCCTTTATAGGGTACAAGTGATTAGCGTGTACGACTCTCCAAGGGTTGCGACGGAAAAAGAGAGGGTGGGTAGATGGAAGAATTAGAAGAAATCGATGGTTTTAGTATCGAAGACCTGCCAGGTGTAGGCCCTGCTACCGCAGAGAAGTTGAGGGAGGCCGGTTTTAGCTCAGTGGAAGCAGTTGCCGTAGCATCCCCTTCGGAGTTATCTAACGCGGCAGATCTCGGTGAGGCAACTGCTTCCAAGATCATTATAGCGGCGCGCCAAGCCGCAGACATTGGCGGTTTTGAGACTGGCGACGTGATTCTTGAAAGAAGGCGGCACGTCGGCAAACTTAAAACCGGAAGCGGGGCTTTTGATGAGCTGCTTGGGGGGGGTATGGAATCCCAATCAATAACTGAGCTCTACGGGGAATTTGGCTCTGGAAAGACCCAAGTTGCACATCAGCTTGCGGTCAACGTTCAGCTCGGCAACGAACGCGGAGGCCTTGATGGATCGTGTATATTGATTGACACCGAGAACACTTTTAGGCCGGAACGCATCAGCCAGATCGCAGGAGGTCTCGGTCTCGATCCCGAAGACGTGTTAAGAAATATTCACGTCGCACGGGCACATAATTCCAATCACCAAATATTGTTAGTCGAAGCGGCGAGTGAGTTATCGGAACAGCTTAAGGCGACTGAGCTCCCTGTAAAACTCCTTATCGTAGACTCTCTTACAGCCCATTTTAGGGCTGAGTATGTCGGTAGGGGTACACTCGCAGATAGACAACAAAAACTAAACAAGCATCTGCACGACCTTATGCGCTTTGGAACGTTAAACAACGCAGTCGTGCTCGTCACGAATCAAGTTCAATCAAAACCTGATGCCTTCTTTGGCGATCCAACGCGACCAATCGGTGGCCATATATTGGGCCATACCGCGACTTTCAGGTTGTATTTGAGAAAATCGAAAGGTGGCAAACGTATAGCACGCCTTGTAGACTCTCCCAACCTTGCTGAAGGTGAAGCGATATTTTCGGTGGAGTCAGAAGGAATACGTGACTAAACGAGAGAAAACTCAAGCATTCCTGAGTTGTCCTGCGCTACCATGAAAGGGGTACTTTGATTAAAGCTGTAGCGTTTGATATAGATGGCACTTTAACCTTCCCTGACCGGTCCTTGGACCTTACAGTTGTTCGAGCCATTCGACAATTGTCGGTTCCTGTTGTTTTAGCGACAGGCAACGTTTTGTGTTTTGCAGATGCGTTAGCGGTCATAATCGGAAACAGCTCAGGTGTGATCGCCGAAAACGGGGGAGTCGTGGCTGTCGGTAAATCTAAGCTTGTTACCGGGAATATTGCTGCGTGTAGTCGAGCGGCCCAAGAAATCGAGGGCAGTAGTGAGTTCAATCTTCTGCGTATCGACGCCAAAGAGCGCGTTACTGAGATTGCTTATAGTAAAGATAACTTAACGACGTCCGACGTCGTATCGCTTCGCAAGATTGTGGATCAGTGCTGTGAAGGCGTTACCGTCGTCGATTCGGGATTTGCTCTCCACATAAAAGATGCAAACGTTAACAAAGGTATAGGTCTCATTGGAGTTGCGCAACTCCTTGATATCGCCGTCGACGAATTTGCAGCGTTTGGTGACGCCGAAAATGATGTTGAAATGTTAGAGATAGCGGGGAACGGGATCGCAGTCGGTAACGCGGACCCTAAAGCGCGAGCCGCTGCAAATTACATCGCAGAAGAGCAGTACGGCCTTGGCGTTGTCGAAGGCCTCAACTATCTGGGGCTATTGTGATTGCTTGCCCAATTAGACAATAAATCTAACGACATGTAAAGAGTGTACCTTGCTGTGTGGTTCAGAATTGCGCGCACACGCTGAAGTACCCCCCACGCACTCGCAAACTCCAAATCCCACACAACGGGCTGTAACATTAAACTACGCACGGCACGCTATAGCCGGCTTATCATAATTCGAAGTATTCCTTGACGATTTTGTAGGCGCAGAACTCGCCACACATAGTACAAGTATTTGTATCTGAAGGCATTCGTTCCTTACGAATATTCATTGCAGTTTGCGGGTCTATTGCGACTTTAAATTGTTTCGCCCAATCTACTTCGTTGCGCGCGTGCGCCATCTTTAAGTCGTCGTTCCTGTCGCCAAGCTTTACCATGTCCCCGACATGAGCAGCAATCCGCGCAGACATGACTCCTACGCGCACGTCTTCTGCATGTGGCAATGCAAGGTGTTCTGCTGGCGTAACATAGCAGATAAAATCAGCGCCATAAGAAGATGATAGAGCTGCTCCGATCGCGGCTACGATGTTGTCATAACCTGGTGCTATGTCAGTTACGAGTGGACCGAGCATATAAAAGGGTTTATCTCTGGTCAACCGCTTTTGTAGCACCACATTAGCCTGAATCTCATCAATAGGTATATGCCCTGGGCCTTCAACGATCGTTTGAACACCAAATTCGTGTGCTTTGTCAGAGAGCTCGGCATTTATTACTAGCTCTTGAATCTGGGCCCTATCCGTAGAATCATGCACTGCGCCTGCCCGCATGCCGTTCCCCATGCTGAGGGTCACTTCGTGTCGCTTGAGGATCTCAAGAAGGTACTCAAACTCGCTGAACAGTGGGTTCTCTTTCTCATTGTGAGCCATCCACGCTGACATTAGAGCTCCGCCTCTCGAGCAGAGGCCAGCGTGCCGTCCCTGAGCCCTCAGCCTGTCGAGTGTTATCCAATTTATTCCGGTATGAATCGCCATGAAGTTCGTGCCGAGTTTTGCTTGCTCTTCGGTTACTTTAAAGAGATCATCCTCTCGCATATCAACTATAGAGCCTGAATCCCGTGCAGCTTCAATAAACGCCTGATAGAGTGGAACGCTGCCAACGGATAGGGAAGTAGCTTCGATCACCCTCCTTCTAATTTCGTAGAAGTCGCCGGCGGTGGAAAGTTCCATTAAAGAGTCAGCTCCCGAAGCCTCGGCAACCTTTGTTTTTTCGACTTCGAGCGCAATATCATCAATGTCTGAAGAGGTACCTACTGAAGCGTTCACCTTAGTTTTAAGCCCTTTTCCTATCCCAATCGGTTTAGTCTTTCGATACGGGCTTATCGGAATTACGACCTGTCCGTTCGCAATCCCGCGACAGATAAATTCGGGCGTAACTCCCTCATCAGAGGCGACGGTCATCATTTCGTCAGTGATAATTCCTTGCTTTGCGCGATCAATTAGGGTCATGATTCACTCCGGGTTCTAGCAATCCAATAATTGTGTTATAACGAGGGAAATGTGTCAACTGGCGTTTACAGCTTCATTCAGCTTAAAAGCAACTGGTCCCTGTACCTCGATTTTAGTTAATCGATAATAAATATATATAC
>PMYA01000010.1 GCA_003170935.1 Methanobacteriota archaeon
TTATTTATGATCCCAAGAATTCTAGTTAGTACTATTGAATAGTATCGATCATTGTTTCGTGAAAACTTGCCATCTGCCGGGAGTAATCGATGAATGAAATTGTTGAAGGCATACGCCAGGCGATTCAGCTTATCATCTCCCTAAACCCAGAGGTTCTCGATATAACCGCCCGGTCTCTTTACGTCTCGCTCTCGGCAACCATAGTGGGGGCCCTGATTGCCATTCCTCTCGGAGGATTCATCCATTTCAAGGAGTTCGGTGGAAAGAGNNGGACTCCTCATCTGGCTCCTACTCTCCCGTGCCGGCCCGCTCGGGTTTTTGCAGCTCTTGTTCACGCCTACCGGCATGATTATAGGGCAGATAGTTCTTGTCCTTCCGCTCATGACAGGGATGACCCTAATCGCCCTGTCCGGGGTAAGCCAGACCAAACAGGATACCGTGATTTCCCTTGGGGCAACCTCGCTTCAGACGGTCATCACCATTGTCAAGGAAGCCCGTTTCGCCATTCTCGGCGGTGTCATCCTCGGGTTCGGTAGGGCGATCTCAGAAGTCGGAGCGGCTATGATGATCGGTGGGAATATCCGTGGTTATACGCGGGTACTGACTACTGCAATTGCACTTGAGACTTCGATTGGTGACCTCCCGCTCTCCATCGCGCTGGGCATCATCCTTATGGCCATCGCATTGACAGTTACCGGGTTGCTCTTCTTGGTTCAGGAGCGCTGATAGCGTGATCGAGTTCGACCACGTGGTTATGAACTTTGGGGAAAAAGAGGTCCTGAAAGATGTGTCGTTCTCCATCAATAACGGTAAGATCTTCACCTTTATCGGGCCAAGTGGTTCCGGGAAGACCACTGTCCTGCGCCTCATCGACATGCTGGAACGGCCTACATCGGGCAAGATCCTGATTGACGGGGCTAATGTTACCAAGTTCCATGACCGGGAGAAGATCCAGGTACGGCGGAAAATGAGCATGGTCTTCCAGAAGCCCTCTCCGCTCCGTGGGTCGGTATACGCAAATGTTGCCATGGGGCTCCAGTTTAGGAAAGTTAGCGGTAATGAGATTTCTAGGCGCGTCTCGGAATCACTAGAAATGGTCGGTCTGGAGGGGTATGAAGGGAGGAAGGCCATCACCCTTTCAGGAGGTGAGATGCAACGTGTGGCTATCGCCAGAGCCATTGCCACCAAGCCCAATGTTCTCCTTCTCGATGAACCGACCGCCAACCTCGATCCGGTTTCAACTGAGAAGATCGAGAGCATGATCATGGCTCTCAAGGATCGGTTCGGTATCACGGTTGTCCTGTCCACTCATGATATGGTCCAGGGACAAAGGCTGGCCGACAGCATCGCCGTAGTCATCGACGGGCGAATCGGCCAGATCGGCACCTCAAAAGAGATCTTTTACCAACCGATGGACCGGGCGGTTGCACACATGGTCGGAGTCGAGGACATCTTAGACGGCGTCGTCGCCGAAAATGAAGCTGGGCTTGCAGCCATTGATGTAAACGGTGTCCGAATCACCGCCTGTACAGTCGCCTCACCTAGCACTCCGGTCACCCTCTACATGCGACCCGAGGATATCACCTTATACGAAAAAGATAGCATCCGAAGCAGTGCCCGGAACATGTTCACTGGGCGGATTACCAAGGTCGTTTCTATCGGGCCTATGGTGCGCCTCAAAGTCGATGTCGGAGTGGAACTGACTGCAGTCCTCACCCAGCGGTCATTCGAGGAACTCGGTCTTGCGCTGGGGAAGGAGACTGAGCTCACCTTCAAGGCCAGTGCAATTCACGTAGTAGAACGGAGAGACACGGAGTGATGTGTTTGATCCCCCTTTTTATCTCCCATATATCAGATTAGAGTTATTTCGAAAGCGGCGGTCGCATCCCCTCATTGAGCTTGTTTACTATATCTACTAGAATTGTTAGAAGCAATGAAGACAAGCAAGTAATTTCGGTACGCCAGCTTAGCGAAAAACCTTGAGATATCTGACGGTTTGTCAAGAGTCTTCAGCAAATCTTCAGGAGATCTGTTTATTCTTTTTGTTTAGCGTATAGCTGCAAAGCTTAGTCCCCACGCAACTCACCCTAACCAACGAATCTAGCTTGAAAAAAAGCGCGGCACACCAAAAATTGACTAGCTTTGTATGATAAAAAATGCTGTATTAAATGGATAGGCTCAAGCCTTTAAGAGATCGTTTCAAGCTTGGTCTGCCTTTCATCCTCAGCTTTTTTTAGCGTATCAACGTCGATAAAATACTCCAACGCTTCCGGACATTGATTCGCCAGTCCCTCGAAGAATCGGCGAACGACGGCGCTGCTGGCCAATTCAAGCGTTTTGCTATAAGCTGCGACGAGAACAGGGGGCAATTTCTTCGTACGCTCTACAATCTGCTTGATAGTTGCGACCGAGTGGTCCACTTCTTCCATTGTGCTGAAACTATCTGCCATGTGCTCCCTTTTTTATTGACAGCTTAATCGTATTTAAAAACAGTGTAAATCGGGGTTTGGTTCCACTTCTCTCTCGTTATACTTGATCACGAAGAAGATTGCTCCTCGCTATAATGCCGTTTGATTTTTTCGAGCGATTCTTCCGCAGTCGTCCGGACGTCGTCGTCTGTGTCATGGAGCGCGCGCTGCAATGCTACAAGCACGCGAGAATCCCCTATTCTTCCGAGCGCATCTGCAGCGCGCTCACGAACAAATTCATCCGTGTCGTTTAACGCGCGGATAAGTGGATCATTAGTGTCAGGGTCGCGTAGTTTTCCCAATGCGTTAGCTGCGTTCCATCTGACATCGACGTCTGGATCTTCCAGCGCCTTAACGAGCGAATCGGTCGCATTGTTACTTCTGAAATTACCGAGAGCTTCGGCGGCGTTTCGGCGGACATATCTGTTTATGTCGTGCAAAGCCCTTATGAGGCTGTCAATGGCCCTTCTGTCTTTAATCTGTCCTAAGGCAAGCGCAGCGTTCCATCGGACAAACCAGTCGTTATCCTCTAGAGCTGCGCATAATGGGATTACCGCTTCATCATTCCACACTTGACCTAGAGCTGCAGACACAGCTCGGCGAACGTGCCTACTTTCGTCGTTTAGTGCCTTTACTAGAAACAACACTGCGCCTTTTTCGCTACTATTTCCGAGAGCTACGGCAGCTTTCGTCCGGACAATCGGATCTTTGCTTTCTAACTGTCGACTCAACGGTTCAAGCACGTTTTTCCACTCTGCTTAATTCACTACCAAGTTCTTTTGCGGCGGTTACGCAGCTTCTGAGCTTGCCCGGCATTTTCGCGTTATAGATAAACTGCCTTTTAGGATATTGCCTTTTCCACGGAATTGCCACCGCCGGCCCAAGTAATCTAGCGTAGCACAACTCTTTACAAGCGTTGGCGGTGTCGGCGGATTTCTTGAGAAGTTGTTATAGCTACGGATATCACATGAAGTATGGTGATAAA
>PMYA01000085.1:0-1920 GCA_003170935.1 Methanobacteriota archaeon
CTATAAGGTCGTATTTAACGTTTTCGCTCGTATTTTGCGCTTTTTTTAAAATCTGGACTCGCAATAAAGGGGTTCTAGCGCGTAATGATTTTTATTTCTATGAACGAGGGACAGTGTGCGCATATTCACAAGGCGATAATTGCATCGCTGATGCTCCATTAGAAGCGATTTTCGTCGCACGCCTAAGGGCCGCTTTAAGTAGTATTGAGCTCCGTTGCGACTGTATTTTCAAAGTGATGCACCAACAACCACGAAAAGAACGCTATAATGGGTCCCGTTCAAAACAGGAAGCTTTTTAATAGGTATCAGGCAAAAAAACGTCAGTTGATACTTTTCAATTTCGTTATCCGGGCTTCCAGATACGTTATCCACACCCGTCCTCAGATACAAAATGCAGAGGAAACAGCGGACACTATTGAGTGGAAAAACTGGATTAACATCTGACGTGGCTGGGTGTGGTCAATTCATACTGCGGTGTGAATCAAGTAGGGCGACTCATTCATCGCTTCCACGCAGCCGCAGCAACGAAAATAGAACGGTTATTCAGCTGCAAGATTTTAAAACAGAAAAAAGGCTTCTTTTGTACACGCTACGCTGATCGTAACCGCTTGTTAGCCACGAATAGATAAGCGCTTATCGCAAACGCTATCACTGCGCCAGAAGCTATTGCGGCAGAAACACCGATAACTGCGCTCAAAGCACCAATGGGGAATGCACCCAGCGGTCGAATTCCCATAATAACGAAGGTGTTGATGCTCATCACGAGGCCCATCATATTGCGAGGCGTGTTAAGCTGCATGAGTGTGATTGACACGGCTGACGTGACCGCTTGCGCAGCCCCAGCAACAAGCAGCAAACTAAACGAGAGCCAATACATGTGAAGTAACGAAAAAGCAATCACCGATAGTGACATCGAAATCGACAGACCATCAAAAGTCTCCCCTTGCGTCTGAAGTCGCCTAGCGACGCCACCGCGAGCGAGCCAACGATGGTGCCGATCCCGATCGCTGTGTAAAGGACGCCAAGCCCTGCAGGTGTGGTGCGGAGCTCTGTCTTTGCGAAGAGCGCAAGTAGTATTGTATATGTTGATCCGAAAAACAGTAACGACCCGAAGTTGATAAGCAGCGTTGCAAGAAAGCGGTCGTGGAATATGTGTGCGTTAAGCCTCCTCTTATAGCGCGAAACAAGGACCCTGACCCCGAACTAACGATTGGGGACAGCCTCATGAGAAGAAGTGCTACAAGTACTGCGACATAGCTCAGGCCATTAACGAAGAAGACGCCAGCATAGCCGATAACCATTACGAGAACTCCTCCTAATGCAGACCCGACAATCGCCGCGCCGTTAAAAAGAATCGTGTTAAGCGATATCGCGTTAGAAAGGTCCTCGCGCGGTACCAAAGAGGGGATAAGGGCAAATCGGGTTGGCTGGTCGAAGCTAAGCGTAACCCCAACGAGCATTGACAATACAACGATATGCCAGAACTGTACGAGGCCCGTAACAGTCAGGATTCCCAAGACGAATGCGTACACAATTTGGGAGCCTTGTGTGACAACAACAACCGTCGCTTGTCCACCCTGTCAGCAACGCCGCCACCGACGAGCGAAAATATTAAGAATGGTGAGGCCTGGGCCAACGAGATTATCCCAAGAGCAATGCCTGAGTTTTGCGTAAGCTGCAAAACGAGGGGTGACTGCGCGATAATCTGCATCTACGTACCGGTGTTCGATACAAGCATACCGCCCCAAAGCAGCGCAAAATTGCGGTATTGCAGCGCTTTAAACGTCTTAGGTCGAAAAAGGTTCCGCTGCGGGGTAACTGTCGCAGCAGATGCAGCCGCATCAGTTTCGAGTGCTCTTGTTTCGTCGGCGTCTGTCAAACCGTGAACCCCTGGCGCGTGTACAACGAATACAAAGACAA
>PMYA01000085.1:2002-12585 GCA_003170935.1 Methanobacteriota archaeon
CTAGCGATTTCTCCGATGCGCCTGCCGACACCCGGTAGTGAGCTCCACCGTGGCTGAGCTGCGCGCGAGCTTAATTGCTCAACCGTTTCACGATGTTTCTCCAAAAAGGATCTCCCGTCGTCAGTGATGACATATATCTTCTTATGATCCCCCTCATGCATCGTGACGCACCCCTGATCCTCAAGCATCTGTAGCGTCGGATAGATCACGCCTGCGCTCGGGGCGTTGCCACATGCGTCCTCAATTGCCCTGATAATGCCGTACCCGTGGAGCGGCTGTCTCTGAAGCGTCATAAGCACAAAAAACTTGATATTGCCGCGCTCCATTTTGAGAGGACCAAACTGACTTATCCCAAGAAACTGATCGTGCGCCCATTCTTTCCATATTCGTCTTGACACTGGGATTCCTCGTCTTATAACAATATATCTGAAGCTATGCTTTTTGATATATAACCGTTTAGGGTGGAGCATAAAACCACACATCACGCCTCTACCGTGGCAAACAATGAAATCCTACAAATGCAACATAGTTCACCTCAACAATGCACATTCACGCATTTGCCGCGCGGGGGCCCGGAGCAGCCCTTCATCCGTATGACTACGAACTGCGAGAGCTGGGACCATATGATATTGACATCGAGGTGAGCCATTGCGGGGTCTGCCACAGCGATATACACCTCATCGATAATGACTGGAGCATTTCACATTACCCGCTTGTCCCAGGACATGAAATCGTTGGCACAGTGAAAGCGACTGGCTTTAATGTTGAGGGACTCAGCATAGGTCAACGAGTCGGCGTCGGATGGCAATCAGGAAGCTGCTTGTGCTGCGAGTGGTGTCTGAACGGATATGAGAACCTATGCCGAAAAAAAGTACTCACGTGTGTTAAGAGGCAAGGCGGATTCGCCGATTTCGTTCGCACCGACGGTCGGTTCGCTTTTGCGATTCCAGATTCACTCGATTCAGCAAGTGCAGCGCCGCTTCTGTGCGCAGGCTTGACAGTCTACGCTCCAATGAAGCGCATTGGCCTCCGCCCTCACGATCACGTCGGCATAGTTGGTATCGGCGGCCTTGGACACATAGCCCTTCAATTCGCACGCGCTATGGACTGCGAGGTAACTGCGTTTTCAACTAACCCTAAAAAGGAAGAAGATTCATTTGCGTTTGGCGCAGATCACTTCGTTAATAGCCGTAACGAGAATGAGATGCAAGGGACTAAACGAACCCTAGATTTCATACTATTGACAGCCTCTGCACCCCTCCCGTTGTCATCCTATATGGAGGCCCTGCGGCCCTGCGGCAACTTGACGATCGTTAATCGACTGAACTCACGCGGCGAGGAGGGCAACATTGCGGTTTCAGCGCCTGTTCTCGTTGGTGGCCAGAAATCGATAAGCGGAAGCTTAACAGGCGGTAGAGACGTAATGCGAGAGATGCTCGCATTCGCCGCGAGTCATCACATCATAGCGCGATCGGAGGTGTTCCCCCAAACAGATATAAACGGCGCTGTGCAGAGAGTCCGCAACAATGAGGCTCACTATCGGGTCGTGTTGGAAACATAACTCCTAAAACATCGATTGATTAATTGTGGCCCGAGGAGACACTGAAGCCGCACACTGAACTGAATTGTAAGGGATTCTAATGAACTCGATTTACAATTGGGATGCAGCTGAATACGAAAAACACTCATCTCAACAGCAACTATGGACCCAAGACGTTATTCGAAGCCAGAAACTCGCAGGCGATGAGCGAATTCTGGATATCGGCTGTGGCGATGGAAAGGTGACGGCTGAGCTTGCGGCGCTCGTTCCGAAGGGCTGTGTGCTCGGGATCGACTTGTCTGAAAGCATGGTTGCGTTTGCGAACCGGCGGTTCCCACCCGTCCACTACCCCAATCTGCAGTTTCGCTGGGGTAATGCTACCCGCCTTGCTTATCGTTGCGAGTTTGACCTAGTCGTGTCGTTCGCAAGCTTACACTGGGTACGCGATCATATTGCTGTGCTCAAAGGGATCAAGCGAAGTCTCAAGTCGGACGACGGGCGGTCCTTCAGTTCGGCGGGAAGGGTAACGCTGCGATGATTTCCGACGTGGCAAATGAGCTTATCACGCATAGCAGGTGGGAAGGCCATTTCAAAAAATTCACCTACCCATGGTTCTTTTTCAGCGTCGAAGAATACCGCGGTTTCGTAGAGCGTGCAGACCTTTCTGCAAAGCGCATTCAGTTAGTCCCTAAGAACAAGGTGCACGGTGGGAGAGAAGCGCTTAACGGCTGGGTGCGCAGCGTATTCATTCCTTACACAGAACGCCTTCCTGAAGCTTTGCGCGAGGATTTTATGGGAGAGGTCGGCAACGCTTATGTGGAACGATGTCCACCCGATGAAAATGGGGGCATCCACGTAAAGAGGGTCCGGTTAGAAGTGGAAGCAACGCTTAATTTAAACTAGCCAATTAAGACGGTTAATAGATAAAAAGAGCGCGCGATACACCGCGAATAGCAAGCAGGGCTGCTGAATTATTTATTGACTTTCCTGAAAACCTCAGCGTGCTCGTGTTGGTCACATCGTGGGCACTTGAGGTACTTCCACGCGCCGTTTTTGCCGAAGCCTTGGGGGCTAACGAAATTTGTTAAAGGCGATATCTCGAATTCCCCCCCACATCGTTTGCACTTATACGCGTACATTTTGGTGTGCCAATTGACCAAGATCGCAAGCACCACTCCAATGAGGGCGAGCCAAAGGATGACGCCTATAACGCGGTTTATGGCAAAAAGAAAAATAGCGGCGGTCATAATCAGCAGCATTCCACCGGCAAGGTAGAGCGCGGTTCGCTCCCAATCACGGCGCGTGACTTGTTCATATTGCATTTCTGCTCGCTCCGTGTAGTTGTAACACACGTGCTCTGGCGACCTCATTGGACTGAAGCTACGCAGAGCGTACGTATTGTAACGTGTAAGAGCGATATTACGTTTTCCTTACTGTGTGATTCCAGTACCATAGTGAGCATAATAGGGAATAAATTGTCAGTACGCCACGCTTGTTCTCGTTTCGATTCGTATAAATAGTCAAAAGGCTATTGCGTAGCTATGCGGACAAGAACTATCGCCGCTATTATAGCAGTCGTTATTATCGTCATTGCAGCTGCAGGAGCTGCCTTTTTTTTGACGCTCCAAGCCCCGCTAGTGGAAAGTGTAAAAGTAAGTTCCATCGATAATGTGACGCGCTCGGGTTTCACCTTCACATTCGTAATCAAGCTTTACAACCCGAACGTCGCCGGAGTTAATGTCAAATCCATCACTTACGACCTTCTGCTAGCAGAGAACAACCAAAAGCTGGGCAACGGCACGTCTGGCGAATTCCAAGTCCCAGCGCGTGGAAGCGTCGAGATCCCGGTACAGACAACTATATACTTCAGCTCTGTGATCAGCGCGGCTTTCCAAACCATCTTCACGAAAAGTGTGATGATGAACCTCAATGGGGTCGCTACAGTACAACTTCCGTGGTCAGACGTAAACGTCCCCTTCAGTCAAACATTCGATGGATACCCGTTCATTAGCGACGCGGTCAGCAAAATCGGTTGAACTAGCTTACGGGCTTAGTGAGTTGGAATTGCAATTATGGCGAACGCAGACGTAGGGTATTCAATTACGAGAGAGTCCGTTCGTACTAAGCGCAAGACGACGCCTCACGACTAACGAGCCCGCGGGAACCGTTTAGAGACTTTAAATCCAAAATTAATACCAAAGCACGATCGACAGGAACAGCAGATAGAGAAACCATTGAAGATAAGCGCCTGTGCCGTCAGCTTCGCTTTGGCAGCTAGAACGTAGATCCAGAGGCCCGCTGTGAGGGCAAGCGCAGCGCTAACTAGCTCAACGGGCCCTAGCGTCCATGCAGTAAATGCAATACCAGATGCAACCGGAATGCAGCTCTGGAACACCAACCCCGCATTAGTTCTCCTCGCGACACGTTCGTTATGAATGTGCGGCTGACGCTTTAACGGTCGCAAGTCGCTCGTTAAAAAAATTAAACACACTGCGAGCTGTCGTCTTGTTAATGGCAGGCACTGATTCGATCTCTTCAATACTCGCTTTTTTAAGCTCAGCAACGGATCCAAAACGTTTAAGGAGTTCAATTTTTCGTCTTTTTCCGACGCCCGGGATTTGATCGAGCGTGCTTTCCAAGAGCTTCCGCGAGCGGAAGTTTCGATGCTTGCGGATAGCACCCCTATGCGCCTCGTCACGAATGCGCATTAGCACATTGAGCGCGATCTGGGGCACCGGCACGGGCGCTGATCGTCCGGGCACGTAAACGAGTTCTTCGCGCTTTGCCAAGCCAGCAAGAGGTGTCCTTAAACCGAGCATCGTGAGGATGTCATTGACAGCGCGCACATGGCCCTTTCCCCCGTCAACCACGATGAGATCTGCGCAGCTTTTACGTTCTCGATATCGCCTGCTGACAATCTCCTTGAGCATTGCGTAATCGTCGATCGTCTCGACGCTCTTGATCTTATAATAGCGGTACTCGTTAAACTGCGGGACACCGTCAATAAATACCGCCATCGATCCCATGGCTTCGGCACCAGCTAGGTTCGACACGTCGAATGCCTCAATGCGGTACGGGTAAGAATGGAGTCGTAGGGCGTCTTTAAGAACGTACAACGCATCTGCAGCAGCTGGCTTTTTAAGCATCGATTCGGCGTTCTTGTGAGCAAGCGCGACGAGCTTTGTCTTCGGTCCGGCGCGGGGAACGCTCACGTGAACGCGACTTCCCCTGATCTCGGTAAGAAGATTCTCAATGGCGTCCGCTTCCTCTATTGGGTGCTCGAGAAGGATGCCCTTCGGGACATAGGGGCCGGTGAGATGGAAGTAATGTTGCTTGATAAACGCCGTCATAAGTTCAGTCACCTCAACACCTTCGGTTCCGCGTAGAACATATGATTGCTGCCCCGTGACTTTCCCTTCACGGATCATAAGTATGAGCGCACACGCATGTGGACCTCGACGTGCGATGGCGATGACATCTTCGTCACCACGTCGTGGCTCCACGTATTGCTGTTCTCGCACACTCTCTAGCGCGGCAATCCGATCGCGTAGCGTCGCCGCGCGCTCAAAATCCATATCAGTTGCCGCTTCGCGCATTTCCTGCTTCAGCTCACTGAGAAGGTCATCTTGGCGCCCTTCGAGAAACCGCCGAACTCCCGTAACGAGCTGAGAGTACGCATAAGGATCCGTTTTTCCCGCACAGGGGCCCGCACAGAGCTTAAGTTGATAGTTAAGGCACGGCCTCAGAACACGCTGCAGGTCTCTCGTGCAGCTGCGCAACGGGAACGCCTTGCGCAGCACCTTCACGCTTTGACGCGTTGCCTGCGCGCTCGTGTACGGACCAAAATAGGACGATCCGTCTTTTCGTACGGCGCGCGTAACGGTGATGCTCGGATACACGTCGCTTGTAATTCGGATGTACGGGAAGCTGCCGTCGTCGGTGAGCCGAACGTTGTATAGCGGTTTGTGAAGCTTGATTAGGTTCGACTCAAGGATAAGCGCTTCTTTTTCGGTGTTGGTAACGATCCACTCGACGTCGTTAACCCGCTCGACGAGTGCCATCGTTCGCGGCGCTGCGGGCGTCGTATGAAAATAGGATCTAACGCGGTTCTTCAAAGAGATGGCTTTCCCAATGTAGATGATCTTCCCATCGGCATCCTTCATCAGGTACACCCCAGGACTGCCCGGCAAGTTGTCCAGTTTTTCGATTAAAGAAGATTGGGGCATCGCCTTAGTATCCGATTAAGACTCGTTTGAGGAATTCACCAGTGTACGTGCCAGACCGTGCGATCATCTCAGGCGTTCCCTGCGCGATGATGTACCCGCCTTCATCGCCCCCCTCAGGACCCAGATCGATAATGTAGTCAGCCGTCTTGATCACGTCAAGGTTGTGCTCTATAACGAGCACAGAATTGCCTGCGTCTGTGAGCCTCCCGAGAACTACGAGCAGCTTCTTGATATCGTCAAAGTGCAGGCCTGTCGTCGGCTCGTCAAGGATGTAAAATGTCCTTCCCGTGCTCCGCCGACTGAGTTCCGTCGCCAGCTTGACGCGTTGCGCCTCCCCGCCTGAAAGCGTCGTCGCGGGCTGTCCGAGTTTGACATAACCCAAGCCCACGTCAAAGAGCGTCTGGAGTTTTTGCTTGATGCGCGGGATGTTCTCAAAGAAGTGCACGCCCTCTTCGACGGTCATATCGAGTACGTCCGCGATATTCTTTCCCTTGTAGCGAATTTCGAGCGTTTCGCGATTGTAGCGCTTCCCCTCGCAGACTTCACACGGAACATAGACATCGGGTAAAAAGTGCATCTCGATCTTTATGATCCCGTCACCTCTACACGCCTCACAGCGTCCGCCTTTCACGTTAAAGCTGAACCGGCCCTGTCGATAACCGCGGGCTTTAGCATCTGTAAGCTGTGCGAAAAGGGCCCGAATAAAATCGAAGACCCCTGTATACGTGGCGGGATTTGAGCGTGGCGTCCTCCCGATGGGTGACTGGTCAATCGTGATCACTTTGTCGATGTGCTGGATGCCTAAAACGTCGTCGTGGTCGCCGGGTTTTCCGTATGCTCGGTGAAGCTTTTGAGCGAGTCGGCGATGGAGAATATCGTTGATGAGGGTGCTTTTTCCCGAACCAGAGACCCCCGTGACACAGGTGAAGATCCCAAGGGGGATCTCCACATCGATGTTCTTAAGGTTGTTGTGGCGTGCGCCAATAATGCGTAGGGCATTGCCGTTCGTGGTGCGCCGTCTTTCTGGAACCTCGATTCGTTTTGCCCCGCTCAGGTACTGTCCAGTAATAGACTCTGGATCGCTCACAATGTCGCTCGGTGTGCCTGTTGCTACGATTGCACCTCCGTGCTCTCCGGCGCCGGGCCCCATGTCGATGACGTAGTCTGCCGTGCGAATCATCTCCTCGTCATGCTCAACCACGATGAGTGTGTTTCCGAGGTCTCTAAGGCTCTTCAACGTCCCGATGAGCCTCAAATTGTCACGTTGATGGAGGCCAATGCTGGGCTCATCCAGGATGTATAGGACTCCAACGAGGCCCGAACCGATTTGCGTCGCAAGCCGTATGCGCTGAGCCTCACCCCCCGAAAGTGTCTCGCTTGCTCGATCAAGCGTGAGATAGTTAAGACCGACGTTTTGCAGAAAATTGAGGCGATTTTTAACCTCTTTAATTACCTCTGCGGCAATAATCATCTTCCCATTAGAGAGACGCAAACGGTCAAAAAAGGTATAAGCCGCGTCGACAGACAAGGCTGAGACATCCGCTATCGAGCAATCACCGACCGTAACGGCGAGCGCTTTTGGCTGAAGCCGTTTGCCGTTGCAGGCGTCACACGCACGCAGCCGCATGTACTTTTCAATCTCTTCCCTAACGTAATCAGAATCTGTTTCGCGATAACGACGCGACAGGTTTTTTAACACGCCCTCAAACGGCCTCATAAAACGCACGTAGCCGTGTCGTCCGGCGTACTCAAAGAGCATTTTCTGACTCCCTGAGCCATACATGATCAGGTGTTTCTGTTCGCCGGTAAGCTCTTCGTATGGCGTTTCGGGGTCGAACTGAAAGTGTTTTGCCGCGCTTAAGAGGTACTGAGGGTAGTACTCACTCGTCGGTTTGGCCCACGGCGCGACAGCGCTTCTCAGGGGCAAGGATTTTTCGGGCACAATCAGGTCTTCGTCGAGCGTCTTCTCAAACCCGAGGCCATGGCAGGTCGGACACGCCCCATGCGGGCTATTAAACGAGAACATGCGCGGCTCTAGCTCCCCCATGTTGATGCCACACTCGAGACACGCGAAGTGTTCGCTAAAAAGGAGCTCTTTCACGCCGTTAACGTCGACGATGACCACCCCATCACCGAGAACGAGGGCAGTCTCAAGCGAATCGGCGAGGCGTTGCTGTTCTTCTTGAGCGATGATGAGACGGTCGACCACGACCTCAATCGAATGCCGTTTGTTCTTGTCAAGGTCGATGGCCTCATCGAGTTCGCGCACCTCCCCGTCGATGCGTGCGCGTGCGAACCCGTCGCTGAGCAGGAACTCCAAGATCTTCCGGTGTTCTCCCTTCTTGTCCTTGACCACAGGGGCGAGGATCGTGATCCTTGTCTCCTTCGGAAGTCGCACAACCTGGTCGACGATTTCTTGCACGGTCTGTTGAGCGATCTCCTTGCCGCACTGTGGACAGTGGGGGGTGCCCACGCGTGCGAACATAAGCCTCAGATAATCAAAGATCTCTGTCACCGTTCCAACGGTGGAACGGGGATTCTTGCTCGTCGTTTTTTGGTCGATCGAGATTGCCGGGGAAAGGCCGTCAATATGTTCTACCTCTGGCTTCTTCATTTGACCGAGGAACTGTCGGGCATACGCAGACAGCGATTCCACATACTTTCGCTGTCCTTCAGCATAGATCGTATCAAAGGCCAACGAGGACTTACCTGAACCGCTAATTCCCGTTATGACCACAAACTTGTCGCGCGGGATCTCAACGTCAATGTTCTTGAGATTGTGCTCTTTTGCGCCCTTTATACGAATAGATTCAGTCACGCTATGTTCCTTCTTCAAGAGAGCGAATCATGTCGCGGATCAGTGCCGCCCGCTCGAATTCAAGCCCACGCGCTGCTTGCTGCATCTCTGCTTGGAGCCCTGCGATCGTCTCCTCGATCTCATCTGGAGCGACGTTAAGAGCAGGTTCTTCTTCAGCCACTAACTCTGGCCGACGTCGCTCGACGAGTTCCTCGATCGGTTTTACGATGGTCTGGGGAGTAATTCCGTGGCGCTCGTTATGTGCGAGCTGCAACGCACGCCGTCGGTTGTTCTCACTTATCGCACGCTTCATTGAATCTGTCGTGACGTCAGCGTACATGAGCACACGACCATTGACATTTCGTGCTACCCGGCCGATCGTCTGAATAAGTGACCGTTCGGAGCGTAGAAAGCCCTCTTTATCTGCATCGAGGATCGCCATAAGAGTAACCTCGGGCAAGTCAATACCTTCCCTCAAAAGGTTGATGCCTACGAGGACGTCGAAGACGCCGCGTCGTAAGTCGTAGAGGATGTCGACGCGATCGAGCGTGCTAATATCAGAATGAAGGTACTGCACCTTGATGCCAATCTCCTGAAGGTGCTCGGAAAGATCCTCGGCCATTCTTTTTGTCAGTGTCGTCACAAGCACTCGCTCTTTCGATCGTTTTTGGAGTTCTGCGATCAAGTCGTCGACTTGGTTCGCAGCAGGGCGAACCTCTACTGCTGGGTCGACCAGCCCTGTGGGACGAATGATCTGCTCGACGACATGCTCACACTTGGTCAGCTCGTAAGGTCCAGGGGTGGCCGACACGTATATAACCTGGTTGACCCGCTTTTCAAATTCGCCAAAGGTAAGCGGACGATTATCATAAGCGGATGGAAGCCTGAACCCGTGCTCTACCAAGTTGTCTTTCCGAGACCTGTCTCCGCCGTGCATACCGACAATCTGCGGGATGGTTGCATGCGACTCATCGATGACAAGGAGGTAGTCTTCCGGAAAATAGTCAATAAGGGTTGTGGGCGCTTCCCCTGCAGAGCGCCCGCTGAGATGTCGGCTGTAGTTCTCTATGCCGCTGCAATAGCCAATCTCGCGCAACATCTCTAGGTCATATTTTGTACGCTGCTCTAACCGCTGAGCCTCGAGCAACTTGTCCTGTCCGCGTAAGTAATCCAAACGTTCTGCAAGCTCTCGCTTGATCGAGTGCATCGCCTCTTCGTGTCTCGCGCGGTTGGTGATGAAGTGCGTCGCCGGATAGATCGGCAGAAAATCAAACGCTTCTGTCTTTTTTCCGTTGATAGGATTAAACTCGTACAATCCCTCCACCTTATCTTCCCAGAGCGCGATGCGATACGCGGTATTTCCATATGCTGGAAACACTTCAATGGTGTCACCTCGCACGCGAAACTTTCCGCGGAAGAAGTCGACGTCATTACGCTCGTACTGCATAGCGGTAAGCTTGCGCAAGATCTCCCTCCGTTTGACGGTTTCGTTCACTTGCAATGCGAGTACGGACTCTTGGTAGTCCTCAGGAGAACCGATGCCAAATATGCACGAAACGCTGGCTACGACAATAGTGTCACGCCGCGTGAGGAGCGATTTAGTAGCTGAGTGACGCAGCCGGTCTATCTCGTCGTTGATCTCCGATTCCTTTGCCACATAAATGTCCGTGTGCGGTATGTACGCCTCTGGCCGATAGTAATCGTAATAGCTAACGAAGTACTCGACCGCGTTCTGCGGGAAGAACTCGCGAAACTCCTTGTAAAGTTGAGCGGCCAAGGTC
The DNA here is from genome assembly GCA_003170935.1 of Methanobacteriota archaeon. Classification (GTDB taxonomy): domain Archaea; phylum Halobacteriota; class Bog-38; order Methanoflorentales; family Methanoflorentaceae; genus Methanoflorens. The sequence continues at coordinate 12,347 of PMYA01000085.1, forward strand.
TTGTTGTGCGCGATAACAAGTGTGGGTCTCTGCACCTGTTCGATCACGTTCGCGACAGTGAACGTCTTTCCGGAGCCCGTAACTCCAAGGAGCGTCTGGTGCTTCGCCCCGCCGTTGATGCCCTTAACGAGCTCAGAAATCGCTTTAGGCTGATCTCCGGTCGGCTTATACGATGAACTTAAAATGAACTTAGACGGCGACATTGTCGTATTGATTGTAGATTTAATTTAATATAAATT
>PMYA01000020.1 GCA_003170935.1 Methanobacteriota archaeon
ATAGTAATCAATTTTTCTTCTGTGGTTGCTCCATCCCTAAGAGCGTTTAAGAGATCTTCTGAAACCTCTGCTTCGCAAACCGATCTTAAAGAAACATACCTAAATTCATACTCGGCCAACTCAATTGCCAAGAGGCGATTTTTCTCATCAAATGGCGAGGGCAGGCAAGATTCATCGATCCTTGAGCGTGGATAGAACAGTTCCACCCTCACTTTTACAGCAGCGTTATTAGGGACATCCTTCAAAGGAACATCAAAAGAAAAGAGTTTTTGGCGATCTGAGGAGGCACCATACGACTCTGGTGTTTCTAAGTTTCCACTAATTATTAAGCGTAGTTTCGGCATTCTTGCGCCTAAAATCGAATGCTAGATCGTTTTCCGAATAACCAAATAAAGCAATTATCTTTCTCGAAAGCCCTATAATAAGGTTTGCGCTAACTCAGGGCCAAAAGCTAATCAAAACGACTAAATCTCAGCGCCGACTTGGCACTAGCGGAGATGAAAATGGTGATTATAGTACGCGCCGTTGGTGAGAACCCAACGCCACAACAGATACATTGCGGTATGATAAGAGCGCACCACGCCAAAACGGGGTACGACTACCCGACTATACGCCTTCCGTTCACATTCTCAGGGCTTATTGGGCGGTCAACGCNNNTACACGGCGAAGGTCGCCGATTCAAATTCGGCCGAGCCCATCGTTTATTTTTCCAATCGGGAGCGACAATTAATCCGGAAGCTCAAGATAGTGAAGGCGAAGAGTTGCACAACTTTAACGAAAAGTTGCACAACTTTGGTGCCACTGACAATGACGTATCGCTGGCGAGAAGCATGACAGATCGTTACATCGATGAGGAAGGCAACGAGCAAATAGAGATGCTCTGGGATGAGCTTATTCCTGAAGATGGAGACGAATATGACAAAAATGATCCCTATCACTTGAAGGCACAGACAAAAAAAGCGCTCTCTAGTTCAACGCAGATACTGTTAAAATCACATTATGTTTCCTTGGACAATATTGGACTTAACGCCACGATTGTCTTTAAGCCTCTCTAAGTCTGCTGCTTCTCCAGATTCAGGCGGACGTTTGTTTAGTATCTCAAAAGCACGTTGCACCAGTTGTTTAATAGCAATAAGCTCTGTTTCATTAAGATACGCCTTCGCGCTTCCTACCTCGCCCTTGCCATCTTTCACTTTATGTTGATAGGTAAAGATCTCTTCTCTATCCCCCGTGATATTCCCGAGGTCAGAGATGTCTCCTTTGGTTATGTCCCTATCAATATGCTCCAATAAATTCCTCGCTCCGCTGAATGCTTGACTTGAGATAAGCTCTTTTTTTAGTTCTTGGAGCTCACTATCCTCTTTTTCTAGAGTACAGATACCTATTAGAAGTTTTTGTACATCTTGAACCACAACAAAGTACAGATGTGCTTCTAGGAACTGGATACGCATTTTGTCCCTATGCTCTCGCATAAGCCGGTCAGACTCGTTCTGCTTAAATTTCCTCATACGGGTAATATTACTTGCATTTTCTATTTGATTATCCGAGACGGCAATAGATCGGTCTTTGAGTTCGGTGCGAAGTTTTTTGAACTTATCTGAGAGCACTGTCATGATGTTCATCACCATTTTTCTCTCTGCTACTGCTGCGTGATATCTTCCAAGCTGAAATTCAGCGTTTTTTAAATACTGCTCTGCGAGACTGAATATCAGATATGTCTGTCGGCTTACCTTGTTAGAATCCATAAGTCTGTCTGCTAACGGATAATCGGCATTTTGAGCCGCCATGTCATCTCTTATCTGCTCAAACATTTTCATTATGTAAGTTTCATCGATCAGCTGTTGCGGCCCATCGCGTGCATCCTTAGATTCTTCAGATGTTGCTTTTACGTTTTCACCTCCTTGTTGTCTTTAAAGCCTCAGTTTGTTATACCGCTGATATTTGTCTAATTTGCCTATACTCTAATAGTCTATTCCCCAATATAAAACTGCAATATTAGACTAGGACCAAAGAAAGGGGGTCGATTTCACAAGTCCTCAACACCCACCACCCTCATGAGCGTTCTTTTCTCCGATGCTCAAATCGGCTAACGGAATCAACTACAAAGCCCGATTCGAGACCGACGCAAAACCACATAGATGTGTCTTAATATGTTAATAAGCGACCTTGCAACAACAACGCCTCAGTAGGGAGAACCTTATACCGCCTCTCACTTCCTTATTTCCGCAACACCAAGAATAATCATCTCCTTACGGGCAGTGGTGAAGCACATTGCCGGGGTCATGTCGCTAGTCCCGGCTCCTACTTTTGGTCACATTTGGTCGAGGAAATATGCTGATCCCGTACCTGGGTGAAGTCCTGCCGAGGCTGAATGTTTTTAACGCAATCTACGCTGGACAATAAAAGCACCACGGACTAATAAAGTAGTTGTTTTACATGATTACTCCGAATGTCGTTCTGACGATGACTATCTTTGTAGATTTCAAGCACCGAAATCGCAAGCTTTTCCGCATCGTGTGTTCACATCACCTGCTTCAGCACTTCAATGGTCTGGCGAAGAACAGGCTCCGCAGCCTCTTCTGCGTTTAGGCGCCCACGCTGCTGAGTTAGAATGGAGTGATACATGCTACAAGAATCAAGGCAAGCTGCTCTTTCAACTCAAACGCAAAACTGCGTAGGTACGAGCGTCAAGTCGTTTAGCTCTGCCGTGGCAGTAGCTACAGGTCGCTCCGTACAACACAATGTGTCTAAGCTGTGCTTCTCGTCGCGCTCTTTCTACACTTTCTAACAGTTCTTCGAGCGGCACGGTTTGAAGGTAAGCGGCAAGGAGGTTGTAGAGCGCTTGCTGGTTCGGTTTTACTTGGTTAGTTGCTTGCACAACAATCGACTGTAATGTTGCTGTTAATACGCTGTTAGAACGTGCCGAAAGTAAAAAACCACTATATTTTTTCGCTTGTCGCCAATCGGCGCTTAGTCGCGGGCAGTCAATCACAACGATTAAGTACCTAGCACCTGTCCAGTCCCCCACTATGTTAGCCGCTGAACGTTCCCCACACATTTTTGCTGACGTTAACCAGCCAAAAAAAGAGTTATTGGAGATCTATAGAAGTAAAATCTCACTACACTACGCAAAAGCAGATTATAGCTACCCCACAATTCGATTGCCTCACACCCTCTCAAAGCTTGCCGGGCTGTCCACGCGTATCTATCAAACGATGCACGATGGTTCGCTTGCGTTTCTCGTGGTCGCATCACCTAAAAACTAAGCAACCAATATGCCTAAGAAAGCTCTAAACTGTCGCCTTCACACGGCGGAGGTCGGGTGNNATAGATAGGGTTGTTATCTCAGGCTTCCGCTACAGTCGAAATCCCGCGTTCATTTTGAAACCCAAAATATCTAATAGGCAAAGCTTTCGAGCTCTTGCTCGTGCGAACGATTCTTTGCTTATCGACGCTATTCATTAAGTCATTCCATATTTGCTCGGTCAGTACTTAT
>PMYA01000028.1 GCA_003170935.1 Methanobacteriota archaeon
CTAATATATAGTAGAAGACGGCAGGTTCGCACTTACTACAATGATCACACGTCCAAGCCACTTTAGATAAAGATTTGACATTCATCGATACCACTCAAAATATACACACACGCGATGCGCTGAATCAGTCTCAGAAAAAGACGTCCTCGTTTTATAGTATGAGTTTCATTAAAGCTTTGGCTTATTTTATAGAAACCGAAAGGAGGTTACTAGTTTGGCCAATATAGTTGAAATGTCGCCGTGCACTCGTGTCGAAGGGCACGCCAAGTTAGTTCTAGAGACAAACGATGACGGCATTGTGGAAAAAGGAAACTACTTCAGCATAACGCCGGTCAGGAATTTTGAAAAGTTCCTTATCAGCAAGCCGATGGAGTTCGCACCACTTGCAACGTCGCGGATATGTGGCATCTGCCCCATCGCTCATTCATGCGCTTCGGTAGAGGCTGTGGAGGACTCAATAGGCGTTGAGCCCCCAAAGGACGGCATGATATTACGAGAACTGGCTGCCATTGCTAACAAAATGCACAGCCATCCGCTTCATAATATTTTGATTTTCCCGGATTTCGGGTGCGGGGTCGGCTTCGACCAAAACGTCTACACAGACGCTATGAAGCGCTGTCAGGGAATGAGAAAAGTCGCTCAGAACATCATTGATGTGGTCGGCGGAGAGGGCCTACACGCGCCTGACATCGTCATAGGCGGCATGAAACATAACATCAGCGATCTCGCAAAAGCGAAATTGCAGAACAGTCTGCGGACCTACGAGGAGCTTTCAAACGAACAGACCGACTTCATGATGGGGCTGATCAAGGACTCTGACTATCCGGCTGACATGGGGCTGCACGACTACGACGTATTTGCTTCGGACTTGACTTACGGCGATAGAACGGCCTTCCCGTGGGAAACGTTTAACGAAGAACAGCCGAACAACTGGTACAGCTCGCTTGAAGTCGGGCTAGAGGCAAACAACACGATATGCCTTGTAGGCGGCGAACCGGTTGAAGTCGGCCCTCGCGCACGTGCGGTCCGGTTCAAGGGATTTACTGAGAGGGGCGCGCTGGCCATCCAAAAGGCTCGGCTGCGGGAACAAGGTATGCTTGTTCATCGAGCAGAGAACCTTCTCGATGAGCTCAACACTAGCGGACCAACAAAGGAAGCATGTGCCGGTCTCGGTGACAACGAGCTTGGAATCGGAATCAACGAAGCAGCTCGTGGCTCGAACGTTCACATGGCGCGGGTCAAGGACGGCAGGATTACTTACTACAACTGCATCGTTCCGACGACGTGGAATTATCCAACAATTAGCAAAGCGATAGAAGGGGACCACTACAAGTACGCAGAAGTTATAGTGCGGCTGTATGATCCATGCAACTCGTGTGCAACGCACATGATCGTGATGGATCCAGAAAAAGCCATCATTCAGAACAAGATGATCTGAAGTGAGCGAATCGATTTGCGACGCTGAGGTGGTTATTGCCTGCTGTGGAAACCCACTGTTCGGTGACAACGGCTTCGCGACGTCCTTAGTTCCTGTTCTAAAGCAGAAATTGAACGGCGCAACTCGACTAAAGGTCGTTGATTTCGGCAGAGGGTACTTCTTGTTCGGAATTTTGGAATGCAAGAGGCTCGTGCTGGTTGATTCGATTGACTTCGGGGGCGCTCCCGGAGAGCTGAAGAAGCTTTCGATAGACGACGTCGACGAGAACCGTTACGCCGATCATCAAGGCTGGCAGACGTCAACGCCACTTAACGACTTGAAAGAACGATGTGATGTCACCATCATTGCGTGCCAGCCGAAGAGTTGTAAGCAAATCGAATTTGGACTTACAGAGGAAGTTAGTGGATCAATTCCCAAAGCTATCGAGCTAATTCAAAAGGAAGTAGAGGATTTTTATGAGCCCGTTTTGGAAGAAAGAGAAAAAATCTGAAGCCGACAAAAAATCAGAGGTAGAGAAGACTAACCCTCCGGCTGCAGAAGAGAAAATTGAAGCTGCTCAACCGGAGATAACAGCAAAACCCGCGGAAGCGGAGGTGAAAGAAATGGCTGCTGCAAAGCCGAAGGTACTAACGGCAGTGATGAGTGGATGTACGGGATGTCTAATATCGCTATGCGATAACTACGACATTCTTCTTGATTTGCTCAACGCGATAGACTATCGTTATGAGACAACGCTTGCGGACGTACGACAGATCCCCGATGACCAAATGGATATTGCCATTGTTCACGGTTCTATTTGTCTGCAAGACCAGAGACAGGTTGACGACATACGAAAGATTCGACAGAATTCGACATTTTTGGTCGCTATGGGTGGTTGCGCCAGCTCAGGCTGCGTGACTCGATTCAGTGTAGGGGGACAAGCGGCGACGCCCTCGCATGAATCGTTCCTTCCCGTCGCTAGTCTCGTTAAAGTCGATTTTGCACTTCCAGGATGCCCGACTGGTCCTGAGGTGATCGCTAACACGATTCTTGCGGCGATAGGTGGGGATTTGGAATACCTTAAGCCCCTCTCCATGCTTGCGGGATATGCGTGCGGCTGTGACCTATTGACAAAGATCATTGGAAACGGATTGTGCATCGGTTGTGGCACCTGCGCCATGGCGTGCCCAACGAGGGCGATTTACATGGAATACGGTCGCCCACACGTCAACCAAGAGCTCTGTATAAAATGCGGAGCGTGCCATGCACAATGTCCAAGGAGCTTTGAGCCGTCCTTTGAAATGATCGAGAAGCGTCTCATGGGGGTGGAGTAAATGGTTCTTGGTAAATACCTCGACATAATGACGGTGAAGACGACTAACAAGGTGCTCCAGAAATATTCGCAAGATGGCGGTGTTGCAAGCGCTCTTCTTATACAAGCACTTGAAACGGGCGTGATTGAAGGCGCAATCGTCGCCATGCCAACCGAAGAACCCTGGAATCCGGAGCCATACGTCGCTACCACACCTGAGGAGATCATCGCTGCGGCCGGCACAAAATACGTGCTTTGTCCGCTGAATAGCGCGCTGAAACTCGCAGCACGTGAATACGGCCTCGATAAGATTGGGATGGTGGGAATGCATTGCCTGACCTATGCGGTTCGAAAGATGCAGCTCTACCCATTTGGAGGGCGCCATTTGCCCAATAAAATGGCATTGCTTGTCGGTATATTCTGTACTGAGAACTTTACCTATACGGGAATGAAAACGATCATCGAAGAAATTCACAAAGTGAATATTGAACATGTCCAAAAGATGGACGTTTCAAAAGGCAAGATGATCGTCACGTCAACCTTGGGCGAGCGTGTTGAGGCTCCTATGAAGCTCACTCACAGCTACGTTCAGCCTGGTTGCTATATATGTCCCGACCTAACAGCGCGGACAGCAGACATCTCGACCGGTTCGATTGGCTCGCCTGATGGATGGTCAACCGTGATGCCACGAACCCAGACTGGGAAAACACTTTTCGAGAGCGCCGTTGAAGTGGGCCTCTTTGAGAGCAAGCCAATAGATCCCGGCAAGTTTGGCATGGAAATGCTAACAAAGCTCGCGCAGAGCAAGTGGGATCGCGCTGAGAAGACTCGACAGGAAAGAACGGAAATCGGGCTTCCAAATCCGTTCGGGGCTCTTTGAGAGCAAGCCAATAGA
>PMYA01000162.1:0-4906 GCA_003170935.1 Methanobacteriota archaeon
AATACAGACGAAAAATACGACGACTTTCGGTGAGATCATGAAATTAGAAAAAAGTGAGGGAATTCAGCTAGCATGCGAAAAATGTGGCACTGTGTTGAAGACGGATACAGCAAGCAGAAGTATTCTGTCTGACGGACAGGTTCATGTATTCTGTCAAGACTGCACGCGCCATATACTCATCATCAAGGACGGCTCGCTTAATATCTAAAATATCTTAACACGAGCGTTACTATTGCCCATCTTGGCACAACTTAAGATCGAAACATGTCCTACGCTTCGACATAAGTTGTGAAGCCTTTGCACTCTTTTTACAATAAACTCCAGTAAAAAAAGCAAATCGGGGATCAACCTGCGCGTGAAGATTTCTTCCGTGAGGTCACAATTGTTCCTAACCCGGCTGCGAAGCCTATGAGCAGGCCTATGGCGATACCAAGCGTTGTGTCTGTTGTCGATGTCGCGTGCGGTAAAATGAAGACGCCGAAGACTGCGGTACCGACGACACTCCCTACGCCAGCGCTGCTTACACGAAAGACTTTGTCAAGACTGCCCTTGTTGAGCAAACCTGACGCAAAACCAGTTATTAATCCTGCAATAACGCCTATGGAGGCTCCGGTAACAGCCGATTCTACGCCGCTTGAGAATAAGCCGAACTGTGTATAGGTCAGCCAGGCAAACAAAGCTCCAAACACAGAATAGAACGGTGATTCTTCAGCGATGTTGACTGAGCCTACAAAGATAAGACCTATAATTGCCAGACAAGCGTGCCGATTATGCTGCCTACGTAAAGCCCCGCTAGCGTTTGGAGAATGTTAAGTCCCAAAAAGGTCGTTACTCCAGAAAGCAGCCAGCCAAATATTAAGTACACCACCACTCCAAAAATGGCACCAAGCACCGCTCCTAAAATCGCTCCAGCTATTAGTCCGACTATCGACCGAGCAACGACGTTGCTCCCACTATGACCGTTGGCGTCAGGTCCTGTAACTTCCATTACGCTTAGTGCTCTGATCCGACTGGGGGTCATATTAGTTGATAAGTATCCACGTTATTAAGCGCCCTAGTTTAAGCAGTGTTATCGTCGGAATTGATAGCATCATCCGTGTTTTGCGAATCTTAGCGCCTGGCAGCACGGTTTTTACTGCGGTGAACGAACTAGCTCCGTCTCGTGTCTTGTTGATAACCGGTTTCTATCTAGTGGCGCTGTAGGTGATTGATTTTCTGTAGTACTGACGTCTAAATTTTCTATTTCAGCTTTAAGCTGCACAAACTCTTCATATAGTAGTTTTAAAGTGAGTGAAACTCGTCGGTCTCGTCCAGCGGCTATAGCTTCTAAGCGCTTGATCACAAGCGTTTCAAACTCGTAGAGACTCAGCTGGCGTGAATCAGGAAGGGAGCTCATAATTTCCAGGGTCAATTCGCCTTGCGGGATAACAAGCTCGAAGCCGCGTTTGCTTAAACGTTTGCAGGTGCCGAGGTTCTTGCTTTCGATACGTCGCTTAACACTCCTTTTTGGGACTCCTAAGAGCTTAGCAGCTTCTTTTATGGTAAAATAACGCTCTTCTTCAATCATTGGGTGTTTTTCCGGCCAAGTATCGAGCAATCATCAGGTGCTTCGGGTTTATGGCGTAACTATCTATCATACAGCAGAAATATCTAACAAGTCCGTCTTGAACCAAGGGGTCTACAGCAGCTTCAAACTCGCGCCTTTGCTCTTTCTTATTCAAACCTTTGAAGAAAGGTGCTACGGCCTCACGCAAAACAGCTGAGTGCATAGCACATGGAGCAAGTGGGATCAACTTCGTAAGTATAGCTTTTTGGAGCTCACTCATTGCTTTGAGCTTTTCGAGATAATCTACGTCTTCTTCGAGCTGATCTCTTGCTCTCATGTCGTTTCTGCTTGTTGCGTTTTTTTGCAGAAGGGCGTTGTCAGCAATCTCGCAAGACTTAAACCTAGCTCCTTTCTTGGTCCACATAATCAGTCTCAAGTGCGTAAGGACAACGTCTTCGGATAAAAATATTCTACTTTGGAACAGCGATTGGCACTAGAGCGAAGCTATTTGAGTGTCAAGACGGATACAATGAAACCAAGCGATGTCAAATCACGTGTCAATCGAAAAGTGTGGTTCTTACGAGGATCGCGAGGTTAGAAAGGCCGTAAAAGCGTGTTGATCACCTCTGGGTGGACTCGAGTCGGTCGTCGCGGACGGTGATCATGTCCTAGTCAAGCTAAACTTATTGTCCGCCAAGTCACCTGAAGCTGCAGTTACGACACACCCCTCTATAGTGAAGGCGATAGTCGAACTGGTCCAAGAGCTCGGGGCGAAACCGGTGCTTGGGGACTCTCCCGGCGGTGGAAGCACCACCGCGTCTTACAAAGCACTGTTGGAAAAAACGGGAATTCGGGATGTTGCTGATGACACAGGATGTGAAATTGTCCGATTCGATGAGGCTAAACGAGAAATTGCCTCAATAAAGGCTAAGACGTTTAAGAAGCTTACGCTGGCCAAAGCGGTTACCGAGGCGGACGTTATCATAGGGCTCCCGAAGCTTAAGACGCATAATCTCACGTACTTTACGGGCGCCGTTAAGCTCCTATATGGTTACATACCTGGGTTGTTCAAAACCGAGTACCATCTGCACACAGCTAACGACATAAACCTATTTGCTGACCTACTGCTTGACATCCACGAGACGTATCCCCCCGCCCTCACGCTCATGGATGCGATTGTAGGTATGGAAGGTGCGGGCCCGTCTAACGGGAAACCGCGCAAAATCGGGCTTGTTATGGCGAGCAAAAGTTGCACGGCGCTCGACTACGTCGCAGTAACTATAGCGGGCTTTGATCCTATGACTGTGCCAACTGTGAGACTGGCGAAGGAGAGGGGCGTTGGTCCAGATCACTTGGAGGACGTCACGATATACGGAGAGCAGGTCGAGCCGCTTGTAATGGAGAATTTTGAAAAGACATTAACTGCATCGCTTTCGAGAGCTCCGCCATTCCTCATTAACGCCTTGAAGCGGTTTATTGCCGTAAAACCTGTCATCGACGTTTCCAGCTGCAAACGCTGTGGGGAATGTTCTAGGGCTTGCCCACCAAACGCCATTGTGCTTAAAAAAGCCCGTGTGCCGGACATTAACTATAGCAAATGTATACGCTGTTATTGCTGCCAGGAATTATGCCCGGAGGGTGCCATTATAGTGTCTGCCCCGCTTATTAGGAGACTTTTAAAACGTTGACCGTAGTTCAATGTCTCTTTTTTTGAGGTAGGCAGATCTGGTTTAAATCTGAATGCGACTGTTAATTTGAATTTTAAGCTCAAGTTGTGAGGCAAGGATCGCAGTTATGTGGCATAAGACTATATGCCATAAAACATATTGTTTGTTAGAAAGAAAAGGAGGTGAAACGTGTACAGATCGAATAAGAGTAGTTTCGGCAGTAGCAGTGGTAGTAGTAGTGGTAGTGGTAGTTTTAACAAATACGGCAGTGGATCTTTTAATGATTCTCCCGTGGACGTTGGCTCACAATACGACGTAAAAATCGAAGATACTGCTAGACAAGGAGATGGCATCGCGCGCATAAGTGGACTTGTGGTCTTTGTACCAAACACAAAGGTCAACGATTCAGTGAAAATTGAGATCAAATCAATAAAGCGCAACTGTGCAGTCGCTGAAGTAGTCGAAGCTTCTGAGGAAGCGGAAAGTTCCAGTGACGTTGAGTAGTCACTTGTCATAACGGAACCTTTTTTAAAGATGGATCGACTGCATAATTGTTGGAGGGTTTAGCCCTCAGTATTTGACGAGGATGTTGTTTTTCCATCAGTTTTCTATTCATAATCGCTTGTTTTTCTAGCGAGTCGCAAGTTTAGTGAGGCGGGGCGTTGTGCCGCCAATTAGGCGCGGAATGTTTAATTTGCGCCTGCTGACGATTACACATGTTGTATCGAGTTCATTGCTTTCAGTACCACGTCAATTTGGACGATCGCTTTAAGAAATAGGAACTCTTATAAAGTTCTCCTTTGTGAAAGTGACGACAATGCAAGAAAAAAGGCCTTGCAAGTTCTGTGGCGCACTTCTTCCAGGCGATGCTAAATTTTGTACAAGTTGTGGGTCGTTCCTCTCAAGCTCATTGCTTTCTCCATCAAAACGGGCTAATCAGCGTCCCAAGCGACAGCCAAAAAATACCGGTCTTCGCAATGAATCAGACCGAAGGCAGGTCCTAGGTAACCGCCGTTCGTCTAAATTTCAGCTCACAAGCAAACGGGTATTCCAGGGAGTGGTTTTGCTCATTTTCTTTCTCATCCTCGCGGTTATTGTCGGTGGGGCGCTGCATATCCCAACTGGTGGAAATACCACCACAACTACGGTGTCTTCATCATTGCAAGCGCTGCACGCACACAGTATAGTCTGTGTTGGGGATTCAATTACAGAGGGGTTGGCTGACCCCAACAACTGGCCGAACCATCTCAAAACAAGGCTTGGCGGGGATTGGCTGGTCGTTAATCAGGGAGTTGGCGGGGATAAAACGGCGGATATGCTCGCCCGTATAGACGAGGCCCTTGCTTTAAACCCCCATTTTGTCATCATAATGGGGGGCACGAATGACCTTGCGAATGGTGATGTACCACTTGCTACAACGCAGGCAAACATCCGTGAGATGTGCACGCGAATCGAATCCCACGGTGCGGTTCCAGTCTTGTGTACCGTACCACCCAACAGTTACTCTCTCGAGCAACGAGATATCCTAAACGGGTGGATAGCCGAGTACGCTAATTCGAAGGGGTACGGCCTTATCGATTTTTACGCAGTCATAGATAACCCAGCGAATCCAGGACATTCAAATCCTTTGCTCGTAATGTCAGATGGCATACATCCTAACGCGGCAGGATATTCGGCGATGGGAAACGCAATA
>PMYA01000162.1:4945-7066 GCA_003170935.1 Methanobacteriota archaeon
GTCATGTCAGAGAGCGCAAACACAGGGTGCACCATCACCTCACTGAAAAACCTAGTTGTTCCAAAGCGAGCGCCAAAATCTTTTGGTCAATTTTTGAAGCTTCTAAACGCTCCGTCAGTTGTATTTTGGAGAGCTATTCGGGGCTCGTACTCGGAATGTGATTAATTTGAGCTGCTGAAAAAAGCATAAGAAGTAACTAAGGCTGTTAACCGCTCCACAAAATCTAAAATAGTCACATGAACTTATTATGGCCCAAGCATTGACCTTTTATTCACCTGGGGCGGTTACACAGCCTTAGCAATTGCAGACCGAGGCTATAATAAATATAACTAATAGCTATTTGAGCCTTTATAACAAATTTATTATGTTGTAGGGGTTTAGCTTGGCGTTGGTTTTTTTGCTGCTATGAACCTCCAGTAACTCATGTTTTAGCAGCGCTAAGTCAGTAAAATCCAAAACCCGCATAAGATGCAGAACCGACTTTCCACGAACCTGGGTGCTCTTGCTACGTTAGATGTCGGGCTTCATAGAAAATCCATCTGCGTGGGACTGTTCTATATGTCGTTGTCTGTGTATATCACAAAGCCCTGCGGGAAGGGCTGATACAGAGTATTTAGCTCGCGACGAGGCGTCTATTCTTGTTCTGTTTGTGCAAGTTCAAACATCGATAAATTCTCTGGATAGAAGATGGATTGAACGTTGGTCTTCAATTCGTTAATCTTACCTTGCATAGTACCGACAAGCTCGGACGTGTCGTCATAGTAGAGGTTTTCCTTGCACACGGGACACACAAATTCGTATCCACACGTGTTACCACTCGCCATGTCAAACGTGAAGCGACTGCAATGGTTATCACACGTGTAATAGATGGTGTTCAGCTCGCTATCTAACCATCTCTCGAGCGTAGAGAGAAGCTTTTGCGCATCATCAGCGAGGCGACGCTCAATATCCGCAAAGTCCACGTTCCATCTATACAGCATCCACCCGGTTTCTTTGTCGCGCTCAAGTACATAGGAAGCGAGATGATGCTCGTATAGCGTGAATAGCGTTCGCCTCACAATGTTCAATTCAGACCCTGTTTCTTGTGCTATTTGTTGATCCGTTAACCCATTATCTGGAAGTCGTTTAATCATCTCGAGCCCTAGTGGGCCAACCAATTTCTCAAGATATGCTAGTTTTGCCTTGTCTTTCTTCACGATATATACATGAACTCGAAAAGCCTTATAGCTGCTGCTACAAACAAGTTGCCGATTGAAAATAAGATTTTAAAGAAGAGGTCAGCCCTCTAAGTTAATTAATCCCAAATCCAACTCTGAGGACTAACCGATAACAATGCCTATTATCATAGTAACCCTGTTTGTCGCGGTCTAATTTGCGTCAATCAGGTGCTACGTCTGTGAATGAAGTTAATTAGCGCCTCTAGCGAAGAAGACCGCACCGTAGCCATAGGAGTTAATCCAGTCTAATTGTGCTGTAGTGAGGGGGTCTTCCCAGTGGACTCGTCCCTCGGTGCTAACGGTTGAATGTGCAATAGAGATATACTGTGGGCTCGCGCCATCTTTTTGTGCAACTAGAGTCACACATTCATCTGCCGATCCTTTGCCTACGTTTGCAATGGCGAAGAATTGATCGGTCGCTGGGTCAATAGTGAGTTCACCATATTTGTAATCCCCGATCGCGATATCAAATCGCTGAAAAGCTGAGTCGTCCGTTGACGCTGCTGTTACGTCTTTAGTGGCCGTCAGCGTGCCTATGAGGACAAAGCATAAGGCTATAACAATCGATGTTTTTCGCGTTGTCATTCGCCTCTTTTTCTGACTTGTTTACAAAGAACGCCGCCCGGATAAACGTTTGTAACAATAGTTAGTTACATTGTAAATCGTATCACAGCGCACGTCGTTTAGGCTGGTAAAAGGACAGTTTTACACTTACAAAAATTTTAATGCCGATGCACCCGATCGGCACGGCACTATGGGTATACAGCTAAAACCACCCAGCTCCTTATACACGTCAGCAATGTACTAAGACAGAATCAAAACAAAGGAAGGGCAATTTTGACGATTTTTTCGCAAGATCAATAACTACTAGAGATTAACCTGATTTCGGGCCCTCTGTCGATTG
>PMYA01000141.1 GCA_003170935.1 Methanobacteriota archaeon
CGCGTGGTAGTAGTTAACGGTGACACGGCAGTGGGAAACAGTTCAATCTCAAACAAGATCATCTCCAATTTTGATACAAGCGTGCTCAATGTTGCGTACTCGAATAGTGAGAGCGATGCCGTGGCCCAAGTGCAAAACGGAAGTGCATCTGCCGTAATAATCTTCCCCTCAAACTTCACCCAATCGGTAGCGGCACGTGCGTCTGGTCAAACGTCGGTCGCGAAGGAAAATGCTACTATTACACTTCTCGCGGACAAGAGCAACCCCAACGTGTCGGATCCGATCATTGTAACTGTCAACACAGCGGTCGCGCAAACGATCCAAGGTATCGGTCGTCAGGCGCCGGTCTCCGTAGACTCAAGCAACGCAATTTACGGCGCTAACGCGCAGTTTATCGACTTCTTTGCGCCGGGTATACTTTGTATTGCTGTGTGGCAGCTCACAACGCTCCTCACGCTCATTTCGTTTGTGGGTGAGCGAACGTCTGGAACGCTCTCGCGACTGCTTGCCTCTCCGTTGAAGGAGAGCGAGCTGGTAGCTGGGTACGCCGTGGCGTTCGGCATTATCGGAACCACGCAGTCAGCCGTGTTGCTAACAGCTGCCGTCATTCTGTTTCACGTGACCATCGTTGGCGACGTACTTCTCGCGTTCGGGGTCATAGCTCTGCTTGCAGTCGTATCTGAAGGGCTCGGCATATTGCTCTCGAGCTTCGCCCGCCGTGAGGCGCAGGCAATTCAGTTTTTACCCATCGTTGTATTGCCTGCATTTCTACTTTCTGGCGTTTTTTGGCCTATACAAGCAATTCCAACTTGGCTGCGACCCGTATCATATGTCATTCCGGTGACCTACGCGGTAGAAGCCGTACGCTCGGTGATTTTGCGTGGGTGGGGCCTCGATAAGATATACCCTGACGTCGTCGCGCTCCTCATCTTTGCCTCTGTCTTTCTCGTGTTGGCAACGCTATTGTTACGCAGGAGAGAGTGACAGTCATTCCTCCTCTGTACGCAGTCCCCTTTTTGCACAGCTCACTTCCGAACCAGGTATTCTGTTAAGGGGTGGTCCCGTTCAGACCTCAAAAGAAGGAGCGTCGTTGCTTTAAAGCTCGAAACCGTTGCTGGATATTGTATATATATCTACCAGTGGCACCGCTATGCGGTGAATAAATGGGAAAGCTCACGCAATACAGCGCGTCAAACCTAGTCGCCGAGGCTAAGGTTGACGCTGGGAAGTGGAATCAGCAGCCTTCAGCTAACGAGGTGGCACAAACGGTAGAAAATATCCAGCGGCGCGGTATAGCAGTAATTCGGGCGCAAAATAGCGATATTGCCCTCGAAACGCTCAAAGACCTGATTCCACCCGGGGCCGAGGTCATGAGTTGCTCCTCAACTACTTTGATTGAGATCGGCTTTGATGAATACTTAAATAGTGACACATCACAATGGCGAGATCTTCATCGCGTAATCGTCGCCGAGAACGATGAAAAAAAGAGGCATGAGCTGCGAAGAAAATCTGTTACTGCTGATTACTTCGTCTCCGGCGTCAACGCCATTGCGCAGTCAGGCCAAATCATTGCTTGCGATAAGTCAGGGAGCCGCGTAGGAGCGTGGCCGTTTGCAGCGGGTCACCTGATACTCGTCAGTGGCACGAACAAAATTGCCTTAACGCTTGGCGATGCGTTGCATCGAGTCCGCGAGTACGCGTATCCCATAGAGAATATCCGCGCGAAAAGAGCGTACGGAACGTCGAGCAAGCTCGGAAAGTGGGTGATTCTCGCAAATGAGGAAATTGAGGGCCGAGTAACTCTCATACTCGTTGACGAGTCGCTTGGGTATTAAGCTTGCTTGCAATAGTCGAAAGCCTGCTTAAACTGTGCGAGGGGCTGCGTGTAATATAAAAGGCGTGATGGCAAGTTTAGTCTCTCAGCTGTGAGTACGATAGTAAGCAAAGATCGCAGGGTGGCGTGGCAAATCCCGTTAAGTAGCAACCCGCCAGCACACAACCTACGAACCACAAGTCTTTCGCGTCGGCTAAAACTCTCGGACTCTTGAGGCTAAGTGTGGAATTATTTATATTAAGTCGGTCAAACGTTGTTTGTGGGCCCAAAACGCGTTGCGACAGCCGTAATTTTAGTTATGGTGCTCGTCGCTGTGAGCGCGAGCGCGTGTGTAACCTCTACAAATAACTCGACAAGCTCAGGAAGCACACTTACAGCAGAGCCAACCGGCGGAACCTGGAAGCCGTTCGTTTTGACTTCAAGCGATGCATTACGCTCAAATCCCCCACCATCTCAAGGCTCTACACAATTTAACCAAGATGTTAATGAGCTAAAGGCACTGCAGCTTAACCGGACTGCTGCGGTCAACGAAAGCATTAACTACTGGACTAACGGCTCAGTCGTGCGCTGGAACGAGATTGCACGCAGCCTCGTCGTCAAAAACAGCACATCAGCACCCATGGCCTCGCGCGTTTATGCGCTATTGAGTGTGGCGCAGTACGACGCGCTTGTCTCAGCGTGGAACAACAAGTATACGTACAACCGATCGAGCCCACACGATATTGATCCAAGCATACAGCCTGCGGTGCAGACAACGAGTGACCCTGCATACCCGTCTGATCATGCCGCTGTCGCTGGAGCATCCGCGGCAGTGCTCTCGTACCTCTATCCTAATGAAACCGCGTGGCTCAACAAACAAGCAGCTGCAGACGACGAGTCAAGGCTTCAAGCCGGGGTGAACTTCCGTAGCGATATTACCGCTGGGGATTCTCTAGGCCGCGCTGTAGCGCAAGACGTCATCAATCGTGCTAAAAACGATGGTTCTTCGAACGCCTCGAAGAACGTTACTATACCAACGGGACCTGACAAGTGGGTTAGTACAGCATCGCCACCACAGCCGCCGCTTCTCCCGAACTGGGGCAACGTCACACCGTGGCTGCTTAATTCGTCTAACCTGATAATGCCGCCATCGCCACCTGTGTATGGCTCTGCACAATTCAATGCATCTCTGCAAGAAGTCAAGCAAATCGCAAATAATCGAACTGCGGAACAGCAACAGATTGCAGAGTATTGGAACAACGACCCACCAGGGCTTTGGAACCAGATTGCTTGCAATTTGACTCAGAGCTACCACCTCAACGAATTGCGTTCTGCTCGGGCGCTTGCACTTATGAACGTAGCGTCGATGGACGCAGGAATCTGCTGCTGGAAAGCCAAATACGATTATTGGTATCCGCGGCCCATTCAGGCCGATCCGACAATAAAAACAGCCTTTACAACTCCGAACTTCCCATCGTACACCTCAGGTCATTCGGATTTCTCAGCTGCAGCGGGCGGGGTTTTGAGCTACATTTTCCCGAAGGAACAGAGCGAGTTACAGGCAAAGGTCCAGGAAGCATCCATGTCCCGACTTTACGCAGGAATCCACTATCGGTTTGACTGCGACCAAGGAGTTAAAGTCGGCAGACAGGTCGCTCAGCACGCGATTCAACGCGGCGAACAGGATGGTTCACCGTAGTTAGGTCCGAAAAACGACCCTAAGACGTAACTGACCGACACGCTTTCTCGGTGTCAAGAGATCTAACAAGCGTGCGCTTGAACTACATTTAACCTTAATAGGTATACTGTGGCCCCTCACACAGAAAGGCGGTCATCGCGATTCGTTCCCAAGCTTTCAAAGTAATCCTCTAGATAAAACGCGCGCAGATAGTCTGGAAATGAATTCACGCGTGCACTCATTTGCGCAATTTGCAGTGCTGTCAGCGGCTTTACGGTCTTAGCAAGTTCGGCACGGATTAAATCACGTGTTTCTTTGTTCAAATCAGAACGCTCAATATTCAAGTCTGCAGTAAGCCAAAAAACAAAGCGGCTTAACGTATCATTAACGCATTCAGCGAACACTTTGCCCAGCTCACGTTCGGGATCCCGCGTAAGTCCCTTTGCCTCTTCGAAAGGATATACAAGAGTTGCTACGAGCAAGCAGGGGCCGAACTCTGTTGGGATCCTAGTCCATTCGACCGAGCAGTTAGGTCGAATTCGCGCTCCGGATTTGTTTTCGGTACGTTTTTTCAATTCGTCAGCGGTCATATTTAAGTCTCAGCAGTCTGGCAAATTCAATTCCCTCCACAGTAAGCATCACAGAAAATATCTTGCCACCAAGAATGGGCTCCGCTTTCACATATCCTCGTAAGTCGAAGTTCATGGCATATTTATATACTTCTCGTTCGCTAAACCCCGCCTTCTTTGCGAGTGCGTAAAGCTCTCCACGTTTAACTGGTTTATTTGGCTCTTCTTCAACCTCATTTAGAAGTGCGAGGATGAATTCATTTTCTCGTTCCGAATTGTCCAAAATGTAACACCCAATCAAAGTGTTTCTGAGATATGATCTTAGTATCTTTTCATTGGCTTCGTTTTTTTTTGAGATTGCCATTGTAGTGATAGACGAGCTTCGTTTGGCTAACACAGGTGCCAAAAATCTGTTACGAATGGTCACGACTCCGGTTTTAGGAGAATAAGTGTTATTAAGCCGAAAACTCAGAATGGTCAACTATGTCACTCGCGCACAGCGTAAGACTCTTAGCGACCAGACGACCCACGTCGCAAGAATCAGAACCGCTGTATTCTGCCCTCAATACTGTCAACGTCTTTTTGGGCAACGCTTTAATTCGGAAGGTTATCCGCGGTCTATGTGTTGATGACAAGCAAGCAATCTATGAAGCCCTGAGCTTGTATAGCGGCCAAAACGACCTAAATCTTATGAAAAAGATCAAGTTGCTGCCTATCTGTGCGTTCGTTGAGCTGGGAAGAATGTCATTTCATGTCGATAAGCCTAAGATGCAAGAGTTCTTCAGTAAACAAGTTACGCGACGAGGCCTGTCCAATATCGTTAAGAGCGTAGCAGAATATGGCATAAGCAAGCCGCTCAAACTCCAGGCACCCTTTTTAGTCGTTTGGAATTATACGAATGCGTGTAATCTACGCTGTAAGCACTGCTATCAACGTGCCGGTAAGATGTCAAGTGACGAACTCGGCCTCGAAGAACGCCTCGATATAGTTGATCAGCTTGTTGATAACGACGTCGTCGCTATTGCATTCTCTGGGGGGGAGGCTCTATTGCGAGACGACTTCTGGGAAGTCGCTCGTCACGCTTCACGCGAAGGGTTATACCTTTCACTAGCAACCAACGGCACGTTACTTACAAAAGACGTAGTTCGACGGCTTATGGACGTTGGCATTGAGTACTTTGAGATAAGTCTAGACTCTGTCGACCCGTCAAAACACGATGCATTTCGCGGCGTCAGCGGGGCGTGGGAACGTACTGTCACGGGAATCCGAAATGTCGTTGCACAAGAGGGCGCATATTCGTGCATCGCTAACACGATTACGAGTGAGAACTATGGCGAACTCGAAGACCTCGTGGTACTCAGCAAGAAGCTGGGCGTCGATAGGACCTTATTCTTCAATTTTATTCCCGTTGGGAGGGGTGCAGACATTATTGATATCGACTTGCCCCCAGATGTGCGGGAGGACGTTTTGCAGCAGATGTACAAGCACTTAAGCGGCCAAAGCGAGAAGTTTGAGGTTTTTACAACGGCCCCGCAATTGTCACGCGTTTGTATGATGAATTCACAAAAAGGGATTATGTCGATCGCACACTTTGGCGCCGCTGAGTTCAGCGATAAAGTAGGCTTGCTGGCTGAGTACATCGGTGGGTGTGGTGCAGGCAGGATGTATAGCGCCATTCAACCAAACGGAATTGTTACGCCGTGCGTCTTCCTGCCAATCCCTGTCGGCGATTTGCGGTCGGAGTCATTCATCGATATATGGAGGAATGCAGAAGTGATGCAGTCGCTCAGGGAACGTCACGACCTTAAGGGGCATTGCGGCACGTGCGAGTATCAGAACGTTTGCGGTGGCTGTCGTGCCCGCGCGTATGCGTATTTTAACGATATCAAAGCTCCGGACATCGGTTGCATCAACAACTTGCAAGCGTACAATGAGCTTAAGAACATATCGGGCGAACGGAGCCCCGATGTTGGAATAGCGAAGACTGTTGGGGCTGTCTTATAAACCGGTACTCCAAATGCGCGCGACGCTATTCATCACTTACATGCGGATCAACCGAAGTGCCCAGAATGGGCGTTGATTTCATCTTAAGGGCTCCTTTAAACACTTTGTACATCACCAGAGCAAAAACCAGCTTATCTTTACTCAGTTGTTTTAGAAGGTAGTTTGGCCTTAAGTAGAACTCTTTAAATGCTTCCCGTTGGGTTTCCTGTAGCTCTTTTAGCGTGAGGTCAACGGTTTCTAGGACCGGCATAAGGAGTGTAAAGTGAGTCCAGTCCTTCACCTTGATGAGTCCCAGCTTGCTTGCCAGCTCGTAGAACTTAGTGCCAGGGTATGGGGTGGCTAAGGAGAACATCGCGTAGTCAGGATCTACTTGCTTTGCAAAGCCGATTGTTTCGTCGACAGTAGTTTTGTTCTCGCCCGGCATTCCAATGGTCATAGAAGCGATTGTATGCATACCTATTTCTTTTGCAGTTTTAAAGGCGCGCCGTGCTTGTCCTACTTTCGTACCCTTCTGTACGTTATCCAATATACTTTGATTTCCACTCTCTACGCCAAAAAGAAGCGTACGACAGCCCGCCTTAAACATGTGGGAAAGCAGCTCCCTGTTGAAGCGATCGACTCTCGCCGTACATCCCCATCGGACGTCAATGCCCCGACTGATTATCCCCTTGCAGAAGCTGTAAACCCACTTTGGAAAAAGCGTGAAAGTATCGTCCATAAAGCCGACCATCTTTACTTTATACTTATCGACAAGCTGTGCCATCTCCTCTGCGGCGTTCTCGGGAGATCGGAATCGTGCTTTTCGCCCGTGCATTGCGCTTGAGGCGCAGAACGAACAGCTCATCGGGCATCCTCTGCTGCAGATCATGGTTGCAAGGACCTGCTTACGCCCAAAGAGCATATACTCGCTCATTGGGAGCAGATGTCGAGCTGGGAAAGGAAGCGCATCGAGATCTTCAATAGGTCGCCGTTTAGGAGTTTCTACGATGCGGTTCCCATCGCGGTAACTGATCCCATCGATGTTGCGCAGGGGTTTCTCATTCTCGAGCGCGTCAGTAAGCTCGAGGTTAGCGTATTCGCCTTCGTTCCTGACAATAACATCAACAAAGTCGTTTTCGCGCAAAAGTTGCTCTGACATAAAAGTCGCGTGATACCCGCCCATCGTCACGCAGCACTCAGGCTTGAGCTGTTTTGTTATTTTGCCTACCGCGAGAGCTTGCTTGATCGTCGGCGTCGTTGTCTGCACTCCAAGAAGATCAACGTTCATCTTGTCAAGCTTACGTTGATACCCCTGCAGATCCATATCAAGCGTAGGAGCATCGAGGATGGTGACCTTGACATCATTTTGCTCCAAAACGGCGCCTATATACGCCAGGCCGAGTGGCGGCGCAGTAAGGCCTAAAACATCCTTATATTTGGACTTGATGTCCGGTGGATTTACAAGCAGGACGTCCATCTTAGCCTCTTAGTCTGTGAGTGTGCCGAAAATATAAGGTTAACCACGAAAAGGAGGGGGCACAGTCGCCCACTTTTTGTGGTACGGTCGCAAATGGCACGGTCAAGACTCACTGGGAACTTCTTTTTTGGTTAGCTGTTGTTCTAGTAACCTAGCGTGCTCGGGTTTGCCGCTGTTCGTCAGGGTGCTTAAATCTTGCAAGGAGAGTGCTTTGAAATAGCACGCGTCGATGCAGGCCATATTTTGATAACCTTTACATCTGTCGCACTTAAGAGCCCTCTTTCTAGTTTTGGGCCTTCTTTTGCGTCCTCTCTTGACGGTCTTTGCTTTTCTGCCAAACAGCATAGAAAGCGCGCTTGGCTCGTGCGGTTCTGGCGTTGGTGCATCCCGCGTTTCATCTATGAAGATTGCATTGAATGGGCAGGCCTTAGCACATTTTCCACAGCCTATGCATTTGTCTTCGTCGATATATATGACGCCATTCTCCTGGACGAGGGCCTTCGGCTTGCACACGTCAATGCATGCTGGGTTCTCACACTGTTTACACACGATAGGAAGCGCTACGTCGCCAAATATGAGCCCCCTTGACTGTAGAACGTCTTTGACTTTTAAGCGTGATTTCCCACCATGTCGCTCGGCGCACGCCATTTCGCACACGCCGCAGTTTACACACCTTTTAAGATTGACGGTTACTACCTCAGCCATGGGATCCCCTAAAGATTCCGCGTTTAATAGCTGGTTTCAGCATGTTCTCCTTCTTTTAATATGTATTTGTAGGCGCTTATAGCAGCCTTGGCGCCCTCGCCTGCCGCGACAATGATTTGTTTTTCAGGAACGGTCGTAACGTCACCTGCCGCGAAAACACCAGGGAGGCTTGTTGAGCAATCGTAACTGACCACAATTTCATCATTTTTGTTGAGCAAAACTAAGTCTTTCACCATGTCTGAATTTGGAATGAGGCCGATTTCGATAAAAACTCCCGCAACCGGAAGCACGACGGATGAGTCGTCAGAGAGGTTGCGGAGCGCTGCCGCGTCAAGTGCATCTTCTCCCGTCACTTCAACGAGCTCGTATCCGATAAAGCATTTGATATTTGGGGCATCGCGAATTTTCTCCAAATATATTTCGTCTGCCTTTAGTGGGCCCCTGTTGACGAGATACACCTGTCGTGCAATACTCGTTAACTCGTATGCAGCCGTGATCGCAGAATTCCCGCCGCCTACAACCACGACATCTAAGCCCATAAAGAGTGGGGCGTCGCACGTAGCGCAGTAGCTAACTCCCCGGCCGATCAATCTATCCAGTCCTTTGGCATTAAGCGTTCTTGACTTTTTTCCTGTAGCAATAATGATGGCCTTTCCGTGATATTCGTCACCATTTGTAGAGCGTGTTATGAACACTTCATTCTCTTTTGTAACGCTTTTTACCTCTGAAAAAACATTTTTAACGTTGTATTTTTCAACTTGTTTTTCAAAGCGATCCATCAGATCTTGTCCTGAAATGAACTGATACCCCATGTAGTTCTCAACGTCGAGGCTGTAAAGTGCCTGACCGCCGATATTCTGCGTAATAAGGAGCACCTTTAACATCTTTCTGGCTGCATAGACTGCAGCCGTTAATCCTGCTGGCCCCCCACCAACGATTATGACGTCATGTAGTGTAGTATCCTTATCCATAGTATACTCAGTATGAGTGATTCGCACGCAAGTTTCTTAAAATGTTTCTTAGTTTGCGTGACGATAAAAAGGTGACAGAACTGAGAACGAAGCGTGACTTAAAACGCCCCGTTATTCGGTGACCGATCGCGTCTCGCCGTCTGCGGGAGGCATTGTTGTAGACTCGTCAGGAGGTAGAGTTGATTCTCGACGCTCGCTTTCTCCGCTGTTGGAGTCTTGTATCACTTTCGACTTAGGCCGCCGCTTTACCTTGCGTGCGCACATCGTATCCCGAGAAAGCCGATCCGTTACGGCGGTATCCCACACCTTGGTCATAGTGATGGCGGAC
The DNA here is from genome assembly GCA_003170935.1 of Methanobacteriota archaeon. Classification (GTDB taxonomy): domain Archaea; phylum Halobacteriota; class Bog-38; order Methanoflorentales; family Methanoflorentaceae; genus Methanoflorens. The sequence continues at coordinate 9,525 of PMYA01000141.1, forward strand.
ACAGGGCAAACTATAGCGCACTCACCGCAAAAAACGCAATGTCCTACGAATATGCGCACCGTTTTCTCAGACGCGCTCGTTCGTAATGCAATAGCCCCAGCTGGACAGACTTGTCCACAGCGGCCACATAAAATGCATTTTTCCGGGTCTATGATGGGCACGCCTCGATAGGCTCCTGGTACTTCAACTTCAGCGGCGCTCTTAACAGTTGACGTTTTTCCCGTTAACCCGACCAAGAACGACCGAACGAGGTCGCTAAGAAACCCTGAGGCCATGTTACACCCCCGCCCACCCAAATAGGAAGTGCATGTATCGTACGCCGACCACATAAAGGACAAGGTCTATAACCGCCAGCATTGTAGGGATGGCCCAGTAATACCTAAGCACCCGGGTAACCCGGGTTCTCCCGGTAGTAGCCTGCCAAAATGCAATGAACGCAGTCACAAGCAACGCTACTATCACGAACTGGATGACAAAATTGACCCCTGGATAGAAATGGTAAATCGCCGTTCCAAAGAACACCGCAGCTATGAGTGAAGCGTACAGAAAGATCTTGAGCCACTGTCCTAACTGTAAAAGAGCGAGATTAGGCCCTGAATATTCGACATAGGGGCCTGAACAGATCTCAGTCTCGGCTTCTGCAATGTCAAAAGGTTGGACCGCCGCAGCAGCAGGCAGCGTCCATATCGCTGCAATCGCCGCAAGAGGCATGACGCTTATCCACGCCGTTGCCGAAATGGTGCTGAGCTGGAACGAGCCTGCTGCTATCGCTACAGCTGCCATAGCAACAATGAACGGCGTCTCGTAGGCGATAAGCAGCGCCACCTCACGCGCAGCACCAATAGCACCGTATGGGCTTCCGCTGGCCGAACCACCGAGGATCAGTGCAATCGGCGGTATCGCAAGGAGGTAGATCACTAAGATAAGATCGCCCGCGCCTACTGCCGATGTGGGGGCCGCTAAAGGTATTATTAACGCTGCCACGAGCATTGAAGCGACGCTGAGGATCGGTGCGAGGTTGAATAGTAGCGGACTCGTCACGTTCGGCGTTAGACTTTCTTTACTTATGAGTTTGAAGAAGTCATAAAACGCCTGAAAGATGCTCGGGCCCTTCCGAAACTGGCTATGCGCCACAACGATACGGCGGATCCCTTGCAGCAGCAGCGCGGCAACAAACGCATAGACGAGCGCAGCCACTACTGTAACGATCATCAGACCCTCCCTAACTTCAAGTCTCGCGAGCTGACAATTTTGCGCTTCCCGTCCTTTATCACGGTCATTCGATCAGTACAGCTAAAGCATGGATCGATTGAAGCAGCTATGATAGGGATATCGGCGACCTGACAGCCGAGGAACTTCGGCACATACGACTGGATGTTTGCGAGCGTCGGGGACCTGATTTTTATTCGCTCAAAAAAGTTCGTGCCGTTTGTCTCGACGTAGTGAAGAAGCTCACCGCGGGGGGCCTCAACCCGGCCCACACTCCTTCCTGGCGGAATCACTTCATTATCGTACTCGGCTTGGATCGGTCCGTCAGGTAGGTTCGCGAAAAGCTCCTTGGTAAGCCAAATGGATTGTTTAATCTCTGATAAGCGCACGACTGCCTGAGCAACAACGTCTCCACCTTGAGCGGTGAGCGGTTCGAGATCGAAATCGCCGTATGCCGCGTACTTGCACATTACACGTGTATCTTCAGGTACGCCACTCGCTCGCGCGTTCGGTCCGACCGCACCAAGACGTATTGCATCCTCTTTGCTGAGACTTCCAACGCCCTTGCATCGCTCTGCGATGTTGCTGTCCTTTATAACTGCTTTTGTGATTTTATCGGCCACAGTGTCGAGATAAGTGAGAGCGCCCACGGCGGACTTCGCTTGTTCTTCGGTGATATTCCACTTGACTCCGCCAATTCTGTTACATCCATGCATGACCCTGTTGCCGCTCAATGCTTCGAAAAGATCCAGGACCTTCTCTCGTTCGCGCCAAGTGTACATAAACAGGGTGTGATACCCGATCTCTTCGCCGGCAATGCCCGCCCAAAGCATATGCGAGTGAATCCGTTCGAGCTCGGCGTAAATTGTCCTGATATACGTTGCTCGCTCCGGAACCTCAATATCCGCTATATCCTCAACTCGTTCGACATGATTTAGTGGATGCGCGTGTGAACAGATGCCGCAGATGCGCTCAACGAGATAGACGATCTTGGAAAAAGGTCGCTCTTGGCAAAGCCGTTCGATGCTTCGATGGTTGAATCCTAGTTCGTAGTCAACGTCAACGACCTTTTCGCCCTCGACTTCAAACAGAAATCTGGCAGGTTCCTCGAGAGCGGGATGGCTTGGTCCGATCGGCACCTTCAATTTGGCAAAGCGGCGTTCATTGACGTCTGCCATCGTTACACCCTCCTCAGCGGCGGCGTTGGATCAGTATATTTCGGAGGCAGCTCGAGCGGTCTTGGATCCGGAATCCCGAGCACGTTAATGCCGAGTAAACCGATGAGTTCTCGTTCATAAAGCAATGCGTTGAAAAAGTGGTTGGTTATTGTCGGAACTTCCGGCTTCTCATAAGGGAGCTCTACGATGACGGTGTGCAGCTCTCCCCAAAACGCAAAGTGGTATAACACTTCAAGATGATCCCGCGCATCCTTGCCCGTAATTGTGCTTAGACGCGTCCCTTCTTCCTTCAGAAATGCGAGCGCAGCATCGAGATTATCGAGTGTAATGCGGTAGTATGAGTTCAAGCCCTTATGATCTGCTTGAATTGTCGGCACAAAGTCTTCAAACGATCGCTTCATTTTTCCGCCTCGGGAACGCTGTCTGATGACTGAAATTTCAGCTCCACATCCGTCTCCTTTGCCATCGCTTCATCAAATCGCTCCGTCGACCGGCCCCCCTTGCCTTTTCGCTTAGAATCGAGCATTTTGGCGGCCTTTAGAATGCCTGACACGATGTTCAGTGGCCTTGGAGGGCACCCCATAACGTAAACGTCGACAGGGATGACGGTATCTAATGGCCCGGTTAACGAATATCCGCCGTCAAAAATACCGTTTGATGTCGGGCAACTGCCAACAGCTACGACAGCTTTAGGATGGGGAATTTGGTCATAGATCATTGTCAAGCGATCCGTCATGCGCTTTGTGACCGGGCCTGTAACCACTAGTACGTCCGCGTGCCGTGGAGACGCTACGCGAAGAACACCAAAGCGTTCTGCGTTATATCGTGGACTTTGAATCGCAAGCACCTCTATATCGCATCCGTTGCACGAACCTGTGTTAATAAAGTAGACCCACGGTGATCTTGCTCGAAACATGGTTATCCACCTAATATCGCGATTGACAAATTGTTGACTTGTTCAATGATAGCAGACGGAAATATGCCCATCAGTACGCAAAGGACGCTTAAAATAATTATAGGGATTATTATATAAATAGATAGATAAGACACTTCTGGTATTATCC
>PMYA01000181.1 GCA_003170935.1 Methanobacteriota archaeon
TCTTAGACTAGCCCTACGTGGATTTATAAGTTCAAAAAGCTATTTATATACTTCTATAAATAAAAAAATGAGGCTCTCCACTAGCATGCTCATTGGCATTGATGATACCGATTCACCGCGAGGCATGTGCACGACCTATTTGGGGACTATTTTAAAAAAAACGCTTGAGCAAGAATTGGGCGACAGCATTGAGCTTCGCTTAATACGACTCAATCCAACAATTAAATTCAAGACACGGGGTAACGCTGCGATATGCATCTCAATTGAACATTCGTATGACGTCCTTGATATCGTGCGCAAACATATTGAGCAAATGGCGCATCTCGATGATGAGGCCACACATCCGGGAGCTGTGATTCTTGACAATGAAATAGTTCCATCAGATATTCAGTCATTCGCGAACGACGCGATGCATGCCGAGCTACGCATAAGTGACGCAACTGCACTTATCGATAAGCACGGTTTAGATTTTTTATCATATAAAAAGGGACGAGGTTTAATCGGGGCACTTGCAGCAATAGGTGCCACTCTTGGCGAGGAATCTACGTTTGAGCTTATTGCATATCGTTTTAAGGGCAACTTTGGTGAAAAACGATACATAAATACAGGCTCAGTAAAATACGCGGATTTAACCACGTACCCTTATACGTGGGACACCGTTGATCGAAAGCATAAACAGGTCATCTTCGCCCCCCACTCTCCCGATCCGATATTGTATGGGATCAGGGGAGAAGATCCATATCAAATACTAAGTGCGCACAGGAAAATCATTTCAGAACCATTTGAGCATCTAACGCTTTATAAGACCAATCAAGGAACAGATGCGCACGTCCGGAATGCTCAAATTCGAGATTTAAAAGAAGGCCGCTCCTACGTTGTGACCGCAACAGTCACAAAAGAACCACAAACAACTACTGGCGGCCATACGTTCCTAGAAGTGAAAGACAATAGTGGCACTTTAATATGCGCTGCATTTGAACCGACGAAACAATTCAGAGCTACGGTTCGCAAATTACGCTTTGATGATGTGGTCATCGTTCAAGGAAGCTACATAGATAACTGCCTTCACTTGGAGAAACTGCAAATTGTAAGCCTGAGCGATCAATACACAAAAGCAAATCCCATCTGTTGTAACAAAAGCATGAAGTCGCTGGGGCGTAAGCAGGGATTTAGATGCGTCAAGTGTAAAACAATAAAGAGAGTGCCACACACAAACAAAACGTCGGAAAGAAGAGATGTTATGGTAGGGGCATATGAAGTCACACCATCAGCAAGGCGGCATCTCGCAGAACCGCTCATCAGGAGGCGTAATAAAGGTTATGCCATATTCCCAAGCAGATAGCAAGATCGAACGCGCTCAAACGATTTCAACGTTCTGCGAAGCCTCCACAGATGCACGGAATGAGCTTGGAGCTTGAACAAGATGCGTAGAAACGTCGGCAAAGGGGTTATTGGCAGGTTGAACGAATATAGTGGAAGTATCATTCACTTAACGCATACTGATTTAGATGCGGTATGCTGTGATGCTATTTTCCAAAGGAGATACGGAAATGTGCTCACGATCTTTTCTTCTGTGCAAGATTATACCTCATATTTGGACCTCTTTGATGGCGTTCAAAGATCAGAGAACACTACGCTGTGTCTGTCTGACCTTGGCGGCAGGGAGGGTGCTGTTGAGCCAATAACCAGACTGAAACGCAAGGGATGGAGTATCGAATGGCGCGATCATCACATATGGGAAAAGCCCTTTTTGGAGGATGTCAGGTGTGCTGTCGATTATTTGAGTATAAAACGCGAGGTTTGTGCGTGTGAAATCGTATACCAAGACTTGTTAAAAAGCGACCCGGTAGCGAAAGAGATTGCAGCAATAGGGAGGGACAGGGACTTCTGGATTAACAAAGATCACCGTTCTGAAGTGCTATCGACCGCGATCAGCGATAATGCGTCACGAGATACGATAGCATCCAAGCTGGCTCAAGGGATTTTCACAGATAGCGAGATTGAGCACTTATATGCCCTACAAACAGCTCGGAAAAACAAGTCTGTAGATAATGCGTTGCAAAAGTCCGCTCTTTTTGATCATACCGNNCCAATGGCATTTTTTCTATAAGATCCACTGCTCCTGTAAGTAATCAGATTGCAATGCTGTTTGACGGAGGCGGACACCCACACGCCGCCGGAGGTAATCTTCATTTAACGTTCGCTGAGCGAATAGGTTTTCTATTGTTCACATATCGCGTCAAAAAGGTACGTGGGCTTATAGAGGTAGCTTCGCGGTTCGATCAGTCTTGATGGGGCGTTCTCCTTTTACGTAGGTCGGCAACTAGCTCAAAAACCCCTCTTGGATCATAAATTGCTTTAAACGCCATTATATGTCCGCTGTGTGTCTTAATGATTAGATTTCCTGTCTTTAACAACTTACCTAACGTACTCTGTTGTATCGTTTGAGCCGCGATTCGAATTAGTGGAAGTGTTGCAGTACTCTTAAAAAGCAGGCCTTTTTCAATGTATAGGTCTTGGTCTGTAATCGCATATCGTTCTGAATAAACAGCTATGCTTGTTTTTACAGCAACAAAGAGAAAGAGCAGGAGTGATAACCCCCTAAGGAGCGTCGCAATCAAGCTGACGTCAGTGATACTATTCACAAAAAAAGATCCAAAGAGAAGGGCCACCAAGAGAAGCACAATCCACTTGTACGCCAGCGAGCAGCCTAAGATACTCGGTCGACTCAAATATAAAAGCCGCTCATCCTCGATTTTCATTCCACCTTTTCTGACTGGATAGGAAGAAAGCGGGACGTGTGGTTTTTTATTTAGCTGAGCTTCATAAGATGAGTGATTGTTAGTGACCTGGGATGCACGTAGCGCATCGTCACCACTGTACTCCATGTAACTAACCATATAATCACGCATCTCCTCTGAGAGTGTCAAGGCCCCCTTAGCAATTTCGGGACCGATCTTTATCTTCTGGAAAGCTACAACACCTGATTCCCACCAGTAGTCTAACGAATCTAGCTTCGTTTCAATATGGGCACGCAACGGTTGGCGGAAAGTGTTACGTCCGTGTCTTTTGTATTCATCTCGAAGGCACAGCTGGTACAACTCTTTGATTTGATGTGCGTTTAGAACGACTTCTTCAAAGTCCCCTGATTGATAGAAACGTTGCACCTTATCACTAAGTCGATCTAAAGCGCGTACTGCGACAGCAAACTCAGTTGTGGGCGATTTCCCGTTAGTCCCGTTTATTTCATGTGGATAATCCCAATAATCTCTGATGTTACTGCTCATGTATTCACATAATCCCTAGTTGCACCTGCATCTGCGGTATAACCCTCACCTGATTTAAATACGCAGCAGCAGTATCCATAAGTCGTAAGAGCTGACTGTTATCTGGTTTTTGAGTTAGGAAAATTGGTGTCACGGGCTGCAGCACCAGTAATAGATCATCGTCAATGGTTGCAAGGCTTTGGGCCACGAGCTCTACCGTTTCGATCGACGTCTCCTTAAGTACTATGACTTTAGCAAAAACGTAAGCTGGAGAGTGATGGAAACATTTGACCGTTCGCAGCTCCTCACTGAGCAATAAATCATACGTGGGCGTGGCTTTGTGCTCTGGCAGCTTGATGTCACATGCGGCGATATGCACAGCGTGCTTGAGCTGTTGGGCTTCGCGTGAAAACATCGCGTTAGTTTCAAGGTAGAGCGGCACAGGAAATGCTTGCGCAAGTTCTAAGATGAATTGGGTATGCAACAATGGTTCGCCGCCTGTTAGGCTTAGATGTTGCGTTGAAGGTGTCCATAAGCTTTTCACAAGTTCGGCGAGGTCCTTTGTCGAAACTGGGTTCCGAAGCCCACGCGTAGAACCACATTTAACTTCGCGAGCACTCTTAAAGGGCTTCGCGCTGGTGGAATCGCAATAGACGCAACTTAGCGGACATCCTTGAAATCTTACAAAAACTTGGCGGGAACCGACGTAGGGCCCTTCCCCTTGTATGGAGTTAAATACCTCATTAACGTTTGCTTTGGCAGCCATTTTTCGGTCTCTTATCTCCGGCTTCGTAGCCTTGTTAACAAGGGATCGTCCTTACATATCGCTTGGAATGCACGCTTTCTGCGAAGACACGATTCACAAATGCCACACGGGGCGCCTTCTGCAGTATAGCATGACCACGACCATTCAAGTGGGGCCCCTATTCGCAATCCGAGTGCGGCAATCTCAGCTTTATTATATCCTATAAGGGGTGCAACAACCTCGACTTTATTTAGAGTTGCATATTTTAATGCTTCGTTGAAGGAAGCTACAAAATCAGTTGAGTTATCCGGGAATGTTTTGGCCTCTTCTTTGTTAAAACCGACAAAAATAGAATCATATCCATAATTCTCGCAAAAAGCAGCTGTTACAGAAAGAAAAACGGCGTTACGTGCAGGGACCCAAACCGCTCTTGCTGTTTCTCGCGTTATCGCAAGGTCATCTAACGCTAAATTGCTCACATGTGGTGGTGGAGTAGTCTGATCAGTAAGAGCGCCGACAAAACTCGCGTACCACGGTAGATTGATGATCAGATGATTGACCTGGTACATCGTGCAAATTTTTTCAGCGTATTCAGTTTCTATACTTAGTGCTTTCTGCGCATAATCAAACGTCAAACACATTATTTGATCAAAAGTGTCATAGGCTATCTTAAACGATACAACGGAATCCAAGCCTGCTGACAATAAAACAACAGCTCGTGACATTTTAAAGCCTCATAAGCGTAGGTCATTATTGAGCAAAGCATTATTAAAATTGCTTGTTTATCTGTGTATATGCACAGAACTACAGAGATTTTCGTGTTAGGTTATGTGCAGGCAGTTGGTTACCGTCTATTTACCAAAAGATACGCTGATCATTTCCACATTACCGGCTTTGTACAGAACCAAGCCGATGGTTCAGTGAAGGTTATAGCATCTGGTGATGAAGCTAATCTTGCATCTTTCATCGAAAAGTTGAGAGCGGGGCCGCGAATGGCAATCGTTAAAAATTTAAAAGTGACGTGGCTAGACTGGGGCGACACCTATACAGAATTTATAATAATCTGAGCATTATTGCAGGTATTGCTGCACTCTAGGGAGGGCGACATTTTTTCTTAGGCATTAAGTTGTTTGCCACAGATTCCTCTTACCAGCAGTCTAAAGATTTCGGAAGATCCTTGGCCTAATCACTCACGAATGCCATAGATTGAGAATGGATTTGATACGCACGAAAAAGGTCTAACAGATAAGAGAGGGGCACGATAGGAAATTTCCCCCGTCCTTAAACAAATTTTGAAAGGTAAGGAAATAAATCGTCGTGGCGCTAGCGTGGCAAATCCCTTCCTTACCATCAATGCACTTAAATAGATTCATCGGGAATATTAGCGCATTAAACTACTCGAGGTATGTTGTAATCATGAACGTAGAAGATGCACGAAAAATAATTTCTAATGCTATCGACAGCGAAGTTGAGGCGTACACCTATTATACCAGCGTCTCCGACAGAGCGACCGATCCAGCATTAAAGAAACTCTTTGGAGAACTTGCAGGTGAAGAAAAGAAACATCGGGAGTTCCTCCAGTCATTTCTCACAAAGGACACTGCTGATCTCAAGTTCACGGGAACGCACGACTACAAGGTCGTTGACGCGTTGCCAACTCCTAAGCTGACGAATGACTTGAAACCAATTGACGGTCTTGTCTTAGCGATCAAGAAAGAACTTGAGGCAATGCAGATGTACACACAGCTTGCCACGCTTTCCACTGATTCAGAACAAGAGCTCCTGTTCTCACAGCTCGCAAATATGGAGAGAACCCACAAGGCCCGGCTCGAGGATCTTTACGTGGAGATGTCCTTCCCCGAAGTCTGGTAGACTACACATCCTTAATACCGGTCATAGGGCCGGTTTTCTTTTCTTATTCTTTTCCCTTCTAGACCGCTTTTTACTTCTGCTTAGCTCCACTCATAGCAGGCTCCTCTAAACTGTTACATAATGTTGAGGCTCTGCTAAGCTCTTGGTAAGATTGAGCAAAAAAATGAAATGCGCTTGACGCCACGTAATGACGGCATGCGCAATGTAACTGCAAATATTATTTGCTAAGCTACTCAACGTCACAAAGCTGAACAACTACAGTATGAGCTAGTCTATCCCCCAAACGCTGTTTTTTATCTGACGTCCAAATCAATATGGCGCCGACAAGATAGTCGAAAATTCCATCGATAATGCGAAGAATGGTCCTTATCGCAGCGTCGCTGTAGCTGATCGGAGCGCCATTTTCCTTAACAACTTTAATCTTAACAAACCATTTGCCGAGCGTTTGCCCATAGCGGCCCTCGAGCAGCGTATAGTAGAGGAACCACACAATGAGTGCGATGAACACTGCTATAGCAATTCCTGCGCTCAAAGCTCCACTAACTTGTGTCACTGTAGAGTTAAATTGCGCAATAGTTGCATTAATGTCACCGCTTGTCGCGGGCTGAATCGGTGCAATCGTTGAAAAAGCCGATCCTATTGCTAAAGCTATAAAAATCCAAGAGATAAAACCGAGTACTAAGCTGTCAATAAGAGTCGCCGCAAAACGAATTCCTACACCTTGATATCGGAGCCGAGATCCTTGTGCAGGCGTGTCGTAACCTGCTGCTCCTGTAGACGCTCCCCTATAGGTCTGTCCCCCAGTTTGATCCATGCGTTATCACCTCCTTTTTTTGCATTAAA
>PMYA01000115.1 GCA_003170935.1 Methanobacteriota archaeon
GTTCTAGAGAGTTATAGATACGCAACGGCCGCCAATCACTCAAAAGTTTTATATGTTTCCAATCTTATCTCGCCTTTGCATATGAAGGTATTAATAAGTCCCAAAGACGAATTTGAGGCAAAAGCAGCAGTTAATGGGGGCGCAGATATTATAGACGTTAAAAACCCCGATGAAGGATCACTCGGCGCTAACTTTCCGTGGGTAATACGACGGGTTCGGAACCTTGTACCTTACTCCATAGAGGTGAGCGCGACGATCGGTGATTTTCCGCATCTCCCTGGCTCCGCCTCATTAGCTGCACTAGGCGCAGCTGTGTCTGGGGCTAATTACGTCAAAGTAGGACTCAAAGGGTCAAAAACGCGAGACGAGGCGATTTTTTTAATGCAGCATGTAACGAGAGCGGTGAAGGAATACAACATTAAAGCCAAAGTCGTTCTCGCAGGGTACGCAGACTATCACAGAGCAAAGACTCTCGATCCCTTTCTGCTGCCTGAAGTTGCCGGTAGTGCTGGCTGTGACGTCGTGATGGTCGATACGTTCATTAAGGACGGAAAAAGGCTGTTTGATTTCATGGACGAAGCTTCCTGTAAGCGTTTTATCGATAAAGGGCACGGAAAAGACTTGGAAGTTGCCCTTGCAGGATCCATCAAACTGCAAGATATCCCCATATTAAAACGCACAGGTGCTGACATCATTGGAATTAGAGGCGCAGCTTGTTCACACAGCGACCGTTTAGCTGGAACGATACAGGCCGAAAACGTCAGGGCGCTAATGGACCTCGCAAAACAATCATGAGTGTCTTCGGACAAACCTAACTGCCACCTGATGTCGCTTAGCAAACTATTACTTTTCACGCTGCCATGTTTATAATATGAGTGTAAACTACGCAGCTCTGTCAGACAAGCTCACGAGTGTTTTAGGTCTAAAAGGCTCACCCGTGGCAGTCAAACTTATTCGAACAGAATCAAGCCTTCCAAAAGGGCTTGTTCATACAAACGAGGTTCTGCGCCATTGCGAAATGGTTCAGAAGGCGCGACGCGGTTCTAAATTCTACGCAACAGTCGAGCAGCACGCGTGCAAGGGCGGCGCTGGAATGCTCGGAGTAATCGATATACCAGAGAACATCAAATCCGGCGAATTTTACTACAAACTAGGAAGATTCTCTTCAGTTGAACACGCAGCAGAGACCATGCAAGGTATTCCCCACGTCGATTTCAAGACCTATGCGACCGCTTACTCGCCACTTGCCGAGACCCCTTTTGACCCAGACGTGGTCGTACTTGTTGTTAATCCCCATCAAGCGATGATGATCGCGCAAGCTAACGTTTACGAACTACATTCGAGGAATATTGCTGATTTCTCAGGAATTCAATCGATATGTGGAGATGCCGTCGCTGCGCCCCTTATGAGGGATACCGTAAACTTCACGCTCGGCTGCTCGGGTTCTCGCAAATACGCAAAGGTGAGCGAAGATGAACTTATAGTTGGCATCCCTATGAAGATGCTCCCAAAATTAGCTGATGCTATCAAAAAACTTGCCTAACCAGCGTATTCGAGCTCAATCGCGCGAAGGGGGATGAACTGTACCGTTAAATTTAAAAAGAACAATTCGTCCACGCTATGTGCAAAGTTATGGACCGAATAGCTCACAGCAAGCGAGCTCCCTAATAAATACCGTGTTAAACTCTGCTAAAGTATGAGGATCGGTAGCAGTGGTTATATTCCCATCTCTCTCCACGGATCCCCCTGAATAGTTAGCGCCCGCCTCTAGCAATTCTCGTCCAACGCTGGGGTGCGACGTCATCGTCTTATTCTTGACGATTCCAGCTGATATCAACACCTGTGGGCCGTGACAAACCGCGCCTATCTGTAATCCTCGCTTGTAGGCTTCGTTAACAACTTTTTTAACGTCCGGATCGTCCCTAATTTTTGACGGTGCTTTTCCGCCTGGTATATAGAGTCCGGTAAAACTTTGAGCGTTAACGTCGCGCACAAGCTCATCGGGAATTACCGCCTCGTCGCCGTGCAGCCCTTTGAGCACATCTTTCACTATGCTCGCAACGGTTATTTCAGCGCCTTCGAGCAACAGCGCGCCTGCGACATCTCGAAACTCAGAGTCATCAAATTCTGACGCCAACAATATGAGAACACGTTTGCCTTCTAATCTCTTGATAATTGCCATAGAAACCTGTTACTAACAGCTTACCAAAAAAACTTGTCCACGCTTTGAACACCTTCTTTCATTAAATTCGCGATTTAGCCACTAACAAAGGCTTTGATAGATGTCTGACTGATTGATGGCCGATATTTGAATCGATTAATCTTATAGTTATTCAACTCCCATTTTGTAGAATACAAGACACTTTGATTTGAAGGGCCTAATTGATGGCTAATTTAAATTACCGTTGTTAGTATACTATCGCTCAAGTAGCTGTCAACCGACATCAGTAGAAAGTAGACATCACCCTTTTTTATAACGACGTTGTAACCTTCGTTAGATTTATTTCGTGATGGTAGGTGAGTCATGGAGTTCACACATATAAAGAACGGGAAAGCACAGCAAGTGGATATCTCCGATAAACCGGTAGCTTCGAGACGCGCTCTGGCGGAAGGTACTATAGAGCTCAAACCAGAAACGATTAGAGCGATTAAGCAAGGTTCGATCGAAAAAGGAAACGTGATAAACACCGCGACAGTTGCAGCTGTGCTTGCAACCAAGCAGACCTCGCAAATTATTCCGTTTTGTCATCCTATCCTTTTGACGAGCATTCAGGTGAATTATTCTCTAGAAGATTCAGCTATTAAAGCAATAGTCGAAGTTAAGTCCGAAGGGCAGACAGGAGTTGAAATGGAAGCGATCACTGGCGTAAGCGTAGCCCTGTTAACGATATGGGATATGGTTAAAAGCGTTGAAAAAGACGCAACCGGTAACTACCCGGTGACAAAGATTCAAAATATTCGCGTTTTAGAAAAGACTAAAATCGTGAAGTGAGCTGAATTGGGGGGGTCTTCTTGTCTCGTGTGAGAATCATATCGAAGAAGTTAGTGACACTCAATTGGACATTTGCGTTGTTGAAAAATGTCGCCAATCTGGGTAGCTTGCGCGAAATGGTGGACGTGCTATGATAACCGCATCAGCGCAAGGAGCAGGCACCGTCATAAATGCTATCGCAACGCTCAAAGGCTCTGCATTTGGTATAAACCTAAAGACTTATTCAGAGGTTGAGATCGTCGACAAAGGTATAAAATGCGAAATTGCTGACAACCCCACAGCAGATAGCTCGCTTATAGCTGAATGTGCGCGCTTAATGCTGGAACGATTTGCCCCAAATGTTGGTGTTCATATTACTACGAGAAGCGAGATACCAATCGCAAGCGGACTAAAAAGCAGTAGTGCAGCGGCCAATGCGACGGTGCTTGGACTCACTGAAGCGCTCGAAGTTGAAATCGAGCCTATCGAGATCGTTAAGCTAGGCGTCCTTGCTGCGAGAAGAACGGGGGTGACAATTACCGGTGCCTTCGATGATGCCTGTGCATCGTTTTTCGGAGGGCTTGTAATTACCGACAATGAGCACGACCTACTGTTGAAGCGTGTCGAATGGAATGCCGACGCACTGATATTTTTACCGCGCGAAAAGGCTTACTCTGCGAAAGCCGACGTAGCACGAGCAAAACTTCTCGCTCCGTGGGTCGACATAGCGTTTGATCTAGCATGCAACGGAGCGTATGAAAAAGCAATGGTTTTAAACGGCCTGCTCTACTGCAATGCGTTTGGTTTTAGCACGGAACCTATGATATCCGCTTTGGCTGCCGGCGCAAAAGCTGCTACACTATCAGGAACGGGACCGTCATATATAGCGCTCGTTGACCGTGCGTCGGCACGACCCGTAAAAAGAGAGTGGACGCAGCTTGAAGGGCTCATCATTGAGACGAAAACGTCTAACAAGGGGGCAACGATAAAAGCTTTTTAAAGATTCGCTTACGTGCAGGCCAACATTCTTCTAATGCGAGAGATATATTCAAGCTAGATGATAGAAGAGGTGCGAAGTCAAATAGAAGCGATCGATGCGGACATCATCGCTTTAATAGCACAAAGAACAGACTTAGCTTCGCAAGTTTTGATTGCAAAAAGAGCGGACGGTTTCAAACAAATCAACGACGAAAAGCAAAACGAGCGAGTGCTCAGCAGGGCGATTGACCTAGCAACTGAACGAAATATAGACGCTGGCTCGGTGAAAGCTATTTTTGAGATCCTGATTGCGATGAATTTGGAAATGCAGCATGGCCTGAGTGGGGAAGGTAATCTGCCGTAGCTCAACGGTCTGTCTGAAGAGAAGAGAGCTCCCGCCAATATGATTTATCAGAATAACGGTATATCTGTGAGCTTTGACGACGGGACAAAGTTTAGACTTGATCCACGGACGTACTCGCCAAACGAAATTAATCTGGTCTCACACGGACACTCCGATCACTTGCCGACGCGCTGCAACGGCAAAAGTATCGTGATGTCAGAAGTCACACAGGCGCTGCTAAAAATCAGAAAAAGCGCCACTGCCGACATCCTAAGTCACAGTTCCGTAACCGCACTCGATGCAGGGCACGTTATTGGATCGCACATGTTTTTGTTAGAAGGCAATGCCACTATGCTTTACACAGGCGACTTTTGCACCAAAGAAAAGTTCTTTTCAAATGGCGCACAGCCTGTCAATGTCGATGTTTTAGTTGTCGAGTCCACATTCGGAAGCGAGCAGTATGTTTTTCCAGAGACAAAAAAAATAGGCGCGCAAATTCAAGAATGCGTCACTTCCAGTTTAGAGCACGATGAATCGGTGATCGTTCTTGCCTACCCTTTTGGAAAAGCCCAAGAGCTAACACAGCTTCTTCAAGATTTTACTCCATTTGTTGATAGCAGTATTTTCAAGATTAATGAAGAACTGAAGAATTTTGGCTATACGTTTCACCACCAGCTATTAAACGAAGAATCCGTCAAAGAATCACGAGAGCCGTTCGTGTTCATCTCGAGCGGGAACGCAAAGCAGATCGGTGGCATAAGCGAACTGCCACGTGGAATAAAGAGAACACTTGCAGTTTCGGGGTGGGCGATTAATCGAGGTTTCAAATATTACCGAGGTGTAGACTATGCATTTGCATTGTCAGACCATGCTGATTATCAAGACCTTATGACCTTTATTGACCGTTGCAACCCAGAGCTGGTCTATACGTGTCATGGAAATGCAAAGAGATTTGCGGGTCTTGTTCGCGATCGCCTCGGTATTGAAGCAATTCCGCTCGAAAAGGGACAACACTTTTTATCTAACTACGCTTAAAGACCTCAGAAAACAAAACCGCGGCCAGGAAATGGATACTAAAAAGCATATCTAACGAATATATATAACAAAGACGTCAATTTACATGTGGAGAGTAGAGATGTCGAATAC
>PMYA01000072.1 GCA_003170935.1 Methanobacteriota archaeon
CAATAAAACTGTTTATGAATGGTTTTGAGGTTTAGAACTAATTAGATCCAAGAAGAAGTTAACTGAATAAGCCTAAAATTGTTTAGTCTTTAATCGGCATCTAAAATCATTTAAATGACTCGTTTGTTATCCGCTGGTCAATTCATGAGCGCAGTTCAATAGGTTTAAGTGAGTCGGATTCAAATATACTGCGTGATGCTGCGCAACCGGTTGGGCCTTACATTCGTTAGTACGTTTCCACCTCGAGAATGTGGCATAGCTACTTTTACGCAAGATCTGCTTTTTAATCTCATCAACGAGAACCCGGAAATCAAGGCAAATGTTTGCGCTATCGATGGAAATAAGGACTCTAGTGCTTATGGATGTCTGAGTCCACTCATTTATCCGAAATCGAGGGTTGCTTACATCATTAAAGACACTGATCAAATCAGCTTTGTCGAAGCAGCACAGAAGATAAACGCATCGCGAACTGATGTGGTAAATATACAACACGAATATGGTCTGTACGGTGGCTCATGGGGCCGATACATCCTTGATTTTATGGACGTTCTCGAAAAACCGATCGTGACTACACTGCACACGGTTATGCCTAAGCCGCCGGAAGAGGCCAAAGCGGTGATGCGCGAGATTTATCGTATGTCGGCAGAAGTCGTTGTGCCCGGACATGTTGGTGTTGACATCTTGAATAAAGCATATGACCTAATGCCTGAAAAAGTGAGGGTCATCCCTCACGGTGTTCCAGATGTTCCATTCATCAGTTCGGAGCGGCCTAAGAAGAAGCTCGGTTTTTCTCGTAGGTTTGTGTTAGGATCATTTGGGTTACTTCACCCCGCAAAGGGAATCGAGTTTGTCCTTGAAGCACTGCCAAAGGTGATTGCCGACAATCCTGCAATAAACGTCCTCTATTTAATCGTTGGAGAGACTCATCCGAACGTTGTGAAAAACGAAGGAGAAAGCTATCGCGCACGTTTAAAGGAGCTCATTGCTAATCTGGATTTGGAGCAAAACGTAAAATTTGTCGATAAATATCTCACGAACCGGAATCTGATTTTACACTTTCTTGCGACGGATATCTGTGTGATGCCCTATCTATCCAGGGATCAAATCGTAAGTGGCGTCCTCTCTCAGGCGGTCGGTTGTGGAAAAGCCATTATAGCAACACCTTACCTCCATGCATTAGATGCGTTGGCGGACGAACGTGGCGTGATTCTCGAATCAGGCTCCTCAGACGAGATAGCAGAAGCAATTACTATGTTGATGCGTAACGATCATCTGAGAAGGGAGATGGAGATTAGAACGTATATGTACGGACGCTCAATCACATGGAAGGAGGTAGCAAGAAAATATAAAGAACTCTTTTCGACGCATGTTGTCAAACGGGGGTACAGCAAGACTGACTTCCCAACGTCCAAGCGCGATACTGGTGTTTTATAAATGTGAGGTTATTTTGGCTCAATAGGACTGATTCACAACGATGACCGTCAGAATAAACTTATTTTAGTTCATGAGCAAAACTTGCACTAAAACTTGAGCTGACTCGTCAGTGATGGTTGAACAAGACCCGACTAAGTTTGCAAATTTGCTTAGGATTCAAACAGCTATCGCTACTCTGGTAGTTCTGGATGATCCCCCTGGAGATTATGCGTTGATCGGGGCAGTTGCACAATCTTGTTCGAAAGAGGTTGTTTATTCGTCAGCTATTGTAGTCGACGCATTAATGAATGTCGTTGAGGTATCAGCTGCGAGCGCAAGATTAACAATGCCCTATCTCGCTGGACTTCTTTTCTTCCGTGAGGGGCCTGCCGCAATTGCTGCTTTAAAGAAGCTGTGCTCGAAACCTGACGTTTTAATCGTACACGGATGCGGCATTAACCATCCACGCTTTGCGGGATTCGCTTCACATCTCGGTGTCTTTCTCAATACTTCAACTGTCGGCGTATCCAAAACAACACTCTGCGGGGAATACGTCGAACCCGATGAAGCTTGTCGCTGCGTTCCATTGAAGTTTAAGAACCGACAGCTCGGTTTTGTCTTAAAAACGATGATTGGAACCAAACCTATTTTTATAAGTCCAGGCCACCTCATTTCTCTGAAAAACGCATTACAAGTCGTCCAACGATGCGTAATAAACCATAGATTACCCGAGCCGCTGCGTTTGGCTCACATCAAGGCGCGGAAAGCTAGATTTGTAGCGCTGGACTGAATAAGCGAGCTTAGAACGAGCATAAAACTGAGCAATAGCACGAACTTTAAACAAACGTTTTAAAGAATAAGAAGAGTTAATACGTTTCGCGTAAAAAAGTTGGCCCCAAATGAGGAAGTGACATGAGAACCTATCTTTATCGGTGTCGCGTTTGCAGCACAGAAATCTGGACTGATTTTATCGAGCTAGATAAATTAACCTGCGAAAAGTGCCATACTACCGGAAAATGGCTTGTTATGGACGTGAAGAACAGATAAAAGAATCTAAAAAAAATAAGCAATAGCACCTCTTCTCAAACGAGATGCTATTAAAGATAAAA
>PMYA01000033.1 GCA_003170935.1 Methanobacteriota archaeon
GAAAATGATGCCCAGATCTCGTCGAGGGATCTTTCCAAATCGATAGCGTGCGTTAACGCCAGGCGCGCCGTGAAGTTCTTCCAGATGAAATGGCGCACGTCAATGAAATTTGGGACGGTCGCAATAGAGACGAAATTCGGAGCGATCGTGTCAATTTCCTTGCACAGCTCGTCCGTTACTTGCTCAAATGTTTTTTCCTTAGCAGTTGCCTTGAGTGCTTGCACGCTGGGATCAAAAGCGGGACCTAAGTACGGAATTTGTGTATGGAGGGGCGGGGGGGAGCACAAATAAGTCAGAGGGCGGTTCCGCCAAACAAAGAACGGGAGTATACACCGCAGCTCCTCTCCTGAGTAGATACAATAAGGCAAGAACTTATACTTCGAATGTCGCTCAACGGTCTTTAAGAAGTCCCACCTGTGGAAGAGTGATCCCTGTGGGCTCGTTTCGACGAACTGGTCCCACCGCTTTTTATCGTCAAGTAACTCGACAACCATTTTTTTGCATCACCATATAGGAAGTCACGGCTTTCTTCAAATGATCCGGGAGATCTCCGACCTCAAGCTAAGTTGTTATGCTTGCTTTACGTTATTTCACTTTTTTCAGTCTCTTAGGCTCCGCGTTAGCCTCTGCGCAGGCCGCTTCCACAATAGCAGGTCGTGCCTGGGAACTGCTTGATTTACGTTTAGCATGCCAACGTAAGATTCGCTTGATTCGCTTCTTTGAGCCTACTAGTTTTGAAACTGCAAAATCCTGGATCTTGAACCGTGTATCTGCTTTTGTAAGAGTCCAGTAAGGTTCTAGTGCTGGATCAAACTTCGACTTGTATCTAGAAAGACGCCGAAAACCTTCGCCTAAATCCAGCTGCTCAAAGCCCTCTGACTTTGCCCGCTGAACGATTTCCCATACAAGGTAGTCGTTCACGCTCAAGTCCTTACGTACATTAACGTTACCGATCCAGCAGTGATATCGTTCCTTTTGCATAACACAGCATGCAAGCGCAGTCGCAAGTCTCCCGTCGATGCTGAGGTGATAAACGGTTATATCCTGGGGAAAAGCAGCCACAAGCTCCTCGAGGTACCTATCGCTTAGTAGGGGCACTTTTAACCCGAGTTCGCGAAACCTTGCTCGCCATATTTCGAGCAGCGCACTGACATCATTCGTTTGTTGTATCTCAGGTGAATGTTTGCTCACATTCTTGATTCCCTGTCTGCAGCGCGGAGAGAACGATGTCCAGATCTCTTCGAGGGATCTCTCTAGGTCGATAACGTACGTCAACCTCAAGTGCTCCCTGTACTGATTCCAGATGAAATTGCGTAAGTCAAGGAAGTTTGGGACGGTCGTAATATAGACGAAATCCGGAGCGATCTTATCGATCTCCCTGTATAGCTCACCTGTCACTTGGTCCAGGATTTTCTCCTTAGTAGTTGCCCTGCATACTTGCACGCTTGGATCAAACGCGGGACCTAAAAACGGAATTTGTGTGTTCGGCAGGGGAGACTTCATGACGGTTAATCCTCGTTCCCGCCCAACAAAGAACGGGAGTATACACCGCAGCTCCTCTCCTGAGTAGATACAATAAGGCAAGAACTTATACTTCGAATGTCGCTCAACGGTCTTTAAGAAGTCCCACCTGTGGAAGAGTGATCCCTGTGGGCTCGTTTCGACGAACTGGTCCCACCGCTTTTTATCGTCAAGTAACTCGACAACCATTTTTTGCCCTTGTCAAACAATAAGACAACGCCCATCAGAATGAGTGAGGCGAGCAAAGATTAACCGGTTTTTGAGGTTAAACTGTAGTTCACTGCAAGTCCACAAGAACTTCTTTAAGCATCTTGTCATATCGTTCTGTGGCAGCAGTTTTCGTAAACTTAAGTCTAATAAGGCTCCCCGCATTGTCTGTCACTTTTTCCAATTCCGTGTAGTTTAAGATCATTGTTGTTCGTTGCGCTATACATTCCGGCGTGGTTGATTCAAGCAAAAAGCCCGTCACTTCGTTTATTATCACATCTGGGATTGCGCCTACTGGCGTTGCTAGAACAGGCGTGCCGCACGCCATTGCCTCTAATATAATGGTCGGTAAGCCCTCGCCGCGATGTGTAGGCAGTATGAATAGTCGAAGTGCATTTAAAAGGATTGGTAACTCCTCTTCTTCTATCCATCCTGGAACCATCAATGAAACAGCTTCCTCGGCGTCCATTCTCTCGCTCGCTTTCTTCACTTCAGCCAAGCATTCGCCGCTGCCGCCTATGAGAAAGCTTATACGCTTATTTTTCGCGATTTGAGGAATTGCTTCTACCAATTCTTTTATGCCCTTCCCATTATCGAGTCTCCCGATGTATCCGACAACGAGGTCTCTATCTTCGAATTTCGTCGTAACTCTAAAGCGGGACGTATCTACGAATCGAGACCCTTCAGTTAAGATTTTGTGTTCGTGTTTTTTTAAATCCACACCGCGTTTTTTTAAATCCACAGCGTTCAAAACGCCCTTAGACTCAGGAGATATCCCATCTAGTAGTGAAAACATTATTCGGTCTTGGAGCCTGAAAATCCAAGTATTCACGTATTTCTTTTCTGCTGAGCGGCTATACGTTACGACCTCGACAGCTTTTTTTCGCAACAGCTTAGCTGTGAGCAGAGGCGCCAAGTAAAACGGATAGGCAAGGTAGAAGAGAACAACGTCTACTTCTCTTCTTATTCTTACCAGCTCTATGCTTGCTCGCAGTTGTGCCTTAATACATCTCATTAGCCACAATAATTTAGAATAGAAGGCGGGCCGAATGTCATTGGCCGCATGCATACTAGTGGCAATGTCCCGCAATTCAACTTTTTCAGAGGTATTTTCTATTCGGTCGGTGTTGCCGTCGATGAGCACAATTCGATCAGTTATCGGCTCAAGAATCTGCAATAACTCAGACAGAAACTTGTAAGGCACTTTAGATACCCACGGATAAGATACAATCGCAACGCGCGACCTTTTATAGCTGATATCATCCAAAAGCATCTCTCCTGGAAGCGTCTCGCCTATCATTGAGGTGAACCTCGTCCTCTGTCGGGATCACTTGTAATTTTGTGTCCTTATAAGCTCATTCTTAGGTGCGGTTCGCAATGATGGGTCACATTGCTTTTCTGTCTGTCCATAGGATCTTCATATTATGTATCAACCGCTGCATTATCAAGCTTGTTAATTAAATAAGAACAACTACTTAATAGTCGTTCATAAGCTTAATTTGGCATTAAATTCCTAACACGGCGATACACAGTTGTTAAAAAAGAAGTATTAGTGCTATTTATATAAGGCTCATACATCGTACATACTTGACATGGTTCAGGTACTTCGCCTTTTATGAATTGGTTGCAGATTTCAGCACGAGCATCTCCAAACCATATGTCCGAAAGGCTGGCCTGCATTATATTGCCTATTACCAGACAATCGTATTT
>PMYA01000099.1 GCA_003170935.1 Methanobacteriota archaeon
TGCACATCCTCTCGATAGGTCTTCAGCGATTTAGCGAGCGGTGACGGCGTCTTTGGGCCGTACTTGAGTAAGTGAAGATAAAGTTGTGCCTCTTTTTCGCTGAGACCGAAACCGATGAGACGGGTGATAAAAGCACCCTCGATGTCCATGGTCGCACCACTTGCCCTGTAAACGTTACTCAAAAACTAATGTCGAAAGCTGCTGACTGGCACTAGGCATCTGCGCCTGTTGGTCAAACCACAAAACATTTTTTCT
The DNA here is from genome assembly GCA_003170935.1 of Methanobacteriota archaeon. Taxonomy (GTDB): domain Archaea; phylum Halobacteriota; class Bog-38; order Methanoflorentales; family Methanoflorentaceae; genus Methanoflorens. The sequence continues at coordinate 256 of PMYA01000099.1, forward strand.
ACAGCTCTTGTAGAATCTTTTTTGCGTCAACTGCACTTTCCCATTCGAACTCAAAGGTTGACATCAGATAATCGGCGTATGCTAGGTTATCGGTCCAAAACGCCCGTAACTGATCATCGAGCGAAAGCGCCTTTAAATCTAGATAGATCGAACTGATACTCTCTTTCTTGTCTCCGACGAGCATAAACGCGCCTTGGTAACGATCAACGTGGCGGACTTCCTCACCGATGTCCAAGAGCTCTCCTATGACTTTAGCGTAAGTCTTTGTAACACGTGTAATTCCCCTGACCCGACCGCCATTTTCTATCAACGTCTTGCATTTATCCGTTAAACCGAATTGGGAAGCGAAAATTAGCATCTCCGGTGGGAGAAGCCACACTATCTCACTCTTTGCAGATTCAATAATATTTGAACCCACAGCTAACGAGTCTGTGACGCTTTCAACAATAATCTTCCCAGCCATAATACTCAAATTAGTCTTAAACTTATAAAAACTATGACCTTTCCTGTCAGGGGAGGAGTCGACGATTCTTACGCTTGCGAACTCCTCTAAAAAACCTGTTTTGGCGTTGTTCGTACGTAAGCCTCTCTATAAGTTTTAAGGGCGTTGTTCCAGTAACTCGTTTAAACGATCTTGCGCACCAACGCCTTGTGCCCACGCCTGATCGAAGTGTGTCAGAAGATACTCAGCGTATGTAGGGGCCTCACTCCAGAACGCGACGATCCGATCATCAAGCGAGAGGTCTTCGACATTTACGTGAATGGAGCTTATACTCTGCTTCTTATCTCCAACGAGGAAGAACACTCCTTCGTACTGATCGAGGTGGCGTAAGTTCTCGCCTATATCTAAGAGTGATTGTGCTAGCTCGACATACTGCGAGGATATGTGGAAAATGCTTTTTATGTGCCCCCCGTGCTCAATCAGAGTTTTTGATTTGTTGGGGATGCCATATTGGGCAGCAAAAATTACAATGGAAAGGGGAAGAAGCCACACTATCTCACTCTTTGCAGATTCAATAATATTTGAACCCACAGCTAACGCGTCCTTGACACTTTCAATAATCGTCCCTTTAGCCATTGCTTGAAAATAGAACTCTTGAGTTTTTAAAGCTGTGTGACAATGCTTGTTTCGCTTGCATGGCCTCGTTGCTAGCTTCTCGTTAAAGAGGGTTGTCGCGCAGCCGTGTGTCGCCTGATAGAAAGCGTTTTATCTGTATGTTCGGGAAAGGTCTCGTCATGGCGCTCCCGTTTTAGTTGTTGATCTATGTGCTCTTCTGCGTTGATAGCTTGCGTCCAGGTCATTTCAAACGCGTTTGTAAGAAATTCTGCTTGCGTTGTGCTGTCGCTCCATAATGCCGCCACCTGTTCATCCAGAGAAAGGGTGCTTTTCAGATAGGTGTAGATTAGATTAACGCTTCGTTTGCCGTCAGCGATGACCATCGTCATTCCACAGTAGTGGTCTTTGTGTTTCAGTTCTACACCACAACTGAAGTACTCACGGGCCACTAAAACGTTCGTTGGGTAGATATTAAGGATGCCACGTACTCTTACACCTCGTGCAGCTGCACATCTAAAGTGCTCCCCAAAGCCGCCCATTGAAAAGAGGTTGAAACTGGGATGGGCGACAAACAGAATAGACGTCTCTGCTGAGTTGATTAACTGCGATATGGTCGTTACGAGTTCACCTACAGTTTTTACCAGCTTAAATGCGCAATAAGCGGTCTCTTTGCCCCAGAACGTAACGCCCTTCTCATTGAGTTCGAACGCGTTTAGCATTTTTACAATCGATTCCGTGCCGTTTACACGCGGTATTTCGAGGTTAGTGCTCGGAGTGGAAAACACTTTGGACATCAGAGTATCTCTTTTACTATTCATCCCCCTTTTCATCTACTTTCCAAGGCTGCGTCAAGACGACGCATTTTCTGTGCTAGGTTTGTAACTCGTGCTTGCTAATGTATAGGGTGCGTAATTTACTGCTTTTGTGAGTCTCTCTGCGCAACGTCGGCAGTTAGAATCACGCGAGCCGCAAAGACATCCAAAGTGGACCCCATAATAGCATCCTGTGTCATTTGCTAAAATGGTCATAACACTTCGATTTAAAAAAGTGTGAGGGGGGGTATAAAGTCGCGTGAGTACAATTATGTGTTACAATATAGACGCGTAACAAGTGCTTTGAGTGTGAACAACTTTCACAGCGTTGACGCCAAAAAGAATGAAGATAATGACACTACTTCGAAGATCCAGGACGCTTAGTTTAGGCCTGCTCTGCTAACTTGAATGCAATTAGTTATCTGTTTTGAATCAACCGCGCAACTGCGTATGCAGGGAACACTCTTGTAAGCGCGCGTCCATATTGTGAAGATAGTGGGCGAAATTCAAGTCCTACCTTCAAGGCAGCCTTAGCAATGAGGAACTCTCCGAGGCCTGCTCCGATGACCGTTTGTAACTCGTGCGTCTGTGCCTGAAACGCGAGTGCTTCGGCAAGCTCGTTGATCTGAGCGCGTTCCACCTGCTTGGCAACCTCGTGAGTGTTTTCCTTGCCAAGCTCGTTTACATCGCAAAGCAGGACTCGCGCGATTCTTTTATAACATGCATCTAGATCGCGTGATTTAGAATCAGGTGTGTCACAGGTGTAATCTGTCTCATCTATGTTGCCAAGCACGTGGTGCACGTCTGCTGTTATAGAAAACTGTTCAGTGGAGAGCCGATACTTCTTGCCGCTAAAGTTTACAAAACGTAAAATGGTGGCGATGTTGGTTCTGAGCACGCCCATATAGATCAGTTCGTGCTGCCTCAATCGTTCAAAGTCTCTAGTTTGGGCGATCGCCCTGCGATTCTGTATAGGGATGACGTCGCACGTCGTGCTTCCAACGTCTGTGAATATACAGTTTTTTACGCTCTTTGCTAGAAAAGCGGCTGAGGCCGCCCAGTTAGAAGCCGCATACAAAAGTGCGTTTTCTTTTATACCTTGGGTAAGCTCTCCGCGCACATTCAGATAGTATGGCTTAGAAAAAACAGAGTTTACTGCTGTAACTATCGAACAAATCCCTTCCTTCTTACTCGAAAAAGCGTCGGCTAGCTCTCCTGTAATAACGATCCCGACGCGTTCTGGCTTAAAATCATCTTTCACGCACCTTAACAAGCCTGCGAGGTCGTTTTTCCTCCACAGCGGAAAGTAAAAGCTCCTCGCTGTTCCGCTGGCAGAGGCTACTTTTGTATTTGCCCCACCAATGTCGATACCAATTGTTTGGGCCATAGGATCACAGAGGGTAATTGCTGCCGCAATTTGTTCTTATGAACGTATGTATACCATGTGATTTCAGAAGAACTGGCAGTTTTTTTCCTAATCGAGCTTTAAGAATCAGATCTGCCACGTTTCCGATCACCTTGTCGATGCTAACGATCGCCGTTGTAGGGCGCGGATTCACGTCGACGATATTCACAATACCGTTGGGCTCTAAGATGATGTCGACGCCTACATACCCTTTGCATCCTAATAACTGCGCGGCTCTCGAAGCTTGATCGATGACTTCGCTCGAGTTCTGAACGGAATATGGGGTTGTATTACCCAAATACTGTATTGTCGAGTTTATACGAATGTGCTGCTTGTTTATCGATAGGGGCAGTGTTGTCATCCCAACAATAAGGCTCACGCTTATGTGGTCCCCCGAGACAAACTTGGAGACTAGTGTATTTTCGTCGATGTCATCGGGGTCGAGTACTTCTTTGATGCGTATTCCCTCTGCGCCACAGCCGTCGCGAGGCTTAAGGATGTATGGACCTTTCGGGGGATTAATTTCAGGAACGGTAAGTGACCCACGTGATAGCACCTCAGAAGCAGCGAGTTTGTCTGCCGCTTTTTTGACCGCCTCTGCTGGACATCCGAGATTCATTGTGTGTTGTTCAACGAGCGCTGTGAACTCATATAGGACTTTGTCAGGAGCGATGACAAGTCCCGCATCGCATACTTGTGTAAGTTCCCGTACCTCTGTGTAAAACGCGTTAGCATCGCCCTTCCGCGGCTGTGGCATATGTACTGAGTGTCCGCGATTTTGGAAGCCTGCTTTTAGGGTGTGCAACATCGCATGCCCTTCCTCGGCGAGGTTCGGGGTCATTACAGTTGCATATTCGGCTAAGAGTATATCCATAGGAATTTTTTGGGTGCGCTACAATGTGCGACTCTTTAGGGTTGGATGTATTCTCTCACTATAATATGTCTGCTAAGTAGTAACGGAGCTTAACACATTGAGGTAACATAAATAGCGCCTTTCTCATAAGCGATCTAAAAGTCAAAATTGACTTCTTTAAGCGATCCGTCTTCGTTTTTTATAATAACAATCAGTTTAGTCACACGTCCAGGTTCGAAGGCAGCTTTTTGTGGAGTTTCTGACGGTAGCACTCTGCTTATGGATTTTTTTGCCTGCTGTTTAACCATCTCACTCGGATCATGCAGTAGTTGCGTAAGCGGGGCGAACGCTCTGCTATCACCCATAGCCCCGAGCGCTTTTGCAGCGCTATACCGCACAATAACGTCTTTGTCGGTAAGAAGCGTTATTAGGTGCTCAACGGCTCGCGAGTCACCTATCTCACCAAGTGCTTCGATAGACCAATACTTGGTGTTTAAGTCTGTGCCTTCTATAATTCGAAGCAACGGCATTACTGCAGGGCGACCAATTTTTACGAGCGCTTCAGCACAATAAGCGTCGATCCCCTCCCATGTCTTACTGAATGAGCTTATGAGATATGGGATAGCGCTAGTTGCCCCGATCTCGCCAAGTGCCCACGCAGCGTTACGTCGTACGGACCAGCGGTCGTCGTGAAGAACCTCAATGAGAGCATTACTTGCGACTTCGTCTTTTAGCTGGCCCAGCCTTTCAGCTGCCTTCAACCTTACTTCTGGATCAGTATCTTTAAGGGTGTTAATTAACCCGTAGAGGCTTTTTTCTCCCTTTATCTTTGACATAATTTCTTTGTCTCGTAAGTATTGATCCTTTGCCTTGGGCTTACAGCTGCTAATATGGACGCGCTTGACTACGCGTTTTTAATTTTTTTTATGGATCCACCTTGAGTAAGAACCACAACGCGACTAATAGGGGATCCTGCAGCGATTTTGTACCCTACCAGTTCGCCAACGTTTTGGGCAAATGCTTCAACGTCCTCGTAAGACATCATAGCGGCCCGTGAAAGTCGTTTTCTGGAGAAACCGAGGTGCATATACGACTTGATTTCAACGTAATCAGGTTCGGCCAGTTCGATGAGCTTTGCATAGCCCCTTTCTCCAAAGGTGTTAACCTCGTTTGCGAGCGTAATGCGCAGCGCCGTTCGTGAAGGATGATCGGCGAGTATATGCAACGATTCGAGTAGCTGTTCAAACTTATGTGTTTTTGGTTTGCACATTGAGTAGAAGTGTTCTTCGTCCGGGCTGTTCAACGAGACGTACAGTTGGGTAGGGTGGATCTTTTCGAGCACTTCTGGATGGCTTCCGTTTGACACGACGAAGGTCGTCATTTGTTCGTGATCATAGCGTTCGATAAGCTCATCGAGGTATGGGTAGAGTGTGGGCTCACCGCTGAGTGAAATGGCTACTTGGCTTGGATTGTATGCCTCCTGCAGCTTTTGCATGTTGGTAGTTGAAGCGCCCTTATACCCCGAAATAAGCCTTCTTTGCGCCTCTATAGAGCCATCGACTAGTTTCTGCGGTTCATCAAAATCAAAACTCTCGGTATTGTCCAGATCCGTAGCTCTCCAGCAGTGAAGGCACTGTTGATTACAGTGCAGTGTGGGGGTCATTTGGATACAACGGTGAGCGTGAATGCCATAGAATTGCTCCTTGTAGCACGCACCCTCGTTTCGCAAGGACTTCCTGAGCCACAGACATGGTTTGACGGCGCCCCCACAGCCTACGGCGTGATAGCCTTGTTTAGCTAGAGTCTCGCGGTATGACAAGGGAGCTGACGTTTTGGACTTTCTGCGTCGCATGAAAGGCCTCTTATGTCCTCACATCGAATCGACGGGTTCAATCCCGAGACAGTTTAGCACGTTTCGCAAAACAATCCGTGCGCTCACGACTAGGGCTAATCGAGCGCGGCGCACTTCGGGTTCAGCAGAAAGCACGGGCATAAATCGATAGAATTGATTAAATGCCTCCGCAAGCTCGCGCGCATATGAAGTAAGTACGCTCACGCTCAAGTTCTTCGTGATATCTTCGATAACCGCTGGAAACTTCGCACATAGTTTGATAACTTTGATCTCTGATTCGTCTGTGAGCAGGTTAGGGTCGTAGTTATTGTCAAAAATAGTCTTTACGAGAATATTGCTTGCGCGCGCGTGCGCATACTGTAAAAATGGCCCACCTTGTCGCTCGAAATCAAGGGCTTCGGACCAGTTAAAGACCATCGGTTTGTCCGCGGATACCCTGAGCAAGTCATAGCGCGTCGCGCCAATGCCTACAGCTTGCGCTATAGAGCTTTTCTCTTCTACGGATAACGTTGGGCGCCGTTTATCGACCTCTTCGTACGCTTTCTCTGTGACCTTCTCTAATACCTCATCAGCGCTCACGAAGTGGCCTCGGCGCGTGCTCATTGAGCCTTCTGGAAGGGAGACAAACTCAAAAAACACGACTTCAGGAGCGCCTATGTTGAGAAGTTCGAGCGCTTTCCCCACTTGGAGTGCGTTGAGCTTGTGGTCTGCTCCGAGCACGTCGATCATGCGGTTGCATCTTCCAGCTTTCCAGACATGGTAGGCGATGTCGCGCGTCGCGTACACCGACGTGCCGTCTGAACGTCGAACGACAAGGTTTTTGCCGATGCCAAAAGACGACAGATCGATATGCATTGACCCGTCATTTTCTGTTGCGCCATAGTCTCGGAGCTCTGCGATGATGCCGTCTAAGTCGTCAAGGAATTCGCTTTCCCATACGAAACGGTCGTGAGAGACGTGGAGGCTCTTGAGGGTCTGGTTAATGCCTTGCAGGCAGAACTCGACTGCGTCTTCGAACAGACGAGCGACGTCCTGATCGCCGCTTTCAAAGCGTTGCATTAGCTCTCTTATCTCGTTGAGCTTCGTAGGGTGGAGCTCTACTTCGGCGTTCGCCTTGATGTAGACTTCGGCTGTGGCGTGATCTGGTTTTATTTCACCGTTGAGTTCAAAATTCATAAGGCCCCAGACGACAAGCGCGATTTGTCGGCCCATATTGTTAACATAATATTGGGTCTCGACGCGGCATCCAGCCTGCTTAAGACAACGCATGAGCGTGTCGCCGATGACCGAGTTTCGCACGTGACCGATGTGGAGGGGCCCGTTTGGATTTGCGGAGGTGTGCTCGAGAATTACTATGTGGTCCCCGTTAACCCGTCCGTAGTTTTGATCTTCCTCCAATATGACGCTGAGCGCGCGATGCAAGTAGTCGGCACTCACAAAGAAATTCACGTAGGGTCCGGCAGCTTCAGCTCGCGCCACCAAAACGTCAGAACCGAGATGCTGAACGACGTTGCGCGCGATTTCGTGAGGGGGGAGTTTAAGGATGGATGCGAGTTTAAACGTGACAATACTTGTAAGGTCAGCATAGCCGGGTTTAACGACCAGTGCAAGGTCACCGCTTGGGTACTCGCACTTTTCGAGCGCTTCTGTCAGCAGCTTTTCGACTTGCTCGCGAAAGGTGAGAAACATTGCGTCTCCGTTAGTGTTCGTCGATTGCAAAACGTAGGACGGCTGCAATGCCGCCAAAAGCTCGCATGAGCTGCTCGCCCTCGTTGAAATCCGTTGAGATAAACTCGACCGAGGCTCCCGTATCGCTTGCCTTGCGGATAAGCTCGTCGACGACATCTTCCTCGTGGACGCGTTCCATGGCACCCTCGCACTTGGGACACACGCCAACCCCCTTTATCCCTCGGATTGTCTCTTCGAGCGTGAACCCGCACAACGTGCAGCTGTTGGTCACCCGCTTGATGCGAAGCGCCTCTGAGAGGAGTAGCGTATCGACGGCCCCTAACTGCAGTGCTTTTCGTACCTGTTTCTCGCCGTAGGTCGCTTTGTTTGAATCGTGCACTAGCTCTTGGAGGAAGCGCCCTACCACGTTCTTTTCGCGTATTAAATCGAGCTCTTGGAGCACCTCGGCGCCGTTTTCCACGAGCTCTGAAAGGCCGAACTCGTCGGTATAGGACGCGTCAAAAGCCCCGAGAATCTTTTGTTGTAGTTCATGATGGAGGTATTCCCCGTCGACAAACTCCTCTTTGGTGGGACTCGGACCGCCTATGAGCACACCCTTAAGCTCCTGATGTTGAAGAAACTCATTGTTGGCGGCCTCGCCGATGCGTTTGAAGAACTCGTGGATAGCTATAAGACGCAGCCTTTCGAAACGTCGTTGACTTTGGCCGCCTTTCGTGTGCTTGCCGGGCACTCCGGACGTGAGGTGCTTTACCGGTTCAATGTGTTTGCCGTTAAGGACGCCGACCGTCGCCTCGTTTCGGTCGACAACGACCAGTCCGAACACATCCTTCTCTTTAAGCATGTCCTTGAGCGGCTCAAGGTTGAATGTCGAATCGCAGCGGTATTGGTATGACTTTACCGTTTCAATGGGCTCGACGACGAGCGTTTCCATCGTTGTCTTGTCACCGCCGAGTGAGATGGTTCCCGTAAAAATCACAAGCCCGTTTGCCGGCGGAAAGCGATAATACTTGAGCCGTGACTGAATTGATGAGAGCGCACTTTGCACGTTGGTCCGCGTGCTCTTTGATTTAATGTTGGACGCCTGTCCGTACTCGTCCTTGAGCTGGCTCACGACGTCTGAGATCTGCTTGTCAGGTGGAATATAGATGGTGATAAGTTCGGTCGC
>PMYA01000147.1 GCA_003170935.1 Methanobacteriota archaeon
CCCCTCTCATTTCTCCTTTTGATAATGCCTAAATAAGAAAACTCATTCTTCTTACTGGAGTGGGAACTCTGGTTCCGCTTTACTATAAATATTTCTAAAGGCTTGAGTTATTCACTAAAAAAGAAAATCGCAACAATACATACCGCAATATGTGCAGCGATACGACTAGGCCTTTAAAGTCGTTGATTTAGGAGCTTTGCGTCCATGAGGGAGGAGAGAGAATAGACCTTAACTTTCATATCCAGTTCATGTAATGAAGCCATAGGGTTTGCGCCAGCAAATATATTGATTTTCATAACGTCGTCCCCGCTATTGTCTCCTAAAAAATTATCTTCTAGAGGGCTCTCGATCCACCCAACAATGCCGGCACGTTTTGCGTCCTGCAGAAGTTTTAACGTCCTTTCAGCTGCAATGCTAGGCACCGTTTGCGTGTTAGCTAGCACTGTGCCATCTCCGCGCCGTCCAGCTGCCAGAATAGATGTCATTTGTCTAGAAGCAAAAATTTGAATCGGATCGAGCGACGTCCCTTGATATGAGATCACATCGGTATATTCAGAGGGCATCCCCTCCTTAATTTTAAGCAGTCCGCCGTATTTAATAGATGATGGGATGCCGTGCTTGATTAGCATACCATTTATTGTCATACTACACATCGTGACAAACCCAAAGGAGCCATACGGAACAAACACAGAACCAACTTTCTCGCCTTCCTCAACGATGCGAACGAAAGGGCTCACCGTATACCCATTGTCGATCGTCTCTGCGGCTGTTTCGAGCGCTCGGTCAAAATCATTTTTGTCGATGGTCGCGACGTTTATGATGATGTCCCCGTTTCTTTGCTTCAAATCAAAACTCGTTCTGTAAACAAGATCCTCTATCTTGGTTATCAAAAACCCAACGCGGTCTCCAACAATTGCCTCGTTTAGCTCATTAAGACCTTTCTCAGTAATTATCCGGCCGGCATTGCCTATTTTAATAGTAAATCCTTTGTAGTCAAGAAGTACCAAGTAGTGTCGTACCGCCCGTTCCCCTATGGGATACCCTCGCTTGCCCAAGCTGGCAGCAATCGTTCGTGCTCCGATTGCATCGTCACTCGCATCTAATATCCTCAATATTTCTATGAGTTTCCTTCGCGTTTCAATGCTGGTCATATGTTATAAGCAACGCGCGAGCTGTTTTGACTTTTAAACACTATACGTGCGCTAATCTAATGAGTACGCCCTTATTTGTATTTTTCCGGGTAAAGTTCAATACTCATAAATCCCTTGTTCTATGCAGGGCTCGTAGGGTAGTGGACTATCCTCTTGGACTTCGGAGCTATTGTGGAGAGATCCAAGAACCTGGGTTCAAATCCCAGCGGGCCCGTTTAACAGTTTATTTTAAGCACTGACATAGCTAGAATCGTTACGGGCAAACGAGAAGAATAAAATGTGTTTGTCAGTTGGTTAGGCTCGTAAGAGGCGCTGGAATCGAACCCCCCCTTCGAATGAATTTTTTCGAGCTGAAAGCGTTGAGCTGCACTACGGGCGCCGCCCCTAGCAGTCCACCGAACTCAATCCAATCACCTTCTTTTCCTATGGGAATAAGACGTACTCCTGTCGTTTTATTGTTGATAACCCCTATTGCACACTCATCTGCAATAATTCCCGCAATCGACTCGGCAGGTGTGGCAAAAGGTATGCACACCATGTCGAGACCAACCGAACACACGGCAGTCATTGCCTCGAGTTTTTCCAGTCCAATCGCGCCGATCTTAAGAGCTTCGGCCATACCTGCGTCCTCGCTAACCGGTATAAAGGCCCCACTAAGTCCACCTACCCGCGATGAGCCCATCGCGCCTCCTTTTTTTACCGCATCGGTGAGCATCGCGAGTGCGGCAGTCGTTCCTGGAGCTCCACAACGCTCAACACCCATTGCTTCGATGATCTGTGCGACAGAGTCCCCTTCCTGGGGGGTGGGTGCTAACGAGAGGTCAACTATCCCAAAATCCACACCCAATCGCGCCGCTATCTCCTTACCCACTAATTCGCCAACACGTGTGATCTTGAACGCGGCTCGTTTAACGACCTCAGCAAGCTCACTGAGGTCACAATCCCCCATGCTCTCAACTATCGCTCTAATGACGCCAGGACCTGATATGCCCACGTTCAGGACCGATTCTGGTTCGCCCGGACCGTGAAATGCACCTGCCATGAAAGGATTGTCCGGTGGTGCGTTAGCAAAAGTAACCAGACGTGTACAGAGCCGAGGATCGATACGGGCCAGTTCTTTGATGGTCTGTCCCATTTTAAGCGCCGCCTCGATATTGATGCCCGCGTTGGTGGTTGCTATGTTTACAGAGGCACATACTTTTTCAGTCGTGCTTAGTGCCTGTGGGATCGAATCAACAAGTGCCTCAGTCCCAACTGTAAAGCCTTTTTGTACGAGAGCTGAATACCCACCGATAAAGTCAACACCTAATTCATTCGCAGCTTGATCCATCGCAGATGCAATCAGTGGACCAGCTTGTGGGTGGACGTCGATTAAAGAGCCAATAGGAGTTACCGAGACACGTTTGTTAACAATAGGCAAGGAATAACGTGCTTCCGCGCGATCGGCTTCTAAGCACAGATTGCTCGCTGTGGACACAATCTTGTCGTGTACGGCCTTGGCCATTCGTTCAGGATCGTCCCGTACGCACCCCGTCAAGTTCACGCCTACGGTAACCGTCCGTATATCGAGATGCTCGTAAAGAATCATATCGAGGGTTTCGAGTATTTCGTCAGCAGTGAAGATCATAATTACTCCTTTAGCCCGACGCTGTCTGCGCCCCAGCGCTATAGCGGCCGTTTATCGACTTGAAGCTTAGTCTTTGCGGTTTTTCGCCCAAAAATGAAGTCACATTTTTTGGTCGCATAAAAGCGAAGACGATGTGAAACGGAATACGCTAGAACGATAAGTTGTCTACGTGCTGCATTGGGCCAACAAGCCCGTATTTAGATTTCGGCGATCGAAAAACATTTCATCACGTGTTATAAGTGCGAGGGCAAAAAGGCGGACCCGGGGGGATTTGAACCCTCGACCACCGGCTTAGAAGGCCGGTGCTATATCCTGACTAAGCCACGGGCCCGTAATTTCACATACTCGTAACTCATACTTATAGTGTCTTAAAAAAGCGATTAAGCAACGCTGATGCATTTTAGCAACTCCGGCCGTTTAACGTTATTTTAAGAGGATCGAGCAAATGCTAGTAGAAGCTCTCGACGCTGACGACTTCACCTCAAACATCACAAAGAGCTACTGCTACCTTAGCTTATGTAGAACTGGCCGTTTTAAGCTGAGATGATGTCAGCGACCTTCATAGTGGCATACTTCGGAGGTCTCCACTGCCAAGATCTTTCCTGGCCCCTCATCCTCAATCGCGCGCAATCGACATGTCGGCTCGCGCAGTTCAAGCTGAACACGGGCTGACATGAGTTCGCGTTCTTCATAGAAATCGCCAACGCGGTGTCTAACTTTTTGCATTGTGATGGTTTTATCGCGCAAGCGCGCCAGCACACCAGTCGTACCGATCGCAACATCTTGGCGGCTAGCGTCAGTCACAAATAATTCGTCACCAACGTGAGCTTCAAAAACAATGGGGATATTGTGAGCGCTGCGCAATTCAAACGTCCTAACGCGCTTTTTGGCGAGATCATTAATTGATTCTTTAGATATACCGGTCAAAGCTAAATGTCTCATTTGCTCACCCATACATAACCTGTGTTGGACCTTTTGTTTCTACTTGTTCTGCCCCTTGGACCTGTTCTGCAAGCTTGTGTAGCTCAGTTTCGATCTGATCTGCCTCCTCAACGAGCTTCTGAGTACTGATATTTAACTTCAATAAATCGTTAATAACGTCAATTACTCGAGCTGCTGCACGAGGATCGGGGGTCGGTCCCTGGGTTTCGCCCAAGAGACAAAGCGCCGGAAGCTTGCTTATGTAACTCTCATTCATTAAACTGCCCGCAATTCCTGAAATACTTCCGGTGACTAACGTTTCGGTTTTATCTTTTACGAGATTGAGTTGTTCGGCGCCGGTTGCTGCCGCAAAAACCGTGCGCTGCTCGCGCATCGTAGCAATGCCGGCAATCGGTATGTTAAGTCTCGCGTTCAGGCTCTGGGCCCAGCTAGTAATCGCTTTCCCGATATCGTACGCTGTCATCGGATGAATGAGGATATCCGAAAGCACTACGATAAACTCATTTTGAGTGTCTTCGTATATTCTGACAGGGGCGTGCACGATTCCTTCATAAAGCACCGTAATGGGCGGAAACAGGCGAGACTCGATGGTGCCAATCTGCTTCATTTTGAGCTCTGATGCTATTTGTGTAGCCACGATGTTACCAACAAGTCCGATGCCAGGGAACCCCTCGAGGATCACCGGATTTTTTGAGCTCACCCCTTCTTCAATGATCAACTTTATATATTCGTTATCAGTCGCTCCGTCTTTCATATTATCAGCATCCGCAATTGCCACTTCTTAAACAATAACCCGTTACACAGTAAATACTTTATCGACCCATTCGACCGGCATCCCTTGAGCGCCTGATGCTGGTATCCGGTTTGCTGCTTCGATCCAAAGGACTTATAAACAATATGCTTTAAGAGCACGTACATGATTGTAACCTAGGGTGTGATTACCGTCCAGGAATATGTGTTCAAACGTGGGTTCAAGAAAGGGGCACACAAGCGGATTTTAGAAGCACTCAAAGATTGCTTTGGTGTCGACGTCGAAGAAAGCGACGAAGAATACGTTTTAAGCTTTGGGGCACTACAAAAGCTGACAATACGCGTGAGTGACACTTTGCTCGTCGAAACAGAAGCTAAGGAAGACGTCCCAGACGAATTCATAGTCGATACAAATGCGCGGTTCCGCTGTTTTCTAGAAAAAGCAACCGGGTACACTGCAAAACAGCGCGCAAAAAAGGCTCAAGAAGCGGTAAAAAGCGCCCAATAAAGCTAATTTTCTCTTCTCCCCTCTTCGTCTATTTTATTCAACGTAGATAGCGGGTTTCGCCGGAAGTGCTCGTCTCGCCCGATTCGCAGGATCGTATATATCTGAGTTTTCCACGAAGATGGATACATCTTTCCCAAATCTTCGAGACAAATACTCCTTAGTCGCGAGCAGAGTCTCTGACTCGGCCTCAAAGCCTAGCACGATGTCAGCGGCAGGTTCCTGAGCGAGCAGTTTTACAAGACCGGGTGCGATCCGAGCTATATCTTTCAGATGTGTACGCAGCTCTGGATCTTCCTTGGCTCGCGCCATAATTTGTTTTAGCGAACGACCATCTAGCCCGTACACTACTTCGCAAAGTTTGTACTTCCACGCTGCTGCAAGATATATAAAAACTGATGCAGTTTCCCGTTTTATCGCAGCTTGAATGTTCGAAACGTCACCAATTACCCCATCAAGGAAGCGCTTTTGCACAAGTGTTTCAGCATAAAGGTTATCATACTGTGGGAATGCGGCCAGCGAAATATAGCCATCTTTGTGCACCCTCTCCCACAATTCTTCAGCAATATGTGGAATAACAGGAGCGAGCACGCGAAGCCAAACATTGAGGAGATCTAAGAGCACGTGACGTCTCTCCCCACTATCTAAAACCATAGATCTGTACTCTTCGACCCGGTTTAACTGCTCAAAAAACGCTTCTGTAACGTACTTTCTGTATGAAAATTGATGAGCCGCTTCAGAAGCTCTTGACACCATAGCGTTAGTCGCTGCCAGGATCCATCTGCTCGGAAATGAGAGCTCCTTGTCATACTGCGGCTGTCCCGACACGATATCACTATTTGCCGCGTGCCAAAACCGTAGAAGCCTTTTTTTGACCATCTCGACTTCATTTTCTCTCCAATCAACCGTTGAATTGAGATCAGCGATGGAAACTAGACAGAGTCTCACTAAGTCCGCACTATAGACCTCTGGGACGGTGGCAATCGGGATTACGTTGCCCCTGCTCTTCGACATCTTCACCCCTTCGCGAATCAGAAGCTCGTTTAGGGTTACGATCTTTGGCCAGCACGCCTTAGGAAAGATTATCGCATGATGGAACAGGAAGAAGCTTAGGTGATTAGATATGTGGGCGACGGCGGTATGTCGATGATCGTTGGGGTACCAATAGGTAAACTCGTGTCGCGCCGCCCTCAGCATTTCCTGAGGTAACCCCGTCTGCTGGCTTACATGCGTTAAATCACCTTTGCCGAGAAAGATAAAATCAAAGAAAGCGGGCGTGAGCTGCTCTGGATCGCATTCCCGTAGGTGCTTTATGATCGTATAAAGCGCCATATAAATTACAGAATCAGAAAGTGGCTCTATAATCCAATGGTCTTTGGAGAATGGAAATGTGGTGCCGAGACCTCTGCGTCTGACACATGGCCGTTTATCGAGCCAGTGAAACGTCTGAACGAATTGTGCTCGATAAGCGTCCGGCACGATTTTTAGCTGGTCTAACAGTTCAAATGCCTTTGCTTTCCACTTAGGGTCACCATAGTTGAGGAAGTATTGGTCTGGCTCAATGGCAACAACGACGCTGCCGCCACATCGACAGAGTCCTTTTGCTGAAGTCTCGTAAATAGTTGAAGCGGCATTTCGCGCCTTCAGAAACTCGACGATGTCTTCTTTCACGTCGCGTACAAGTCTACCTTCAAACTGTTGTGCAATGGGCTTAAGAGTGCCATTATAGAACTCCTCCTTATAGAGTAGGTTTGTTATTCGGCTGAGCGTTTCATTGTCGCGTTGCGATCGAACGTCAAAACGCTCGCATAGTTCAACGGCTGGAAAATCGCTATATCCCTCAATCTTTATTAGAGAGATTGGTTTTATGGCTTCAATATCGTTGGTTAACCGAATAAGGTCATTATCCGCGTTTATACCCCGCTGTTGCCTCAGGTCGTTAAGAGCTGCCCAGTCATAAGGGGCATGTGCAGGAACGCTCATGACGATTCCCGTACCGTAATTAACATCAACGAAGGACGCCGGGAGAATCGGTATTTTGCTCCCTACAGGGCTGACGCAGTGTCCCCCCAACAGTGCCGAGCCACGAAACTCCTCAATGATGTTTACATCGTGCTGCTGATAGCGCAACTTGGATGCGCTTTCCGGAGAGATGATCCACTTCTCGCCGTCGACGTATGCCTTAACATAGGTCTCGCTCGGAGCCACCCAGAGATTTGTCACTGCAAAAACCGTTTCAGGGCGCAGCGTTGCTGTAACAATATATCCGTCTTCGAAAGAGAACTTGATCCCTATGTACTCATCGATGGAGATCTTATCGACGTCACCGCCAGCAATATCATCTTCTCCAACGGCATTTTTATCAATCGTGCAATAGAGGATTGGGTGCTGCCCGCTGACGATGAGTCCGAGTTCCATTAGCTTTTCGTACTGCCAGCGAATGAACTGGTTGTAGATCGGATCTCCGGTGGTAAACTGCCTAGACCAGTCTATAGAGAAGCCCATTTTCTGGAAATCTGGGATGATCTTGGCTGCAAAGTAGTTCGCGATATTCCAAGGATTGACAAATGAGTTGACGATCTCCTCGACGCGCGACTCGTCTTCTTCGTAGAGTCGGACATAGTTTTCATAAAGTGCTATCGTCGCGCCCTCGCAACGCTCTATACACGAGCTGATTGCAAGAATCGGAGTCCCCGTGATGTGCCACGCCATCGGCCATAAGACGTTGTAGCCGTTCATTCTCATAAACCGAGCATGAATGTCGGCAACGTTGTACGTCCGCGTGTGGCCTATGTGCTGCGGTCCGCTCGTGTACGGATATGGTGTCGTTAAGAAATACTTCTTCGATCCAGTACTTTGTGGCTCAAATATCTTATCAGAAAACCAACGATCCTGCCACTTGCGCTCAATCGCTCGAATTTCGTCGAGTTCGGAAACTGTCAATTATACCCCTACAATCTAAACGATCAAAAAATGGTGATTCGAACAAGCGACCTTATTGGAACATTAAGGACTTGCTTGATTCCCTTCTTGTTAATAAGAACGGCTACTGAGAGCGGCGTTGCTTGCATCTCTTTGATGATCTTGACAATTTCAGTTGCGGTGCTGCCGGTAGTGATGACGTCATCTACTATCGCACAACTTTTTCCTGCGATATCGGCAAAATTTTGACTAAATGATCCCGTAAAGCTTTCATTCTCAGATCCCTTCTGCTTTTTTGGGAGGAACACCGCAAGTTCTGCTTCAATTTCTTCTGCGACCAGCGTCGCAAGAGGCAGACCACTTAGCGCGACTCCAACGACGACGTCGGGATTGCCCGTTTCCAGTATCATATCGGCTAACGCGAGTGAGATGAATCTGAGCCGCTCCGCGTTTTGCCCAATCTCACTCCAGTTAACATATATATCCTTCGGAACAGGTCCTCGCGAGGTCTCTGAGCGGGTAAGAAGCCACGTAGCGGTATCTCGTGATATGTTTAGTTCATCTGCTATCTCGCCCGAACGTAACCCTTTCTCGTGAAGTTCCTTCGCGTTACTTATGAGGTCGTTCAAATCTTTCATGTTCTTACTCCTCCAACCATCGGCACTTACCGCTTTACCGGCTTAACTTTCACTTCAGATCCACACACAGGACAGATTGCTTCCGACTCATATACTCGACCACATCCAACGCACCTGCGCCTCCACGTGAGCACACGTTTGATTCGCGCCTGCTGGATCGGTTGTATCTCAATACCGAGGAGCGTAGCGACATTCTGAATGGAATAGTCATCGGTGACCAGTGTACCGCTCAGTTCGAGCGCTTTAGCCAGTAAGTCAATATCAGCTCTAGACAGCCTGAGATAGTCACCTGTAGACTTAGCCTTTTCCGTGACGATTTCCACGTCGATTTTCAGGGGATCTTCGATTTTCAGGCCCCCTTTTAGAAACTCTTGCAGGACTACTGCAGCTTCAGAGCTTCTCAACTCGCGTGTGACCTCAGGAACAGTGTATAAGTTGCCAGAGACTGAAACGTGATAAATAAACACGGGTGCGTCAAGCACGTAAGTTCTGGTCATCTGCTAAGCATATGTAGGTGATATAATATGCACTTTTTTAAAAGCAGACTTGATGTAGAACCAAAATCCGCGATCAGAAATCTGATCAACGGTTTCCCATCGCGCTAATCCGGAGCCGACGCACTGCGATCTCGGCGCCTTTAGCATTGACGCGGCGCGTTAGTCGACTAGTATATGGGCTCACTATGTGTAGAAGCAACTCAGCCCCCTCCGAGCCAGAGAAAGGTTTTTATTATCGCCAAGTGCTCTATTAATGTTTACAAACGGAGGTGCATATTATGACGAACCTGCCAGAAGAAGTGATCAACAACATTAATGCTGTAAAAACCGTAGTGTTCACAACGGTAAGTGATGCCGGTGTGCCTAATACCGTACCAAATCAATTCATCATCATAAAAGAGCCCCAAACTATTCTTATCGGTGACAACCATTGGCAAAAAACTCTCAATAATCTGAAGAAGCCGAATAGCAACGTCGCACTTACCTCTTGGGAGGGCTATGTGGGATACCAAGTCAAGGGTGTGGCCAACTACGTCACTGAAGGGCCTGACTATGAGATGATGAAACAGAAGATTAAGACTCGAAGTGAAAAATTGTCTGCAAAAGGTTGTGCAATAATGACTGTAACAGAAGTCTATGACATTGCACCGGGCAAAGGAAAAAGAATCGCCTAACCACTAACCCCCAAGCAACGGCAGTTGCTGTTTTTAAATCGGTATATCGATAATTAGTAAAGATGGGTGATCGCTCATCGCAAGGAGCGGTGAGTGGAATGTGCTAAAGGACAAAATGCCGGTAGACATATTAGCTCTTTTATTAGAGTTCGGGCTCAACGAGGAAGCGGGAGAGGTATACCTCCACCTATTGCGAGCAGGAAGACAAACTGTTAGCGAAGTAACGGAATCGCTGCATCTCACCAATCGGACTGCGAACGATGTCTTGAGGGAACTTTCAAAAAAAGGACTCGTAAAACGTATATCGACCAATCCGGAGACGTTTCTAGCAGCTTATCCATCCCCCCTAATCCGCCCTGCCATTGACAACGAGGCCACTAAATTACAGCACTTGGGCGAGGCGCGAGATAAACTACTGGAGCTGTGGGACGCTGAGCGCGCAAAAGCGCAAGGGTTGCCTATCGAATTGTGTCCGATCGAAGAGGGCTTCTCCATTCTCTACGACAAAGACGATATTATTAGCAGGCGGCTCGAGACCTTCGAAGCGACCGAGAAAAGACTTTGGATTGCCTCGACAGAATTTTGGCTTCCTCGGTGGGAAAAAGTACTGTATGACTATTTTGTTGATAATGATGGAAAATGCAAGATCGAGGATCTCAGGATCTTACTTCCGATAACTCAAAGTAACGTTGACGTAGTAAAGCAACTTTCAACGTGCTTTAACATACGGCATGCTCCAATGATAAGCGATATTGCTATCGTTATTTCAGACTGCAAAGAGGCCATTTACACCGGTGTTAAGAAGGATCTGGACGAGTTGGAGAGAGTTGAACTCACCCCGTCGCTGTGGTCAAACAATAGCGGATTCATTGAGATACAGAGCTCTGTTTTTCAAACATTGTGGGAACGAGGAGTAGAAGCTCGTTTTAGGATACAAGAGATAGAGACGGGTAAGCCTATTGAGGTCACACGCGTTATTACCGATTATAAAGTGATTGTGCAAGACTTCGAATCGCTGATTAAAACCGCCCAAAAAGAGATATTCATGTGGATTAGAGGTGAAGCCTTGCCGGTTTTGGCACCACTTATCCCAAAAGACGCGCGGCAGCGAGGTATAAGCGTCATTATAATGGCTGAAATTAACAAGGATAACCTGCAAGCTGCTCAGGACATCGCCGAATATACCGACGTCCGTCATATTCCTCAAATTGTGCATAGCACAGGTGTTATCATTGACCAACAAGCTATGCAAGTGTTGTTGTACTCATTCAGTGAAAAGGGAGCAGAGCTCTATAATTCAATTTACACGAACACGCAGAGCTTTGTAGAGACTCAGCACTCGATGATGGAAGACATGTGGCACTCTGGAATCGAGCTTCGGTACCGAGAGCAAGAGCTAACAGAAGGTCGAGTTGTGCAGACGATACAAGTGATTAAAAAGAGAGAGAACGTCTACAAAGCTTTCTACGAGATGCTCGATAGGTCAAAGAACGAATTCAATGTCATACAAACTCGAATGGGAGTAAAACGGCTCTATAACTTAATTAAAGATAGAGAGATGCCTAAAATCACCTATCGTTTGCTTGCCCCTATTGAGAGCGTCAACATCGAAGAGGCGCGTCTGCTTACTACATACTTTGAAATTCGGCATCTTGAATCGGAGACTGGAGCAGGGATCTTTATTTCAGATGATGATAAGCTGCTTGGAACGAGTTATATTTACGACACTGGCGACGTGGATAACGTGATTTACAAGTCTGCATTTAAAACGGACATCTCTGAGTTTATTTTTATTGAAAAAGAACTCTTTAACAGCTTTTGGTACAAAGCAACGCCGCTAAGTGTCAGAGAGCAGGAGCTGCCAGTCGACAGCAAAAAAGGTTTTATTGACACAGAGAAGCTAGAAAAGACACCAATCAGACGTTAGGTCCAGTAACTGACCAGTAAGGGCTCTACTTACCAAGCGCTCAAAAATCTTAAAGTTGTGCCTATTTGTGGATTGAAACTTACCCTCGCCACAAAGCGGTAAAAATGCGACCTTTTCAACGGCACGGCGGAGCTATCGCGCGTGCTTGCGGTCAGTGTGGTGCATCGATATATTGAGAAGGGAAGTAACTAAGCGAATCTAACTCGATTCGGAGATATATAAAGCAACATTTTTTATACATAACACGACGTGCAATACTCAAAGGGGTATCAGCATGACGCGTGGAGTATTACATAAAGACGTTTCGACGCTTAGTGGCGTCAATATCGGAAAAGTGAAAGACGTTCTGATAAATTGGGACAACAAGGAGATTTCACTAGACGTCTCAAAGGGCTTGCTGAAAGGAGAGACAATCGTTCCTTGGTCGAAAATTGTAAGCGTTGGCGATATTATTATCGTTGCTGATGATTTAGCCCAGGAAGGAAGCAAATAAGTGCGTTATTTCGCTCGTTGCTGAGGGCCCTGTACATATTCGTTATTCACGCATTTCTAGTGACTTAACAGTTATCTGACGCACTTTAGACAGCTAAAAGCAGGCTAGCAACTATGAAAGATTTTGCTGTTATATTCGACTGTGCTGGTACGCTTCTAAAGAAATATCGCGTAGCGAAGGATCTCGATCAAGGCACTTTCGTGTATCAGGTAGTTTCTCTCAGCTTAGTAGGGACGCGAGATGACTACGTGCTCGCCGTATTTCAGTTGGACGCTCCCAAGGACTTAGAAGGCGTGCCTATTGACCTTACAATCGCCGATTTCTTGAAAAGCTACAACATTGATCTAGTAGTCGTGTGCGCGAACGTCCCTGTAGCAAAGGCCAAGATAATAAGCGCCGTCGCACGGGATGAACGAAGCCACGTCAAGGACTTGGTCGACGTGGTAAGCGAGGTCAGTAAGAGTTGTAGCGCGTCTTACTTCACGGGCACAGCGGCAATCGTTGATATCGAGCAAGGCAAGATCCCCTACGTTCTAGCCACTTGCGGCGAACTATTCGACTCAGCCCTTCCAGTTGTAGACGAACTGAAACGAACGGGGGGCGACATATACGTAGCTTCAGGTGACGCAAAAAATACCCTTTATGCGCTTGCTGATCGCATTCACATACCCTATACTAATGTCTTAGGTATCGCAACTCCCAGCGCAAAAGAAGAGCTCGTTCACAAACTCAAAGATAAATATGGGTATGTTGTAATGGTGGGTGATGGAATAAACGATATTGCCGCACTCAAAGCCGCGGATCTTGGAGTATTAACGGTTCAGCAGAAAGAAGAGCGGCCTGCAGCGCTCTACAACGCGGCCGATATTGTCATTAAGGATTTGACGCTCTTACCCGGCATATTAAAAAACATTATTATGAATAACCGTTATAACGGCATGGGGTCGAAGGAGGCAATGCTGTAATGGCCGTCTTGATAGAAGTTGAGAACCTGGTAAAAACGTTCGGAGACGTCGAGGTTCTCAAAGGAATTAACT
>PMYA01000129.1 GCA_003170935.1 Methanobacteriota archaeon
GCGTTGGTCGCCGTATTTTTCGATATTTTTTTCTTCTCTTTTTTGTTCTACTTCTCGATTTATTACAGCAGGTCCCGTGTATTAACGACGATTCCAAAATCGCGAAAAGCGAGTCTGCGATCGAGGTGGTTCTTCAAAACTACGCATAAAAAAAAGCTTAAAGTACGAGCCGTCTACTTTGCTTCTCATTATCGTCTTGAACCCAAGCTTTTCATACATCGCTAGAGCTGCTTTGTTAGTCTCCCACGTTGTGATAAGTGATGCATCCATCCCATTTTGGAAAAGCTTTGACATTGCGAATTGTACCAGTCTTATCCCAATACCTTGGCGTCGAAACTCAGGGAGCACTGCGAGCGTCTCTATAAGACCGAGTTGTGGACGTCTGTAGTTGTAGATAACAGCTACGCCACCAACGACCATGTCAGCGTCCACTGCCTTGATCCAACCCCGCTGCCTATCGTTTAAAATCCGTGTTATTTTGACGCGTAAATTCTCACTTTCTGTAAGCGACGGCACAAACTCATTATCGACGGCGTTGAGCAAGTTAAGGATGTCGTTAAAGTCGTTCCAGTTTGCTTCACAAATCGTGAACGTCTCGAGTGGTTCCTGCAATAACATTACCATCCTTTTTTTGTTCTCTATACGCTAGCAAAGGAGAAGCAGCGCATTCAATACGACTCGATCAGAGGCAGCCTCTTCAAAGGGTAAGCCAGCGTTGCGCGCGGTCTCACCCACGTCAATTCCCATCGCCTCCATCGATGGTCGTGCCTTATACGGGTTGCGGCAGCGATTTCCGACACCGGCACACGTTTCACACAAAGTGCATTTCCCCGCTGAAAACGCAGTGGCGTACTTGAAGCCCTTTTTAAACGCGACAGCCTCGAGGCGTTCGGCGATCGTCTCTAGCGTGTTCTTAGCTATCAAATACGTCTCGTCCCAGCCTTTGAGGTATGCCTCATCATTATAGAGAGCTGCAAGATCCTTTGCTTTGTGGATTCGCGCAAGCATCCAGTCAGGCACGTCATATCCAATCTGGATCAGCAGCGCCTTCTGAAATCGCGCGAGGACGGTCCTAAACTCATCAAGGGGCATAACGTTAGGGGGGCACATTAGAGAAACGCCGTAATTCCTACAGACCGGTACGCAGCATTTGAGTCGGACCCGTTCATCTACAACGACGTCCTTCGCGTCGAATACTCGAGCAGCGGTCGCGCCGAGTTCGCTAGCCGTTTTTAAAAAATCGCTAAAATGTATTTCGTTATCACAGATTGCATCCATCACTAACCGTAACGCACATAGCGCTCGTAACTATATGAAAGTTGTCCGGGACGAAACTTGAGTTCGTTGGCCCGCCGTTAGGCACTCTTACGTCTTGGACTTTAAAGTGTAAAAGAACTGTGCAACACGCTGTTTACACTGATCAACTATTCGTGAATCACATTAGGTGGTTACGCGAGGGTAAGTTCGACAGCTCTCGGGTTCTGTAGCCCCTTTAGTTCTTCGACTAAGCTTGCGCGTTCGTCTTGCAAGGCGTCTAAATCGGCAATGTGCGCTTTTTGTTGCACCTTCTCAAGATGTTTCCGATTTACTAAGGTCGTAGCACGTATCTTTTCATAGTCTCCAGAAGTCACGAGCTTCTGAATTTCCCGTAAGGAGGTTAGTAGGTTAATCGTCGCGCTTAATTTTGACAAAAAGGCGATAATCCTAGGAATTTTGACGGCAAGTGACATGTCAGGCTCGTCGAGAGAGATCTTGAGAGCTTCGCGCCGCTTGATATCAACAAGTGACTCGAGCCAGACGATGTTCAGCTCTAAGACCTGCCTGAATCCTGTTGGATCCCCAACGTAGTGCCAAAGCTTGCTATCTGAGTACTTGGCATAATCGATAAATCGGTAGAGAGGTAGCGAAGCTAATCCTTCGCTTACCGCAAAAGACAGCAGCCTCTCAGCGTTTTCGTAGCTCGGTGGCTGTGGGAATTTCAGCTCAGGGTGGTAGCTCGCATCAAGGCTTATTTTGAGGACGTCCGTGAGGGGGGCCTCTTTGAAGTATACCTCCAAGAATGTGCCCACGTTGTCGTTATAAGAAGCAATTTTTTCTTTTAAAGAGGCAAGTTCATCAAGTGATGTGACGTCAATTTTCTGCAAAGACGTATAGTACGCAGTCTTCTCTCGGATCTCCGATTCAAGACTTTCACAGCGAGCGCGTAATTCGGTATAACTCTTCTTGTATTCGTCAAACAGCGTACGTTGCTTTGTCAAAAGCCCTAAAACTGGAATCCGGTCTAGCTCTTTTGTTGCTGTTTCGAACCGCCGTTTCTTGAGCACAGCAAGAGCTTTATCAAATCGCTCCGTGTAGTCGAGCAAGTTGTCGTCGTGCGCTTTTCCGACGCGGCGAGCGATTCGTTCGAGGCGTTTGGCGAGGTCACGATATACTCGAAAAGTATCAGGCGTTTCTTCAAAGTCTTTTATAAGCTCTCTTAGTTCTTGATTGAAACGTTCTATAAGTTCAAGCCGGTCTCGTCCAGCCTCACGTATCTGGTCGTTGATCGAGCCGATTTCCACAAGAAGGTCAGGGGGTTCCAATCAACGCCCCTCTTGCAGTTTAAGTCTCACAAAATGCTTTGACTTCAACATCATGCTCAAGTTCAAGCTCTTGGCGAAGTTCCTTGAGCGATGCAACACGTTCAGCAAACGCGTTATGACGGTGAATACTTTCTTCGTTGAGCTGTTTTATGGTAACAATCGAGTCGTCAGGCAAATAAGGAAATGCCTCGACGACTTTGTGGGCCATAACTCGAACGCAGTCCTCGACGAACTTAGGATTCTTGTGAGCAGTTTCAACGACGACAGCTTCGTCGGTTCGCTTGAGCAGTTCGTAAATCCTGGAGCTCATCGACTGTTCGATGATTTCGATAATCGTATCGAGCGGCACCTCGTAGCCCTTGCCGACCTCGATAGAGATCGTCCCCCGTCCTCGCTGGTTGTGGGTAGCAAGCGGGATATCCCGCAGAAACGCTTCAATGTCAGTAGGGGGGATGTTGAGCTCCCGTAAGCGACTCTCAACCAACTCTCGCACGTGCTCTTGGGCGCAGGGACACGCGGTCATTCCAACGACCTCGGCCCCGATCATTCGTCGTGTCTTGTGTTTCTTGTCGCCTGTACGATACGTCGTTGTCTCCGCGAAGATCTCGGCAATCTCTTGGGTCGTGATACCAGTGCTTGGGGTCTCCCTTTTGACCATATATTCACTGCGCATGCGCACTTCAGCGCGCGATGCATACTCGTGTCGATCGAGGAGCTTCTCGGCGACATCCCCGCAAAACTGCTCTATTTCGTAAACAGGGGCGTTCAATGCCTCGTCCAACGCTTCGTCCATGACTTCAAAGTTTCTGCTTAAGTTGGCGCCTTTACGATTTGATGGCAGGTCGACAAACAAGTCGAACTCAGAGACTAAGATGATCGGGCGCTTATCACGTCGCGTAACCTTTATCAACTTCTTAACGTTAGTCACGCCGACTCGTGTAAGATTTATGGAGAATTCAGGTTTATCTGCTTGTACGTCAACTTGTGCGTCCATTATGCCACCTTTTCTTTTTACTACGAAATAATGCTTTTGATAAACCTTTAAATAGAGAACGTCAATGAAACGGCGAACTGTCGTCGCACCCGCGCACGGCGCTTCCTCTCTTTTATGCTGAAGCTATTGATTGGTTTTGGCAATCCTGAGCTTGATCATTGGTTTAATAAGCTTCAACAAACGTGGCGCTTTCGTGCTAAACAACAACTTGCGAAGGACGATGGAAGGATGGTCCATGTCACCGTACCTTGAAATGATGTCCAACATCTTTTCGTCGTCTAGGGCCTCGATCACGTAGTCTAGCTCATCATCGCTGAGCTTGTTCAACCCATCGCGAATGCGCAACCCGGTCACGAGCTCGCGACCGACTTCAGACCGCCACTGCCTGTCGTACTCCTTGAGAGCGCTCTTTGAAGTGTCGCCCTGCGTCACCGCTTGTCCGGCTACTGTACCAGCTATTTTTGCGCACAGCGTTCCAGGATAGATCCCGCCCCCGCTTGTCGGTTTGACTTGGCCGGCAGCATCTCCGACGATTAATATACCGTCTGTGACTGTACACGCAGGTGGTCCGATCGGTATTGCCCCCGCCGAAAACCGCACCAATGAGGCCGCAGAGCGCGGAGAAATGCGGCCTAAGAGCGAATTAAGAAGCTCCATTGATCGTTCGGACGAGCAGAGTCCGATCCTGACTGTGCCCCATTGTGTAGGGATCGCCCAAGCGAAGAAGCTAGGGGCCACATCTTGTCCGACGTAGAGCTCAACGAAATCCGGATTGACGATATCGGTATAAACTTCTGCTTGTGCGCACGTGAGCACCGATTGCACGCGGTCTAATCCTGCGAGCCTCCCCACTGTGCTTTGTAAACCATCAGCTCCGATGAGCACAGACGTCTGTATCTCAATTGGCTCTCCGTGGCTAATCGCTGTTACTAAGAGCTTAGTCCCTTCCCGTCGCAGACCGCTGAATCGCGTTTTGACAAGCGAGGCAACCCCTGATTTGAGAGCTTCTAACGCCATTGCTCGATCGAGTTCGCTTCTGTCGACAACGTAGGCCATAGTGCGCTTGCCATCGACACTCAAAACGCGGCCACTGGGTGCATGGATATGTGCGCCACGGATTGCGTGCTTGTTGAGCGTTTCCAGCTCACACCCCTCGAATGCTCGGGTGCTGATGAGCCCGGCGCACTGCACAGGCAGGCCGATGGTCTCGTGCTCTTCGATCATGAGCACGCGCGCTCCCGCTTTTGCGGCGTATTTTGCGGCCATTGAACCCGCGGGCCCCGCACCGACGACTACGACATCGTACTCCATGTTCGTAAGCGCATACGAGTTTACTATTTATATACTAAACCAGTCTTAGGCTCTCGTGTCAGAGCTCACGGGTGAAGCTACCGCGTGAAGGAAGGAATATGGAGTACAAGCAATGCCTTATTATTCGATCGGACTTGAAGCTGACATCTGGAAAAGCGGCGGTTCAGCTCGCACACGCTGCGGTCGCTGCCTATGAGCGCTCAGACCGCATCACAAAGAGTCGATGGTACAATGAGGGGCAAAAAAAAGTCGCGCTCAAGGTTTCGACACTCAAGGAGCTGTATGAACTCAAGTCGATAGCAGAGGCGCGTGGTCTAGTCACGGCACTTGTTGTCGATGCCGGGCTTACTGAAGTGCCGCCTGGAACGGTTACCGCTCTTGGCATAGGTCCCGAAAGAGAAGAGGAGCTTGACAAAGTGACGAGCGACCTAAAACTGCTGTAAAGCCAATGACGATGACTCGTACGGAAACAGTGTCAGACCTCGATTCTTTCGTGGGAATGTCTGTCTATTTGACAGCTTCGCGCGGCATCGGCGGACAGATTCGGCAGCAACCTGAAGACTTTGTAGTAAACGAGGTCTACGTAGAGCACCGCGCTTTAGACGGACGCTATCAACTGGTCAAAGTCACAAAGACCGATACAGAGACACATCACTTGGTGCGCGACCTGTCACGACGTTTGAGAATTAGCCAGAGACGAGTCAGCTGGGCAGGAACTAAGGACAAACGGGCCATCACCGCGCAGCGCATGAGTCTTGACTCGATTTACCTTGAAGCACCATTTAACTTAGGAAACGCGATCGTGGAACCCATTGGGAGATCCGACAGACCGATTAAACTCGGGGACCTTGAGGGTAATGAGTTCTCTATCACTATCCGAAATGTTGAAGGCGCCAAAGACGATATCGCAAGTTCCATAGCAAGCTTTGTCGAAGAGATACACGACGCGCGTGGCGTTCCTAATTTCTTTGGGATTCAACGTTTTGGATCAATCCGCCCTGTAAATCACCTCATAGGACGAGCACTTGTCGAAGGGGACCTTGAGCAGGCGGTTATGATGTATATAGGAAAGCCTTTTCCCGATGAACCTGAGGACGTCAAAGAAGCCCGACAACGCGTTTCGGATACTCATGATTTTAAAGAAGCGCTTCAGCGGATGCCCTTTCGGTTGCGCTATGAGCGCGCTATGCTGAATCACTTAGCAAAGTACCCCAATGATTTTGATGGCGCCCTTGGCACCCTCTCAATGAACCTGCAAAGGCTTTTTATCCACTCATTTCAGTCATATCTTTTTAACATGATGGTGAGCAGCCGACTTGCGCGTGGGTTTCCGCTTTCTTCGGGATTTGATGGTGATCGCGTGTGGGTATCGGATCAAGGGCGCGTAAGAACGGTCGTTCCTAAGAACGTTAAGGATATGAACCAAAATCTCGCAGTAGGGCGTGCCTCAGTTCAAATGCCGGTTCTAGGGTACGAAACAGAGCTGTCAGACGGGGTCATCGGTCAGATCGAACAAGAGGTCCTAATGTCGGAGGGGGTTAATCTAGACGCCTTCAAAGTCGAAAGTTGTCCGCGACTAGCATCAAAGGGCGTTATGCGCAACGTGGCGTTACCTGTAGATATAGGGTTTACTGTGGCGCCTGACGAGCTTAACAACGATCAAGTGAGAGTCGACCTGCGCTTTTTCCTCCCTAAAGGAGGCTATGCAACGGCGGTTCTACGCGAAATTATGAAAATAAGGTTGTTTTAGTGCAGGCACAAACACGCTTGTTGATTCTGCTTGTGTGTGCGATGGTCGTGACGATCACCCTGCCCGGGTGTGTTACGACACCTACCAGCACGTTAGACAATGCGAGCACAATATCGACAACCATGTCAGGTAGCGCGGCCACAAAAAGCAGCGCGGACGGTAATTCGTTGACAACGACCCACTACTTGGTTACGATTGGAGGGACGACGGTGTACGCTGAGGCGGCAAATACGCCTGCAGAGCACGAAATGGGCCTGATGAATCAAACCTATTTGAATGAAAATGCCGGAATGCTGTTCGTCTTTCCAACGGAACAAAAACAGAGCTTTTGGATGAAAAACATGCGCATTTCACTCGATATCATTTTTATTACGACCGACAAACACGTACTTGATTTTTACCAATCTGTTCCGCCGTGTACGACCGATCCATGCGTTTTGTACACGTCGAATGCACCGATAAGGTATGTGCTTGAAGTAAATGCGGGGTTTTCTGAGCAACACGGTATAACAAGCGGTGACACCGTCTTTATAACTCCCTTGAGCTAGGGAGCGGTCGTTTTATAGCGGTTATCGATCGATGGGCACTCGTGTCGAATAGGACATGCGAAACACTCGGGAGCGGTTGCATGACAGAACTCGAAGCCGTGCTGGATAAGTAGTAAGTGACTTCTGCCTGGATGAGGAAGCTCCGTTTCAAGCACCTCTTTAGCGATATTCTTTGACCTATCGCTCCCATGGATCTCCTTAGCATTGATGTCAAGACCACGCCGCGATGCGCCGCGCTCGATGAATCCGAGTCTGCGGGCAACTCGTTCCACGTGCGTGTCTATCGGGACGACTTCGTGTCCTCCAGCGTAGAGCAGGACGCAATCAGCGGTTTTTGGACCGACTCCGGGTAGCGTGACGAGACGCTTCCGAGCAAGATCTGGGGGATCGTAAACCCACGACAAGTCACCTTCCCATCGGCGCATGACCTCGCGCGCTATGGAAACGATGTAATCTGCCTTGCGGTGTGGGCCACATCGGTACAGTATAGGCACGATGTCGTGAGGATTTATAACGCTCAATGTCTCTGGCGTGATCGTTCCGAACTGCCGGACGAGCTCATAAAAAGCCGCCCGAGCGCGCTCGGCGGTCTTGTTCTGGGTAAGGACAGTGAGGATGAGGCACCGAAAGGGATCCTGCCTCGTCATAAAATATAATCCCGGAAAGAAGTCTCTAAGCTTGCGTATGTATGGATCACGACTGCGCAGCTCGAGAAGCGGTGTCCACCGCATCTCATCAGGCTGCACGCCCTCCATATCGAGGTGTGACGACAGCGAACCCTGTACGGGATAGGGGCTGATTTGCTGCGTGACGCTATCAATCGTTCGCAAATAGCTATCTGAGTTGCAGATCCACTCAAGAGCTGGAATCTGAATTGTCATGGTACGTCCAAGGTCGATTGGCGGCTTCATCGTAAATCGCACGCTTGGACACCTCACCAGCCGCTCTCGCTAAGGGTTTGCACAAGCCTATTTATGAAAACACATGGGTATATATCATCCGCGCAGACATCTTGTATTGGAATTGGCTCGTGCCGGTGACACACACATGGATTTACAGACACTCAAAGCGTTGTTTGCACACGCCGTAAGGACGAAAGATGACACATCTTCTTGTATCGGATGCATAAAGACTCGACAGGAGGGTCGATGGCACTAGTGCTCGAACCCGCTTGGCGTATATTCGCTAATGAGTTCAACAAGTCCACGCTTCAGCTGAAGGAAGAAGGTGGAAGCGGTCCTACTTATATCATATCCCCCACTGGTGCCAAGATTAACCGTTTGTTTGTTGTTGGCGTGCTCACCGAAGTGGAAAATGTTCGCGAGAATGAAGACCTTTGGCGAGCACGGGTCGCAGATCCGACGGGGAGCTTCACGGTATATGCGGGAAAATATCAGTCCGAAGGGGCCTCATTTCTTGCTAATGCCGACGTGCCTCAATTTGTTGCTGTCCTTGGACGAGCACGCCTTTATACGCGCGCGGATACCTCATACACATCTATTTGGTCAAATGAAATTAGCAACACGACGGAAACTGTCCGCAACAACTGGGTCATAACTACTGCTGAACGGACGCTTGACAGGTTGGAGGCGCTGAAAATTGCGCAGAATGCAGCATTAGAGGGGGAAGCACTTCGAAGCTTTCTCCTTGCCAATAACGTGAATGAACTGCTCGCAGACGGGATTATTCGTGCATGGCCTTCGTATAACGGATCCGACGTAATGGCCGAAATGCCCCCAATCATCGCATCAGCCATCGATACAGTTGCCGAATCCCACGGGTTTAAGCCTGCAAGCGAGGAGAATCAGGTCGCGCGCAGCACCGTGACTGAGGGTTCGACGGTGCAAGCGAACGAGAATGCAGACGGACAGACGGTTGAGTTGACGAACGAGCAACAGGCCTCGGCTACAACGGATGTGCTTGCGAGGAATAAGGAACGTGTCCTCCTCACTATGAACGAGCTTGACAGCGGCCCAGGCGTACCTTACGACCGCCTAATAGAGATCTTGGAAAGTCAAGGGCTAGAAGAAGACGACGTTGAAGACGCGGTACAGGAACTGATGGATGAGGGGAAGTGCTACGAACCTAAGCTTGGCATCCTTAAGTTGATTTAGTCAACGCACCAACCTTTTACTACAGATGCGCGTTGCCTGTCGCCCTTTTAAACAATTTGAAATGCTAAAATGGCCTGCACCCTCGTTTAACTCAAGCCGCATATTGCGCTTTTTACGACTAATGAGCTGATGTCGTCGCTTGTCGGCGGTCGTTGTGGTGCGTTCAGTAGCGCTGCCACTTATCAGTGGGGCGCCTTTCTGGAATATGCTCGGGGACTTTTTTTGTGCCTGTAGCGTACTCCGCGCTTACATACAATCCACAGTAACACGCACCAAATTCGGCAACATCTGGGTCGCAGTACACACACGGGCAGATAATATCCTTATCTAATGCCTTGTCGTTTGCTGCCATACGACATGGACAGTTATGGTACCCATAGCGCTCCTTGTTCGTAAGTATCCCGTCAACCAAAGCGTTTACAAATTCTTTGTCGGGGTTTAAGAAACGTCCCATGCGTGGCGCTGCCTTCGTTATCGCTGCGAGATATTGTTCGCGATCCATGCACGTCTTTATTGCATAACTCATTCTTTAAACTTGCTTAGAGCGACCGCTTAAATCTCGCCGAACTAAACAAACTTCTTAAACATCATTGCTTGGAGCTGACCGATCCCAAGGTGCTTCGACAAAAGAGCCATCTCATCTCGATTAACGGCGAACGCCTTCGCAGGCGGTAACGCCTTTGCGCCGCGTGCGTAGATCGTGCCCCCTCGCTTATTAGCTCCAAGGTATCCTCGAGGCGTGCCGCCAACGACGAGAACGCCCGATTTCATATCGATTCCTGCAAATGCCTCCGCATTTCCACGTATGATCACTGTGCCCCCGTTCAGAAGAGCGCCTGAGTTCATGCCTGCATTGCCTGTTACGATAACCGTCCCTCGCTTCATGAGAATACCGGTACTAAGGTCAACGTCTCCAGCAACGCAGATCTGCGCATCACACGCACAACGTGCGCCAACGGTATCGCGCACGATCGCGTCAGATAAGTGGAGTTGCGTGTTTGAAAGAACGTTAGGGGGGGCAAGTGTGTCGTCCCCAAGCCCGTTGCAAACCACATCAGTGATCGATCGATATTTCTGATACCCAGTTCGATCAGACGCGACTTCAACGACGTTACCGATCGGTGGCTTTACGGCCCCGGCCACGTATATCGCTCCCGAGACCATACTTATTCCCATGCGGGTGTCAACGTCCCCCTCAACTATGATGTTACCAACGGGGATTTTGCCTCCACTGCCCGAAAAAAAACGCAAATCAACGCCAAAACTAGAACAAAATCGATGGCCAACGTCTCCAAGAATAAATATGTCCTCTTTTCGTTTTAAAGCCTCAATGACGTCGCGATAAGTGTAATTACTCCCCTCTTGATGTGGAATTGGGTCGTCAGGTTTTAACTTAGCGCCCCGATGCTGCCAGTAAAAATCGTACGTAAAATCTGCAACACAATCAACAGGTTCGCTTAACTCGAGCTGCATTGTTAACACTAAGACGTTTTTACAACTATCGAAACGGCTTGCGTTCAATTATCAACGAATTGCCACCGCGAAGCACAACGGCCCCTTTTGCAGCAACAATTTCAAGCCCGTTCAGTCCTGCAGGACCGCAAAGGACATCCTGTTCGGGATGTGTTCCTCTCTCGATGTCGCAGCGCACGACCGTGCGCTTTCCCACAGACGCTACTACTCGTAGCCGTGACGATGCAGGATGATCTTTTGGAAGCACAATAAGAGGTGAACCGGCGTCGCGGATAAGAGAGAGCGTGCAGACAATTGCTTTGGTGGTGATGCCATCGTTGCTAAAACCAGATGCAACAAGAAGATCTTCGGCGCTTATCGCCATAACGATCTCATCTTCAAACGTCTCAATAAAGAGCTGCTGAACGCATCCTGACTTAACTACGCCGATCACACCGTCAGTACTGCGTATAAACAAGATCTCGTCAGTGTCGAGCGGCACATGCTTTTCCATGCTACCCACTCTCGTTGATCCGTTATCCATGATAAGAAAAAGGGTTAATTTGGGATCAACACATAAGGTTAGTCTTCAAGCTCTGTTATGTCCTCCGATTGGCACGACGGACACATCGGGTTTTTACCGATGCCCTTGAATTTCGAACCGCACTCGTTACAGGCGTAGTGCTGTGGTTCGAGTCTTTTTATGTCCTCATTTCCAAACGGACCACCGACGGTGCACATGATGAGTTCTCCTTAATGATTTTATGACAGTGACTGTGTATAAGGGTTTGCTTAGCTGAGCAAGTAGTTTCAGCACGTCTAAGATAAGGTTATATGCAGTTGACGGGAAAAAAAGGGTACGGTTAGCGTGCGGAATAATCTCATCGCTTAATATTGCTTCTAAAT
>PMYA01000060.1 GCA_003170935.1 Methanobacteriota archaeon
CCCGAATTCTGACCACGTGCGATGTCTTTGCACTTGTTTCACTGCTGTTCTAGAATTCGCTCATAGAGGCAGACCGACAAGTCCGAGACTACTTTCCGCGAAAAACCTTGTCGCTAGCCTTGCGGGGTGCGCGACGACACGTATAGAAACCATATTTAATCGGTGGAAGGGACAGTAGGAAAGCTCTCTGGTCTTGCAGAGTCAAGCTTCAAAAGTTACCGGAAGATTCTTATGCAATAAATATTCGAATGCAGCGATTAAGATTGATTTTACTTGTCTTCAACAGTCGCATTTGATATCAAGCAAAAAAGAACGTTTTGAATTTCTCATGGCAACCGGATGAGGGCATTCAGCAAAAAGCATTTCAGACGTGTTGAATAGATTGAACCTCGAAACTTCCTGATTCGGTTCGTCGTGACAACCGAGCGGCTCACTAAAGCCGGCAAATCGATCAGACTAAAAGCTGCACGTTCTTGTCAAACCTTGCGGGGATCAAATCATACCCGCACGGCGGGATTGAAATCAATTGAAACTTTGTGTCATAAGACGAAGATGAAGAAACCCGAAGCGCGTTGATCGCCGCGCTCTCCGGGCTGAGAACACTCTATCAAGCACTGCTGATGCAATGTGTAAAGGCGGGAGGACGTTGACTCCAGAAGGTTCTGCGAGCGTATATATCCTGATACCCTTTTCTGGCTCGCGGACGGGTACGGCGTCTTGTTAGAGATCTACTCGAGCCACGCAAAAGCACATCATCATCACGTGGCATCTTGCGTCTTGCATTCTCTTTCTCGTCGCGCTCTTTCCATTTTTGCTATCTTTGGAACCTATCTGATGAATACGCACCAGGATAATAATATTCTCTCAACATTGCTTCTGTCGATTGCATTATATACTGTTAGACTCGTCGATCTTCGTATGGAAATTACAATAGGGAAGGGTACGGATGACTTCGTGAGGGTGGCGCTGCATCGCACGGGAAACTGCGGTTGTTGCATCTCTCATTGGTCACACGGGCGCCCTTATGAAATGGGCCGCCGATGAGTGTGCACGAATCACCGTCAAGGCACAGATGTAACGGTTACTAGACGGGTCGGTGAAGGCCCCCGGGCGCCTAAACGTGCGCAGCTTTCGTCTTCACGCATAAAGATGCTATGCCGATTAAGCTCTTAGAAGCCAAGGCGTGCCGTATTTCCGTGCTTGGTACTCCTGTAAGAGGAGTTCAATACGTCATAAAAGAAGGACAGACCGGCTTACTTCTCGCGAAAGGCAAAGCAGATGTATTGCTGAAGTTGTGATGAAATCGCTTGTTCTATCTGACGAGGAGCTTGCACGAATTGCTGCAAATGCAAAAGCACGGGTCGACGCACGGGTTTCCTTCCACCCTCCCGGCGAAAGATTGAAAAGCCCCGCCTCAAACGCTCTGTAAACTATTTTTGGGAGACTGAATGAAGAGATCGAAGCAAGGAGAATGGCTGATTGCGGCGTTATGCTCGCTCCTACTCGTCGATGGTGTAATATTGCTTAATGTCCCATTCTTAAGGCCGCTGCTCGCTTTTTTTTACTTCTCAACTGTTCCGGGTTTTTTACTTTTAAGTGCGCTGAAACTGCCCCGACTTAATGCGTCGAAGCGATTCGTTTTGTCGGTAGGGCTTAGCATTACATTTCTGATTTTCTTGGGGCTATGCGTGAACTTTGTGGGCCCTGCTGTGGGCGTGACCACACCCCTGTCGACGCTCGCGCTCGTGGGGGGTTACAGTGTTTCCCTTGTAGCGCTCGTGCTCCTCGTCTACAGGTTGAACGCGACAAATCTCGGCTTTAACCCAAAACGCTACGTACGTTTGCTGAAGTGTATCTGGAATGAACTCGTGCCCTTTGGGGTCGTCTCGCTCGCTTTTCCTATGTTGACAGTGATTGGGGTCAAGCTCATGAACACGGCAGACACGAATATCGTGATCCTCTTCGAGCTCGTGCTGGTGCCTGCGTACGTCATTTTTGTGTGGCGCTTCAAATCGCATATGTCGATGACGGCGTACGTCGCAGCTATATCGGCGATAGGTCTTGCGATGGTCATCGCACTGCCGCTGCGGGGACTCGTTATGGGGGGGGATTTTCCCACGGAGTTTTTAGCCGTCCAGCAGATGGCAAGCGGCGGATATTTTACTCTCAGCCTCAGCAGTCCTTATTACTCCTCTCTAACCACTACTTTTCTTACCACCGTATACCATTTCCTGCTTGGAACGAATACTCTCGCAACTTACCAGTTTGTGGGCCCAATTCTGTTATGCATTTTGCCCGTTACGGTTTTTTTGATCGCAAAGCGCTATGTAACGAACTTCTCTGCCTTCCTGTGCGCGCTCCTGTTCGTGTTCCAACTGACGTTTTTACAAGCCAGTGTTACCAGTCTGCGCTCGCGTATGGGTCTCTTGCTCTTCGCTTTAATCATTCTCGTCATGTTTGACAACGAAATACGCGGTCAAAAACGACGAGCCCTCTTTGTCACCTTTTTGGTATCTATGGTAGTATCATACTATACTTTCTCGTACCTCTTTGTGTTCCTCGGCCTATGCGTCGTGCTCATGTCGGCCATCTCTCATCGGAAGCGCTCTGCCTCAAAAAGATTCGAGCAAGAGTGGATCTTCGGGGTTTCTACGCTCGTCATGTTAGCTGCTATGGTGTTTCTCTGGTGGGGTATGTTGACTCAGGGCAGCTTCAGCGACTTCACGCTAGTGCTCAGCAAATCGGTTACAAGCTTGTTGCAACTCGCCAGTATAGAGGCCCGCTCGCCTGCAGAACAAAGAATATACGGAATAGGCCTTCAAGGACCAGCCGACATATTGAATATCTTCACTTATTACGCGACCGCTGCGCTTGCCGCTGCGGGGGTCGCGTTTTCGGTCTTCAAACCCAAAGAGACGAAATTTGAAGATGAGTATCGTTTTTTAATGATAGGCTGCCTAATCCTTTGGATCCTCACAGTGGTAACGCCTACACTGAGTTATGCCCTTAACAGCACACAAGTGCTCGTTTTCACGCTCATCATCTTGCTTCCGTGTATCCCCCTAGGGGCTTCAACAATCGTACGTGCCTTTTCTCTACTCAGCGCGGCCCTCAGGCGCATTGGGCCGACACCCCTCCGACGCCACGAAAAACCATTATTTTTTGGCACACTTAGTCGACGGATAGAGCCGGTTCAGGCAATTATCGTAGTGTTATTGATTCTGACCATCGTGACTAACACGGGTCTCAATTATCAACTGTCTGGCCAGCCGGCGGCTGTTTTGCTGAACTCACGAGGGCAACAGTACGACACGTGGTACGTTCACACTCAGGAACTCGCATCTGCTGGTTGGCTGACGTCACACAACGGCGCAGACACTGTGGTATCCACTGACCAATATTCGGTCTTTCGACTTGGCCTGGCAACAGCCTTGCTATATCCGACGCTACCGCCATCATACCTGTTGAGGCCGATTACAGATTCGCCTTCCAACGCCTCGGGTTACTACTATTCGCGCTATGAGAACGTAATAGATAACACTGCGATCGTGTCAAAACAACGGTTAACCGCTGCGTCCCAGCTGTACGTTCCTGTCGCCAACACCAGTCTGCGTGCTGGTGATAAGATTTATTCGAACGCAGGCTCTGATGTCTATTTGTTGACCTGAAAAGAATAATCTTGATTGTTAGGATGGGTCTCTTTTGTATGTCGTAACGCTGTGCATTAATGGACAAAAGTGTTGTAATCGATGCACGATTATCACTGCACTGCAACGGTTTATATCTGGGTTATGAGCCTCACGTTTATCAGCAGTGCCTTTTTGACACTCGTGAACGTATATGCGCTTGAGATTGTTCTCGCCCCACCAGTAAATCCCTTTTGGGACGAACAAGATGAGTAGATAAATAACAGCAGCAAGCACGCCCGACAAGAGCACGTTAACCGGTCCTACAGGATTCGAGAAGAACAGAATCAGACGATTACCAAAGATGCTAACAAGTTTTTCAGGATAAACGCACGATCAATTTCGTTCTTAAATAATTGTAAAGAATAGGTGCAGTTATGGCAAAGGCCAGCACGAAGGCGAGCAGCGTGGTCAGTGCCGGTCCCACATTCCTAAGAAGGCGATCAGCACAAGATTTAAACCGAAATTCAATGCTGCGCATATCACCCATATGACAGCAATGAATGCGGTCGTTTTCTGTAAGGTAACAGCGATGGCAACAACCTCGTACGCTCGTAAAAACCCTATGGCGACAAGCGGGGTAACCAAGTAGCCGTTTGCTGCGACGTGCGGCGTGATATTATTCTCAGTACAGACTTAGATAACGCTGGTAAAGTGAAAGTGCTCTGAAAATGATTCCGAGATAATACTTCCAAAAGTACCTTATGATCAGCCTAACTGTGTTTTCTTTATTCTCATCGCAGTGCTTTGTCACTAGCACGAATTCGTTGGACCGGAGCCTGCAAATTGCCATATGTCTCATAAAACGCTAAAAACTTTGTGTGGGTTCGCGTGTATGGTGCTTTCGCGGATCTCCTGTAGGGTAATAACGATGAACAACTTCTGCTTGCACTTCGTCCGTCCGAAATTCGCTGATACCTAGAGCACAGCAAAAAAGAGCTCTCACTGGAGAGACTGCAAAATCTTCTCGTAAAGGCAAAATCGCCCAACAGGCGACCTCGCCCCGTCGACGAGCAGAACTGCGGAAGAAGCGTGCCCCATCCGCTCGTTAGTGCTACCGCACTGACGGCACGGCTACCTCACTCGCGCTTCAAAAGTCGCAGCGCTGCAAAAATCCAAAAATAGCCTAAACAAGTTTAAAAAGTGGAATTAGCCGTGACACGAGTTGCGAGAAGCTATGACTGCTAACGAGTTACAATATAGTAGTTGCATAAAATAGAGTATTAATCTTGCTTGATACCCAATGAGCCTGTCGCGGCACGAAACGAGAGCACTTACTTGAGATTTGTTCTAGATGGATTCTATCTCATCGGCACATCTAGTTTCTTAGGAAAGAAAGTCGTATGAACGAATAGCGGGCTTGTCGAGAAATGGGCTAAATTAGACCTTTTTTGAAAAAGACGCTTTTATGCCTCGCATCATCAATTTTGCCTTCTCTGGGTCCGTTACCAAATTTTTGAGGAACCTTTTTGCAAAATAGTATAACGAGAAAGCAATAAATGTAGGCATGTGGTAGAATTCCGCATTCTTTTTCATGAATAATATACCGCTCCGAACAACGTAAAAGGAAAGAACGGAAGCCCGATAACCGCCCCCCGTCGACATCGAACCTTTATGCCATACAGAAGAGTTTGGATTAACCAATATTGAATACCCCTTCTTTTTTATCCTGTAGCACCAGTCGATGTCTTCTACGTACATGAAATAGTCGGGATCAAGCAATCCAACTTTTCCCACTATCTCAGCGTTAAATAAAATGCTGGCTCCACTAACGAAGTCGACGTGAGTCTCTATATGGCTTCGTTTGCTGTTTCGTATGATGCGTGTGCGCTTACCAGTCCACATGTTGATCTTTCCGCCTAGCTCTTGAAGGCCACTCGGATCGTCATATGGATAGATTGCAGGACCTACAGCCCCAACCATCTCCTCAGATTGAGCAGTTTCAACTAATAAAGAGAGAAAATCGGGATGAACAACTGTATCATTATTCAAGAGCAGGGTATACGTCGGGCGCAGGTATTCAATGGCATACCGTATCCCGACGTTATTGCCCTCGGCGAACCCGAGATTTCTCTCATTTAGGATCAAAGTTAATTTTCTAGTTGAAGGAAGGTCATAGTCTGTTGTATTTACCTCGGAAGCGGCGTGCAATTCGCGGAGCGTGAATTCAGCGATCTGCATCGGCTTGTTTATTGCCGTATAGCAAAAAAAAGGGGATTTTACATTAATTTTCCCCTCGGCATAACCTTTAATTGTTGCAATTGACTGGCACTCACTGCCATTATCCACTACGATTATCTCATAATTTGAATACGTTATCTGCAGCAACGATTCAAGACACTCAATTGTGTCGTGTTCCCCATTCCAGTTAAGGACGATTATTGCTACTTTCGGCTCATGCATGTTTCACCTGGGCATATTG
>PMYA01000094.1 GCA_003170935.1 Methanobacteriota archaeon
GTATGCCCTCTCTCTGATATTATAATTACGCGCTATTATTATATGAATTATACTCATTATAACGGACGAAAAAGTAAAGTCTAATGGTTGCAAACGTTATGCAACTGATAAGGATGAAGCCAGAAGAACGAGCCAGCATAAGCGTCAGCAAAAAAACACATGCGGAGCTGATGAAGTATTGCGCACAGCTGAGCATGCAAACCGGAGAGAGTCAAACNNCCTATTGGAGGAGGCGACAACTCGAAGCACTCCAGAAACTCCCGAAATATCCAAGGATATAGTAACGAAGCGCTTTTTGATTTATACACAGTTAACGCTCTGGGTTGCCTTGGCCATATTAGGAGCGCTGTTTGCTGCGCACATACTTCTGTGATGCTGTGCCTTTATACAACAAAATCCTTAAGCGCGTCTAACAGNNATGAGTGCTGAAAGCGTCTTATGTGAAACCTGCTCACGACCACTAAGTCGCATGATGTTGTTAAATTCTCTATAAACCTCAGTAGGAGACTGCTTCTCTTCTTTGCTGTAAACGCTTTCGAGCAATACTTTCTGATGTGGAGAGAGACGCACGACCTCTCTACGCAGCAAAGACACTTCCGCAAGTCGTTGAGCACGTCGAACATCCTCTTCTATAACCGTGGTCCGGCCTTCTTCTTCACAAAGGTCAGCGGCCGTAGATAGTAAATCAAGAGCATAACGAGCATCGCCCATTTGTCCGGATACTTATGTTCTAAAAACCACGCGGCCGCTTTCCAATCGCCGTCCTGGGCTGCCCTTGTGATGACCTCAACATTTGTTATGACGGCCTCTGCCTCTGCCTTCCGTAGGGCATCCAGAAACTTTACATACTCTCCGGACTGCTCATCTTCGCCCTTTTTCTCTCAGGCCAGGAGCGTGTTATAATGAATACCTGCTGTCCGACTTGCATCGATGCGGTAGGCTCCAGACCGTAACGCTTCGATGAGCTTTTCCATGCGGGATTCGGTCAACTTCGATGGCCGGCCCGTTCTGGACCTGCCTGGGTTCGCGACACCGTAATCAGCACTGGCTAATCCACCCAAACACCCCATCAATCCGAGGATTTCACAAGAACATTGGGCAAAAGCAAGATAGTTATAAAAACGAAAGCATACTCCAAACATAAAAGGAGGTGAACTAAGGCTCGTGCAAGCCTTGGAACGTGATGAGATTAGCCGATGGCGTGGAGATGCTAGAATTACCAATAAGGAGTTTCACGGGACAGAACATCATTCATCCGACACTCACCTGGGATGACGATACGGTGGTGCTGGTGGATGCGGGATTCTCCGGCCAGCTGCAACAGATCCGTGAAGCGATGGCTCGGGCAGGTGTCTCGTTCGACAGGCTTGACAAGGTAATCGTCACCCATCAGGACATCGACCATATCGGAGGTCTGCCGGATATTATCCTGGAGTCTTCTCATAAAGTCGAAGTGCTGTCCCATGAAGAGGAGAAGCCGTATATAGAGGGCCGAAAGCCGTTGATTAAGATGAACCAGGCGCGTCTGTCGAAGAGGTTGGTGTCCCTGCCTGAGGAACAACGGCAGCAGGCGGAAGCGCTGTTTGCGAACCCACCCAAAGCGAGCGTCGATACGGCGGTCGCGGATGGGGAGATCCTGCCGTACTGTGGGGGAATAACAGTGATTTTCACCCCGGGTCACACCCCCGGCCATATCTGTCTGTACCTTAATAAAAGCAAGATCCTCGTCACGGGCGATGCCTTAGTCGCCGCGGACGGCGAGCTGCGAGGGCCGAACCCCGGGGCAACGTACGATATGGACGCTGCATTGNNAACCCCAACAAGCGCTTGGCGGAGTTAGCGAGCGCTGCAGACTTATAGCCTGCACGGGCATAGAGCTACGACTTCTTTCTACGTTAGATCAGGCCTTTCGTCGTTCGCAATGGGGTTGTGCACTTCTCGTCGGAGTTGTTGAGCTTTCTCCCCTTCTTGTTCGTGGCCATGATCCTCCTAACCGATGAAGCCTCAATTGACGACTAATGCGGCCGATTACAAAAATGGGCGCGACCGATCGGTCTGGGAATCATCGGTCAATCATTCGATTATCTTCCGGAAGCTCAAGGAAGCCGCTGCAAACATGAGGATATCAAAGAGCGCTATGACGGCAACGTCAAGCGGAAGGAGCGCCAGATTACCAGTGATCATCAGTCCCCTTACCGCATCTACCGCATATGTCAGCGGGTTAAAAACGGCGACGACTTGGAGGGCGTGAGGCATTAACGCTATCGGGTATAGGGCGTTGCTAGCAAAGAAGAGCGGCAGGATGAGTGCCTGGCCGATGCCCATAAATCGCTCCCTGGTTTTCAATAACGATGCTACAATGATTGAGAGGGCGGCGAACCCCCCCGAAATGACGAATAATATTGCGAGCGCTACTACGAAATAGGCAGGGTTGGGGATGAAGCTCACGCCGAGGAGCAGCGCTACGGGTATGACGATTAATACCTGGATGATTGCTCTGACGCCTGAAGACATGGATCTGCCAATAACTATCGCATATCGGGAAGCCGGTGCTACAAGAAGCTTTTTTAAGATCCCGGTATCCCGCTCCCACACGAGCGTCAAGCCGTACAAGACGGCGACGAATAGGACTGACTGCAGCATGACGCCAGGAGTGATGTAGTCAATGTACGGTATTCCGTTGGTCGGTATGGCGTGTATCTCACTAAAGACCAATCCAAAAACTGCCAACCACAACACGGGCTGAACGGCCCTTGTATAAACTTCTGTCCGGTCATTTCTGAGTCTCCGAAGCTCGAGCTCCATCATAGCAAGCACTACCCTTAGAGAGTCATTCACGATGATCGCCTCCTGCCTCCTCCTCAACCCGCTCGGTCGTGCTGGCAGCGCCGGGCGCGCGTGTCGTTCCCGCATACCTCAAGAAGACGTCATCCAACGTTGGCTTCGTGGTCGCGATTCGCACGACGGGGATTTCCGCGCTTCTGAGCACATCCATGACGCCGGGCAGCGCGGTTTCTGCGTCCTCAACGGTCACGATGAGCGTGGCGTCAGCAACAACGACGCTGTTCACCTGCTTCAGACCTCGGATCAGACCTAACGTATGCTCATCGACGTGGTGATCGGACACGCTGACTTTGATGAGCTCACCTCGAAGTGAGTGCTTAAGTTCTTCAGCTGTGCCTGAGGTGACCATCTTCCCCATGTTGATAATTGCAACCTCGTCTGAGTAGGCGTTTGCTTCTTCCATGTAGTGCGTGCTGAAAAATACAGTCGTGCCAAACTCCATTTTAAAGGACGCCAACTTCTTCCATACTGCGATTCTGGCGGCGGGATCGAGTCCGAGCGTTGGTTCATCGAGAAACAGGATCTTGGGCCTAATCAGCATCGCGCACGCGATCTCGAGCTTCCTGATCATGCCACCTGAGTAGGTCTTCACGAGCTGCTCCGCGGCAGCGCGCAGCCCCATGCTCTCGAGCATGTCATAGATAACCTCCTTTCGTGACTGTGATGGGAGGCCGTATATCTTAGCGTAGATGAGGAGGTTCTCATAGCCGTTAATATCGCTCCAGACGCTCGTCTCTTGGGGGACGTAGCCTACCACTTTTCTGACCTCGCCGCCTTCTCGAACGACGTCCAGCCCGAAAATGTGCGCTTCACCGGACGTTGGTTTGAACTGGGTTGTCAAAATGCGCATGAGCGTCGTTTTGCCCGCGCCGTTGGGTCCAAGCAATGCGAAGATGTCCCCGGCCTTGACTTCCAGGTCGACGCCGGCTAGCGCTGCGACGTTGCCTTTGTAAACCTTTTCAAGCCCTTTCGCATCAATTGCAAACGTCATGTAGCCCTCTCTCTTGTGCGCTTCGATTTAACACTTCGCAGCAACCGGTACGAATCTTCACGCTTGGCAAATATCTATGCATCTTCTTTGGTCATTTGCGGTCACCATGTGGAGAAGTAGCATGGCGGTGTTCTCAAGATAGATCAAGAGTGCGAAAAAATTGTTGATTTTCTGTTCCTAAACTGCCTGCTCGCCTTCTTTTTTAATACGAGGAGTGACGGATGATTGAAGTAATTGTGAGACAAATAACGAGGAGTTAATGGATAATAAAAGTCAAACATACACGACCAGTTCAGTGACCTCCAGTGACGGAACCATTATTGGTTATCGTCAGCTGGGCAGTGGCCCTGGAATTATTCTCGTTCATGGAGGCGCTAGTGCCTCGCAGAGCTACATGAAGCTTGGTGCTCTTCTGTCCGATACGTTCACAGTCTATATTCCAGATCGCCGCGGCCGTGGTTTGAGCGGGCCATTTGGCGACAACTACGGCATCCAAAAAGAAGTTGAAGACCTGGATGCGATCCTCAAAAGAACCGATGCTCACAACGTATTCGGGCTGAGCACCGGCGCCCTCATCGCGCTGCAGGCTGCGCTTAACTTACCATCGATCCACAAAGCCGCTCTATTTGAGCTGCCCCTTGACATCGACAATTCGATTTTGACGATATTATCCTTCATGCCACGTTTTAACCAGGAGATTGCGGAAGGCAAGGTGGCAGAGGCAAGCGTTACTCTCACAAAAGATTTTGGGAAATTTTTTTTACCCGGATCAATACAATTTTTGATAGCAATCTTGCCGCGCTTCTTATTGGCAAGATTTTACACATGGTTCATGCGGAATGATGCGAAGAACATCAAAGGCGACGATGTGCTGTTAAAGGAGCTGATTCCAACATTTCACTTTGATTATCAGCTCGTTGTTGAATGAAAGGAACGCTTGAACACTTTAAAGCGGTGCGCGCAGAAGTGTTATTGCTCGGCGGCAGTGAAAGCCCTTCTTTTTTAAAACATACTCTCGACGCATTGAGTCGAGTCTTGCCAAACGTAGAGCGCGTTGAATTAC
Source organism: Methanobacteriota archaeon (assembly GCA_003170935.1). Lineage (GTDB taxonomy): Archaea > Halobacteriota > Bog-38 > Methanoflorentales > Methanoflorentaceae > Methanoflorens. The sequence goes on from PMYA01000094.1 coordinate 4,899, forward strand.
AAGGCCTTAGCCACGGAGCGGCACTCGACGGCGGCAAGCCGGAACGCGTCGCGCAGGAGTTGCGAAGATTTTTTCTGCAGCCTGAAATCCATAACCCAAAACTAGCAGATGTGAGATAAAGGGCCACACTAACGGATGCACTTATTACCTTGCTACTATCATCATTTTGCTTGCCGCCATTATCGCCGTACTGCAGGTAAGATGACGACACCCCCCTTACGGCGAGTAAGAGTCTGAAGACGAAGCCACTATAGGGACCACTACAATCAGCGTCGTTGCTGAAGCAGAAATGATTTTCAAATGGCGACTTGAACAAATCAAGAAATCAAGCCAAAGTTCTCAGAACGGCTCAAAATGAAAGAATACGGAATTGCTCTTTATAGGGCCCAGGATAGATCTCCTTTGAGACAGGCAATGTTAATATTTAATCAAAAGAGTTTCAGGTAGGTCTTAAACGTTGATAATAGAGCTTAACCAAACCTACGAAATAGGGGGAGAGCAATCCATTCCCATTTTGGTGCGACATACCTGCGCTTAGGCCGCTGGGCTTCGACCGCTTTTACGACTTGTTTTGCGATGCTTGCAGTGCTTTGTAACTCGCGTTTTATGATCCGCTCTTCTTCTTGACGCACGTATGCCATGTGATCTTTGTAAAGACTCTGAGCGTTCATCCACTCATATTTCCGCTGCATGAACCACTCATTGAAACCTGTGTTGTATGTTCCGGGATTGACGATGATGACTGAGATGCCAAATGGCTTCAGTTCCGTGCGTAACGAGAACGCGACGCTTTCGAGTGCAAACTTTGTCATCGCATACGGCGCGTAAAATGGGGTAGGAATAACTCCTGCCATAGAACCCATAAAGATAATCCTACCCTCACCATTTGCGATCAGCTTCTGCACGACCTTTTGCGTTACTAGCAACGTTGAGAAAACGTTTGTCTCAAACACGGCCTTGACTCGTTGAGGGTCGATTTCTGCCAAAGGCCCAGAATCTCCGATTGCGGCGTTGTTGATTAAGACGTCAATGTCCCAATCATCCACCTTCTTGACATCGGTGGCATCAGTCACGTCGAGTTTATCCACCGCAAAGTTGTCGCCAAACGACGTAAGAACAGTTCGCACATCGTTGATAGAGGCCTCGCGATGAACGGTCGCGTAGACCCTGTGCCCTCGTTTAACTAGCCGGCACGCCACATCGAGTCCTATACCGCCTCTGCAGCCCGTTATGAGAATACTTGCCATGAGATACTTATCGCCTCTTTCCGATAGTCTCTCAACACCCTCTATAAAGGTACTTTATTCACCGTGAGCAAAATAGGGGGAGTGCCGCACCTCTGTGCTTACCGACCCAGCTGCAACAGATGGATGTATGTGCCCGTCGAATGCGGTGCAATGACAACAACCGCTTAATAGTCTTGAGATTTATTCATCAGAACGGAGTAATGTTTACATGAGCCGAACCAGAAGTGTTGCAAGGAGTTGGAAGAGCGTTCCGACCATAGAAGGGGCGAGAGTCCATTTGAAGCGGGCGATTGGCTTTCAAGGGTCATCCCCGGAACTCGATCCGTTCCTTCTGCTGGATGACTTCCATAGTCACACTCCGTCAGAATATCTGCCCGGGTTTCCATGGCACCCGCACCGAGGAATGGAAACCGTGACCTATGTTCTGGAAGGGACCGTCGCACACGGCGATAGCATGGGGAATCAGGGGACTATCGGCACTGGCGACATGCAGTGGATGACCGCCGGTAGCGGAATAATCCACCAGGAGATGCCGAAAGGCGGGGCAGACGGTCGCCTGTGGGGCTTGCAGTTATGGACCAACCTCCCTCGCTCCCATAAGATGATGGCACCCCGTTATCGGGGGATCAAAGCTGGAGACATCCCGGAAGTCGTTCTCGATTCCGGTGCTCGCGTAAAAGTGATCTGCGGCACAGTGGAGGGGATTCGCGGGCCAGTTCAGGACATAATCGCTGAGCCAGAATATCTCGACATCACCGTGCCCCCGCATTCCCGTTTCCAGCACCGCGTGACAGACGGCCATACGGCACTCGCTTACGTGCTCGAAGGAGCCGCTCATTTTGATGAGGGCTCAGTGCCGCCGTCTAACACCAGCAGTAGAGGCGCGTTACAGCGGGACCCGCTAGGCACCGTGCACGGTCCCGAAAGTGTAATCTTGTACGAGCGTGAGGGGGATGAGATAGTAGTGAGCACCAAAAACGAAGGGGCACACTTTATCCTCGTCACTGGACAACCCATCGGCGAACCCGTTGCGTGGGCTGGCCCAATCGTTATGAATACGCAGGAAGAACTTGACATAGCTTTTCAAGAGTATCGAGAAGGTATGTTTGTCAAAAAGTAATGCATCACGACTGGTTTTCGCACGTCGTTACTGCGATCGGCAGTGCCTATCGAGGACAAAGCGTGAGCGATGCGCGACTTAAATAAAGGCACTGAAAGGATGTGTGTGCAGTAGCTGTCCGGTATTTATTGAAAACAAACTCAGCGGCTACTACTTCTGCATAAAAGGCGATTGAGGAAAATGCAGCGTCTTATGGTCTTTTTTGTAAGTTATTTACTATCTGTTCAGCCTCAGCACAGAAAGAAGAGTTGAGAGTGCGAAAAAAGAAGGAAGGAAGGCCTATCCTTCCAGTACAACTTTCTTCAGGCCCACTCGTGGCCTTTTGCACACCTGTGCTTGTCTTCGTGTTTTGGGTCTTCGTGCGTGCAGACCATCTCAGCACCACACTCAGGGCACGAGATAGTGCACTTTATGGTTTCGTTCTTATCGTCTTCTGTCATTGTTCCACCTCTTTTTTAGTGAGTTCTAATTGAAGTGTAGCGGAGTATAAAAGTAGTGTTTTGAATAAGCCAGCTCACCGTATATAACTCAACCCTCAGTTAGACTAAGAACTGCAAGAACAGAGGATACCTATATAGCTTCTATTTACCTAGGTACATATAACAGTGTTATGGAGGGTTTTTTAGATGACCGTCGAAGAAAACAAGCAATTAATGACAACGTTGGATGACGCATGGAACAGCCAAGACTGGGACACGTTCAATAAACGTCATCACGAAGAAGTTGCCGTGTACTGGCCGGGGCAATCCGACCCGACGAAAGGACAACATGCACACCAAGAAGAGGCTGAGCAATTCTTCAAGACCTTTCCCGACAACCGTGTGGGGAACCGCCCATATCAGGTGCTCTTTGGTGAGGGCGACTGGACGTGTTCGATATCCATTTTCACCGGGACGATGACTGGCCCTATGCCCGGACCTGACGGAAAGGACATTCAACCCACAAACAAGAAATTTGAAGTCGAGTTTTGCACGGTCGCCCACTGGAATGATAAAGGTGAGATCGTTCAAGAGAAGCTCTTCTACGATTTGGTCGGGCTCATGAAACAGATTGGTCTTATGTAAGGGGCCCTGTTTTGGATTAATGACGAAATTTGACGTTACCGCTACACGTACTTAAGGAAAGAGAGACCACTTTTGTGGTTCCATTGTGCCAGAAACGCTTGATTGTTTAATCAAGAGTATGAGGCTTTGAGGAAGAGCTATGTCTGCAGACGTACTGCCCACTTTATTTGTATCGCACGGCGCCCCCACACTGCCTCTCGAGAACGTCCCGG